>NZ_JADWYR010000002.1:1063377-1417836 GCF_015831355.1 Panacibacter microcysteis
CTGCAAACACGGCAGCATCTATCCATTCACGTGCGGCAGATTTCCTGTAGGTCTTCATCACCTTATCACCGCCCCAGCGCACATCTTTTGAGAAGCCGAGGTATGGCAGGTATATAAAAGGAACAAATACCGCAGCAGCATGATCTCCTACACCAAACCTGCCGAAGTGCATAGTATAAATAATAATGATCCAGATAGTGATGAACTGGCCTGCAATAGGAATAAGCTGTAGCCAGAACCAAAGCCTGCTTATACCGCATTTCTCCACGATGAGCCAGGTATTATAAAAAGGAATAAAAGCTTTTACAGGGTCTATTCCGGACTTTTTGAACATACCATACAAACCGATATGCCAGCCTATCGCACCAATAATAAAAATAATCCAACCCATTTAGTGTAGTTTAAGGCAGCAAAAATAACATTCTATTAAAGCTTGCAAAATCATTCTCGGCAAAGTTTTCTTAAATAGGGATGAGTAAACGGCACGGCTGGTCAGTATAAAAAGATCTGCCAGACGCTTTTTGCATTTTAAAGACGTAAAGATTTTGGTCATTTTTTATGTTGAGCCATGCTGTATTGCTACTATGTAGCTGCCGTTGCGTCGCACTCTTGTACTGTAAGCGCTTTACGGGGCAAACGCGAAGATCAAAGCACAGCATAGGTTTCCGGCAGTAACAGGCTTGATCTGCAATGTCAATTGCGGTAATAGAGCGTTAAGTTGTTATGGATTCCAGTCGATGGCTTCCAGTGATTGTTTTTTTAGAATTTCATTTGTTTTGCTGAAATGCTTGCAGCCAAAGAAACCGTTGTGTGCACTTAAAGGAGATGGATGAGCGGCTTTTAGTACATAATGTTTTGTTTCATCAATAAGTACCTGCTTGTCTTGTGCAAACTTACCCCACAACAAAAAGATTACACCTTTCTTCTCAGCAGAAATTGTTTTGATCACCGCATCAGTAAATTCGGCCCAGCCAATTTTTGCATGACTCATCGGCTCACCGGCACGCACTGTTAAAGATGCATTCAATAAAAAAACGCCCTGTTCCGCCCACCTGGAAAGATTACCTGTTTTAGGAAATGGCATGCCCACATCGGTATGCAGTTCTTTATAAATGTTGTTTAATGAAGGAGGGAATGGCACTCCATCCGGAACAGAGAAACACAAGCCATGAGCCTGCCCGGGCCCATGGTAAGGGTCTTGCCCGAGAATAACCACTTTCACTTTGTTGAAAGGTGTTTTATCAAATGCGTTGAAGATAAGTGAGCCGGGCGGGTAAATGATTTTCCCCTGGGTTTTTTCTATTTTCAAAAAAGCTACGATCTGCTCAAAATAGGCTTTGGTAAATTCTTTGTGTAACACTTCCTTCCAGGAGCTTTCAATTTTTACATCCATCTTTTTTTTGAATTAGGTTTGGGTGCAAACTAATTAAAAATTACTTTTGCCGCCGCTCAGGTAAAATTGTGCTACGGTCCGGTAGCTCAGCTGAATAGAGCAACAGCCTTCTAAGCTGTGGGTCACAGGTTTGAATCCTGTCCGGATCACAAGGGGTCTATCTTGATTGATAGACCTTTTTTAGTTAGGACAAAAATTGTTATCCTTTAGCAATTAATGATGTGCTTTATTTTCGTTTACACATTGCATGATTAGCTGATTCTAAAGATATTCTAAAACAACAGAAAGCATATTTTGAAATTTTATCAATGTGAAAACGGTTTAACTTAGGATGGTACTATACTTACCGACCGGCAAACACACAGAACAAATTGATACTTATCCTGATAAAGTGATTAAAAAATTCAAATTGTTTTCGCTAATTTATATGCAATATGAAAATATTAAATACGCTTAATGAGTATTTCTACCATTTTAGAAAGTTCGGGAAGAGTGGAATAAATTATTACTCACAATTAACCAGTGGCAAAGAAATAATTGAAGCGAAAATTAGAGGCTTTGAACACCCTATATTTTTAAGAAACAAAACATCTGACATTGCCACATTCGATCAGGTCATCAAACACAAAGAATATAAGTTTAATTATTGGCGGGGCGCAGATGTCATTTTAGATCTCGGTGCAAATATTGGTCTTGCTTCCATCTATTACAAGTCGTTATTTCCAAATGCTACAATAATAGCTGTAGAGCCGGACGAATCAAATTATGAACTATTAGTAAAGAATACAGAGCGATACAAGAACATCATTTGCATAAAGGCGGGAGTATGGCATAAACCAACAAGATTAAAAATAATAGATGAGAATGCCTCTAAATGGTCATTTATTACTTTGGAAGATCCATCCGGAAACATAGAAACTATTTCTATTGAACAGATTATATCCAGTTATAGCTTAACCAAAATAGACATTATCAAAATGGACATTGAAAGTGCAGAAAAGGAAGTTTTTGAAGCAGGGATTAGTAAGTGGTCAGGTATTACAAAGATGCTTATTTTAGAACTACATGACAGATACAAGCCGGGTTGTTCCAAAGCAGTATTTACTGAACTTGTCAAATATAATTTTAGCACAACATTCAGGGGAGAAAATATTTGTGTTGTATTTGACTAAAAATATTACAGCATAGAAATTAACCGACTTATCTACACATAAGAAGTTTTTAAAACATCCTGGATCCAATCCGGATGACAAAAAAGCCGCTTAATCAGCGGCTTTTGTATACATGCTAGGCACCATTTTCCGTGAGGTACCTCACCAGGCTACGTTTAGCAACTGGTAACAATGTTTCTTCCACAGGGTAAACAAGTTCAGACTCTATTGCATAAACAGCAGGGTTTGGTAACATGTTACGGTTACGGATCAGCTCTGACTTTATATTCTCGTATGTATTGGAAAAACTACGCAACCAGTTATTTATAAATTCAGTTTTGATTGTGCGGTATTTCTCGTCGTGCTTTTCAAAAATGCTCAGCCTGTAATAATAAACACTTGTATCTTTTGTGGAGCTCTTGCTTAAAAAGAAATACCCCTCTTTTTGTTCGAGTGGCACAATACCAATCGGGTTTATACTGATCTTGTCCTCTACAAATTCATAAATCTCGGTACCATTCGTTATGGTTGCCTGCATTTGGGTTGCCGCAAAGCTGATAATTTCTTCCAGTTCAGTCATCAACTCATCGTCTTCTATAATCTGTTCGTACAACAGTTGAATCTTTTGAATTTGTACGCCGGTAAACTTTTTGGGAAACTGTTCCTGCAAGAATTGCTTATTCTTCCGGAATGAAATAAGGTTGTTGTAATGGAAAATTACG
This sequence comes from Panacibacter microcysteis, assembly GCF_015831355.1. Taxonomy (NCBI): domain Bacteria; kingdom Pseudomonadati; phylum Bacteroidota; class Chitinophagia; order Chitinophagales; family Chitinophagaceae; genus Panacibacter; species Panacibacter microcysteis. The sequence continues at coordinate 1,066,644 of NZ_JADWYR010000002.1, forward strand.
TCCGCCAGTTGCGGATAGAGCTTGTTTTCGTTGAAATATGCATTCACCCGCTGCAGGTAAGCCAGTAATGTATATTTTTTCAGTTCAAAATCTATATAACCGTCTGCAAACCATGTTTCGGATAAGGACTTCATAATGAATAGGTTTGATTCAGATGGAATTTACAAAAAAAGCAAAACACTTTGATGCATGCAACGCCTTTTTAATTGTTCTTTATAGGTATAGCGCGTGTGGTTGATAACCAATGCCCGGAAATGTAATAATTAACGTGATATATTGATCAATATTAAACGTTTAGGTAAGAACCAGATGAATGCAAATTCCTGTTCTTATTAATTAACAGCAGTAATCTTTCCCAAAGAACGGGTTATAAAGTAAAGCTTTTTGTTTTCAATGTAATCCGGTATCTGGGCAGAGGTTTGCAATTTCACCGGTTGCAGGTTATATGCATTGGCAATCCGATATTTTGGATCTGACAGGTTATTGAGAAAGTCTTTATTGTATTGTAGCAAAAGATTGCTGAAATAAAACATACTCTCGTAACCTTTCAGGGCCATATCCCCTGGTCTTGCATTGAGCTTTTGACGATATTTTGCAGCGATGCCGGCAATGGTTTTATCGGTTCTTATGTAGTTGAACGGAGTAGAGTAAAGTATAGACAAGTTTGCATTCCCGGTTCTTACCACAGCTCTCAAACCATCCCATGTTGGTGAACCCACAAGAGTAACCGGGAAAGTTGCTGAACGATCAAGGGTTTTGATGAGATTTGTGCTGAAGTTTTCATCAAGACTACCGCATATGACGATGTTTTGATCATTACTATCTAGTAAAGGCAAGAGCTGATCTTCGGTAAAGTTATCAGGCAATTCGACTGTTTTATATTTTATAGGGTATGTCTTTTTCCCGGCATCAGCAAACATATCCAGTATACGTTCTTCCATATTTCCTTTGCGCGTTACCAGCAGGAACTTTCCCACCGGGTACATACGCTGAACCTGTTTATAAATACCTTCGATATGAGTTTTTAAAGTAGAATTAAGCATTATAAAAAACGGATTTCCAGAGACATATGCGTCGTTAGGATAAGTGGCTGATACTAGTGGCACGTTGTTGCTGAAGGCAAATTCGGCAAATCTTTTTTGTTCGGTGAGATTTGAAAAAGCCGCTATTACCAGAGAAAACTGCAAAGATTCCATTTCTTTAGCCAGCGCATCAACTGTCAGGTTTTTCTTTTTGGTATCAAAAACCCATACATCCAGTGACCTCCCGCTTTTCTTAATAGAATCAATCGCCAGCATTGCGCCATTATAGAACTCGAGACCGGGTAAAATATAGCGCGGCATACTGGTAGAACCAAGCTTATAGGTTGTATTATCAAATGCAGAATCTATATATAAAGGCGCCAGTATAGCTACCCTCGGCACGCCGATAAGAGACTGGGAAGAACCTCTTAAGTGTATGAGCATAACACCAAAAAGCAGGAATATTTTACATACGGCGGATAAGCATGCTTTCATGAAGAACCGATTTTGCGTTTTCGGCAGGCAAGAATACTGCCACATATTTTTGTCTACTCCCATTCTATGGTAGCCGGTGGCTTACTGCTGATATCGTACACTACCCTGTTTATACCTCTGACATTATTGATAATCTCGTTTGATACATGGGCCAGGAATTCATAAGGCAGATGAGCCCAGTCTGCCGTCATGCCGTCGACAGACGTAACTGCACGCAGGGCAACAGTATATTCATATGTTCTTTCATCACCCATTACCCCTACACTTTTAACCGGCAATAAAATAGCCCCGGCCTGCCATACTTTATTATACAGGTCATGAGACTTCAGCGCTTTAATGTAAATGTCATCAGCCTCCTGCAACAACTTAGCTTTTTCTTCAGTTACTTCTCCTAATATCCTGATTGCCAACCCCGGTCCGGGAAATGGATGACGATTGATCATATCAGCAGGAATACCGAGTTCCAATCCCACCTTTCTTACTTCATCTTTAAATAAGTAACGCAACGGCTCTACAAGACTGAGGTGCATTGTATCTGGTAATCCACCGACATTATGGTGCGATTTAATAGTTACTGAAGGCCCGTGCACACTTACGCTCTCAATAACGTCGGGATATATTGTCCCCTGACCCAGGAAACGTATATCGTTAAGCTTTTGAGATTCCTCCTGGAAAACGTCAATAAACAATTTTCCAATCACCTTTCGTTTAGCCTCGGGATCGGTTTTACCTGCAAGTGCATTGTAAAATAAATTTGAGGCATCCACTCCTTTCACATTCAAATCCAATTGTTTATATGTGTCCAAAACTTTTGAGAATTCCTCTTTTCTTAGCACGCCATTGTTTACAAAGATGCCATGCAGCCTGTTACCGATTGCTGTACTGATAAGGGTTGCAGCAACTGTGCTATCTACCCCTCCGCTAAGCGCCATGATAACGTGCGCATCTCCAATTTGTTTTTTGAGCGCATCTACAGTTTCCTGCACAAACGAAGCCGGCGTCCAGTTCTGGCTGCAACCGCAGATGTTTACCAAAAAATTATGGATAATTTTTTTGCCTTCGGTAGAATGATATACTTCCGGGTGAAACTGTAAACCATACAATGGTTTAACGCCGTTGCTGTCTTCTTTGCGGAACGCCGCAACCGGGATACTGTCAGTAGTTGCCAGCAGTTCAAACCCTTCTGGTAATTCGGTGATGGAATCGCTATGGCTCATCCAAACCTGGGAGTGATCTGTAACCTGCTCCAGTAAAACGTCTTCTTTCTTTTTCAGCAGTTTTGCTCGACCATATTCTCTTTTATTCGACTTATCTACCCTTCCCCCGAAACTTTTTGCAGTAAGCTGCGCTCCATAACAAACACCCAGAACAGGTTGATTCTGTATAAATGTGGCAACATCAACCATTGGTGCATTTTCTTCATTTACACTAAATGGTGAACCACTCAGAATGATACCTTTTAATGATTCGTCTGCTTCAAACTTTTTGTGGTATGGAATTATTTCACAATAAACATTTGCTTCTCTTACTGCACGTGCAATCAACTGGGTATACTGGCTGCCAAAATCGAGAATAAGAATCTTTTCTGTCATATTGAAGTGTTGTAGCGGAAATCACGTTCTATGCTTTCCTGGAAATTTGCTGCGAAGGTAAAAGAAAGGCCTCTAAATCTCAAGATTGTATGTTTGTAATGGAGGGCAGCAGCGAAGTAAGATTATTTGTGCACACCATAACCTTCTGAAACAACAAAGCAGCAGGTTGTACTGCTGCTTTGCATGAATATAATAATTGGATCAGTGTTTATACAATCCTGTAACAAAGGCTTTAAGTTTAAGAACAACCTGCAGATCGTTGTCGATTTGTTTGCTGAAATGCCAGAAATACTTATCGTCACGGGTAAACCTGAAGATGTCGGCGCCGGTTACATATAACCAGCCATCGTCGCCGGGTGCGATTGCATACTGCATACCATTAAATGAAACAGAGACTTCCATAGTGTAAGATTTTTAAGTTTGAGGATTTTCCAGGTTCAGACTAAATTTTGTTTTCAAGAGTATTTAATGTAAGTCTTCGCAGCGTGTTTTCATTGTATGTGGAGACTCGATAAATACGGATTTGCCACAAATATATTTTAAATGTTTTTGGTTTGCAAGTACATAATCATGTAGACAGTATAAATGATGCTTAAGATTTTAACCGCGCAAAATGGTATTTGGTGAGTGTATCAGCCTTGTAAAGACTGCATTATTTTCCCGATTAAATAAATCAAACCGCGGCCGGGAGAAGATCGATGCGGGTGCGTAGTACGACCCCGGAGATGTTGCATAAAGTGCTACTGCACAAGTGTGCGACGCAACAGCAGCTGATAATTGTTATACTGCAGACCCAAAAAAACATATAGCGGCTAACAATAAAGCGAGGTTAAATGTGCCATAATCAAACTAACACCCATTCTTTATTTTTAACTTGCGGGAACACTGCAAAATTAAAAATGTATTATATGAGATCGTATTTGTTTTATTGCTTTTTTATATTGTTACTAATTCCTGTTAGTGATTATGCCCAGCAAACGGTTGACACTACCGAAATGTCTGCAACTGCTAAATTGTTATGGAAGAAAACATACCAGTTTACCGCTACAACAGTGCAGCCTATGACGGGCAGGGAAAGAAATGTGGCCGGCAATAATTATACGCTTAAAGTAAGCGCAGCGTCTGTAATTGCGGATTTGCCATACTTCGGCAAATCGAATACAGCACCCATCGGAACCAGTGATGTGGGTATGAAATTTTCTTCGTTAGATTTTGCTTACAGTTCGCAGGAGTTAACAAAGTCCAGGGAGCAGGTTACCATAAAACCCAAAGACATACAGGATATACAGGAAATATACCTCATTGTTTATCCTGATGGAACGGCTGATCTGCGTATAAGTTCCATGAACAGGCAGCCGATTTCTTACAGGGGAAAGATTGAAGCTTTGCAAACAAAGTAACTTGTCATTATACTCGGCTGCCATCGCTTTTTTTATGCCAATAGTAGTAAGAAAGTATGCCCGGCACAATCCACAACAACATCATCAACATTCTTGGATCGAATGCACCGGCACTTGCCACGCCTGAATAAATAGCGCCTGCAAGGTCGAAGAACAAACCGGCATAAGCCCATTCTTTCAAGGTTTTCGGAATTCCGGGTATAAGAATCACGAGGCAGCCGAGAATTTTTGCAACACTGATAAACTGTATGAAGTAAACAGGATAACCCATTACTTCATGGATAATCTGCAAAGCCTGTTCCGATGGTCCCAATCCATCAACAGACGAAAAGATCATCAACAAAGCAAAAATGATGGTAAATACCCAGTACAATATGCCGGTAGTTTTTGTTGTCATATCAAGTCATTATTAGGAAGGGCTAACAAAATAGCAATAAACGTTCAGATAAGATAAAGCAGGTGTAATTATTTTGATTGCCGGTAAAATACAAACTACAATTTTTACAATACTCAATCGTTTTACAAAAGACTTATAACCCAATAAATATCCATGAATAATCCAACGATCTTCCAGGTGAAATTTTCGATACACATTGCGCAGAACGATTGCGAATTGTCAGCGCTCATACGGCCTGGAACAAATCATCAGCAATTCCATGTACTCACGCTTCAACCCTGCATGCACAAAGCAATTGCTTCAGTAATCAGCGATTTTGCAATTGAGAAACAGCCTTCACAAAACGGTTTTGTATGGGTACATGCATCTTCCTCTGTTACATCCCCGCTCGTAGCGGCAATAGGTGCAGCTATAGACAAACGGCTTTACAGGTAGTTTTCATGCAGCACGAATGCCGAAAGAACCGGTAAAAATTTCTACAGGCAGGTATCACCGCGTGTGATCAATATATCAGAGGAAAATTTTGGTAACCAGCTTTATTGCAACTATTCAGCTTTGGTTGTGTCACTCACTTGTACACTTTGTTCTCTACGCAACAATACCACAGTCCTGTTGTTGAATAGTAAAATACGATTGGCAGCAAACTTGCCATAGTAGGTTATTATTCACACATCATCGAAAAGTTATGAAGAAGGTACCTGTAGTAGTCACACTTGCAACCCTTTTTGCAGTAATCTTTAACATAGCCCCGCACATTAATATCAGTGAACAGGTTATCTGGTTTATGTTTGCATGTTCACCACTGGTGGTCATTACAACAGCTTATGTAATTCTCAAATATGGTAAACCATCCGTAAACACATGGGATGACCGCTTTTATGATGACTGGAACTGTAAAAGAAACGGCAAGGAAGAGCTGGATGAAAACTGTTAATTGCTTAATAATGAACGATGGCCTTTTTGACGTTGGCTTTTTTTTAACAAATTAGCCTTTTTCGGATATTCAAAACTATCGGTTGTTTGGTTTTTTCAGATAAATGTCTCTACATTTCGTCTTTATTCACCAAAACAATTTCTTATGAAGAGGTTTTTACTCTCTTGTATCTCCTTCGTGTCCTGCACGATGGTGATGGCTCAAAAAAGCTACTGGTCATCACATGCAGGCTCAGCCAAAATCCAAACGACTAAAGAAGTAGCGCGTCAGTCATTTCCAACAACCTTTAAGTTATTCGATCTGAACATCAGTCCGCTTAAAAGCGATTTGTTTTCTGTTGCCGGTAATGCATCCGGCCACAGGGTTGTGATTACACTGCCAAATGCAAAAGGCGAACTGGAAAACTTCGAAATGGTCGAAGCTTCCAACTTCGACAAAAAGCTTCAGGCAAACTTTCCTGAAATACGTGCTTTCTCAGGAAGAAGTCTTAGCGACAAAGGCGCTACTGTAAAGCTCAGTATATCTCCGCAGGGTATACAAACAATGGTATTCAGAACAGCTACTGAAAACGAATTTATTGAAGCCTACTCCCAGGATAGAAAGACCTACGCAGTTTTCAAATCTCAACGCACACCGGGCAAACTTCCCTGGACATGCTCTACTGAAGATGTGAAACTTACAGAAAACATAGGCAACCAGGTTGGCGGCAGCGGCGTTACCGCAAGATCTGGCGCAAACCTTAAAACGTTACGGCTTGCACAGTCTGTAACAGCAGAGTATTCCAATTACTTCGGTGCAACAAGTTCTGCACAGGTAGGGTTGGTACTTGCGGCCATCAACAACACCTTAACCCGTTGCAATGGTGTGTATGAAAAAGATCTTGCATTACACCTTAATCTCATTGCAAATACAACCAGTGTTATCTATTACAATGCATCTACCGATCCGTACTCTGCAGCTTCTACAGGTGCCGGCGGTGCATGGAACAATGAACTTCAAAACACACTTACTGCTGTAATTGGTGAGGCCAACTACGATATCGGTCACCTATTTGGTGCTACCGGCGGTGGTGGAAATGCAGGCTGTATAGGTTGTGTATGTACAAACGGTTCAAAAGGAAAAGGTTTCACATCTCCCAATGATGGTATTCCTACCGGAGATAATTTCGATATAGATTATGTTGTGCATGAGGTTGGTCACCAGCTAGGTGGAAACCATACTTTCTCACACAGCAATGAGGGCACCGGCGTAAACAAGGAAGTTGGTTCCGGCATAACAATCATGGGTTATGCGGGTATCACTACGCAGGATGTTGCTCCACACTCGATCGATATTTACCACCAGGCATCTATTGCGCAAATTCAAGCGAACATTAATACAAAGACCTGCCCGGTTACCAGCACGATTGTTAACTCCACTCCTGTTGTGAATCCGGTTAGCAATTATACTATCCCAATCAGTACACCGTTCGCATTAACAGGTTCTGCAACAGACGCAGATGCCGGCGATATACTTACCTACTGCTGGGAGCAAAACGACAACGCATCTACTGCACAAACCGGTAACAGCAGCCGTGCGAGTGCAACAAAAGCTACCGGCCCCAACTGGATCACTTATCCTGCAAGCACATCTCCCGTAAGATATTTTCCAAATCTCAATACCATACTGGCCGGCGGTACTACTACAGGACCAATTGCAGGTGGTGATGCCGGCGTATTGATCGAGGCACTCAGTTCTGTTTCAAGGACTTTGAATTTCCGTTTAACTGTAAGAGATAATGCACCCTACAGTTCCACTGCACCAGTCAGTGTTGGCCAAACACAGTTTACAGATATGGTTGTTACCGTAAGCAATACTTCAGGACCATTTACAGTAACGGCACCAAATACCGCAGTAAGCTGGGCGGGCAATTCTTCGCAAACAATTACATGGAACGTTGCCAATACTACCGCAACGCCGGTTAGTTGTGCCAACGTAAAAATATCATTAAGCACAGATGGTGGACTAACATTTCCAACAGTGTTGATTGCGAGCACACCAAATGATGGCTCGCAGGCTGTAACCATTCCAAATACGCCTACAGGCACAGCAAGAATAAAAATAGAAGCCGTTGGCAATATCTTCTTTGATATTTCAAATGCAAACTTTACCATCACAGCGGGCGCTGCCTGCGGCACAGCAACAGGTCTTGCAGCGTCGGCAATTACAACTTCGGGTGCAACAGTAAGCTGGAGCGCAGTAAGCGGTGCAACAAGTTATGCGGTAGATTACAAGGCAGCTTCCTCTTCAACCTGGATCAATCTGTCAACTGCACAAACTACAACAACAGCAGATATTACAGGTCTTGCAGAAGGCACGTTGTACGACTGGCGTGTAACGGCAACCTGTACATCCGGTACCGGCGCACCTGCAGCAGCGCAGTTTACCACAACTTCTACAGCTATCTGTAATGCACCAACAGGTCTCACATCTTCAGCCATCACTTCATCAGGTGCTACGGTAAGCTGGAGCGCTGTAAGCGGGGCAGTAAGCTATGCGGTAGATTATAAACTCAATAGCTCAGCTACGTGGACAAGCTTCTCCACGGCTCAAACAGCAACATCTGCAAGCCTTACCGGCTTAAGTGCTTCGAGCCTGTATGACTGGAGAGTAACAACAAACTGTGCTTCCGGTTCAAGCACAGCGTCAGCAGCACAGTTTACCACAACTGCAGCAACATCAACATGCCCCGGTATATATGATGTAAGTACAAACGGTACAACATCCGGTGCACCAACCATTCCTTTTAACACTGATATTAAAGGCCTGATAAGCCCAAGCGGTGATAATGATTACTATAAATTCGTTATTACAAATGCAGGCACCATAACATTAACACTTACTACTTTGCCAAGAGATTATGATCTCAGGTTACGTAATAGCGCCGGCACACAGGTAGCTATTTCACAAAATGGCAGCACAACAAGCGAAACAATCAATTATACTGCTGCTGCAGGCACCTATTATGCACAGGTATATGGTTTTAATAATGCCAATAATGCAAACAACTGTTACACGCTGAAGGTTGCACTGGGTACCGCATCAAAAGGTGATATAATTGCGCAAAGTGCCATTAACAAGCCTTTGTTGTCTGTATTCCCTAACCCAGCTTCCTCTAAAGTGAATGTTAGTCTTACAGGGTACAAAGGAACATCAGACATAAAACTGTTCGACGTAAACGGAAAACAGGTTGCAGCTTACCGCACTGCGGAGGTGAACTCTTTCGTTGATATTTCCAGGCTTAACAGGGGTGTTTATATGCTAAGAGTTGTTACTGCAGACGGTACAATACTTACGCACAAGGTTATAAAACAATAACCTGCAGCACTTCCAAAATATGAACGGGTGACGATTGTCACCCGTTTTTTTATTGATTTTTGTAGGTGTGTAACGCTGATGTATTACTATAGCACACTTACTTAAAACATGCTAACTTCAAACACAGAACCAGCCGGCGCAAGTGGCCTGCTATCATTCATCATCAATACATCAGTCATGACAAAACGAATTTATGCATGCCTTTGGTTTAATGGTAACGCGCATGAGGCTGCAACATTTTATTGCAGTGTTTTCAGGCAATCGGCCATAATGGATAAAAACAATATGGTGACGACGTTTGAAATAAACGGCACACGCTTTATGGCCCTGAATGGCGGCCCGCATTTTACATTCAGCGAAGCGATATCATTCGTGGTAGATTGCGAAACGCAGGAAGAAATAGATTACTACTGGGATAAGCTGACCGCAGACGGCGGACGCGAAAGCATGTGCGGGTGGCTTCAGGATAAATACGGGGTATCATGGCAGATTGTGCCATCAATATTACCAAAGCTTTTAAGCGATCCGGCAAAATCGCAGAAAGTGGTGCAGGCCTTTATGAAGATGAAAAAATTTGATATTGCAGTATTGGAAAATGTATAAGTAGCCGTTCAACAATTTTGTGTGCATGTTATGTTACCGGCTGCAACAATCCTCCTCACCACCTGTTGTGTCACTCACTTGTACGGCTGGCACTTTATTCAGCAAAGATCGGGCTTGTTATAATTTCCACAGCTTTCAAACCGTTCGTAGTAATAAGTGATTAGAGGCCGCGTACTGCAACTATTTTTACCTTGTTTCGTTATCAAGTCAACAGATCGCTACAGTTGCCATAAAAACGGAACCCTGAAGTGAGTGACACAACAGGAGATGCCATAAGTGCTGAAGTTTGCTACAGAAAGATTACAAACCCGGCAGAAAAAGAATTTCGTGGTTTACTTACCAGGTACAATGATCAATGACTATTGCAACGCTTTACCATTTGTGTGATTATATTGCTGGTCGAGTTTGTTTAGTATTTCCAGCAGGTTATTGGTAGTGTTGATATCAAAGCGCAGGTTATCTCTTTTCACTTCATCAAGCGCATTGTAATACACCTGCTGCTGCTCCAGGTCTTTTTTTACGGCTGTATGGATCTTTGCTGCAAGTGCCGTAGCCCCGGCACGGTAACAAGCCTCCAAAAACCCAATAGATGTGCTGTTATGGTTATTGTTTCTTGAGGCCATTCCGTATGGCAGGTTACCGGTGTTGATCATCTTATCATCGTGCTCCAGCACCTTTTTTGCATCAGCTAACCTGTCTTTAAAAATAAGATCGTATGCAAGCTCCAGGTCGGCCTTTCGTACGTTGAGTAACTGAGACCTGTTGATCTCATCAAGATAAACACCGGGAAGGTTGGCATTTCCATAACCCCAACGTTTAGGATCCATAATGAGATCGTATGTTTTAGCGGTATTTATCTCCGGGTTATTCACGGGTACAAGCCTGTATGCCATCCCATCTTTGCGGAGGTATTGCTGAAAACCGAGGTCATTAAAAGGCATCGTAAAATAGATGGGGCGTTGCCATTTATTTGCCGCAATAATATTAAGTATAGCAAGGTCGCTTTTTAGCAAAACATTCTTTGGCGGAATTTCGAACCGCATTTCTTTCAACACACTATCCTGTTCATTAGCCGTACCATTGGTACGCACTGTTTTTTCATCTACGGGAACAGATAATTTTTTTACCGGGTATGTATTGTACAGGTCACCGTCTCCCCTGCTGACCATCTTTGCCGGGTCTTCGCTGCCAACCCAGTTCTTCATCATATCATACAGATCATAATACCGGTTATCGGGGAACTGCGGCTGTGGCTGATAAAAAATATAATCTCTTTTATTGCCCTGGGTTTGTGCCGGCGACCATATCACATCTATAGGGTCGCTGTTGTTTACTTTATGTCGCAGGGAATTGATGAGCCAGTCTGTGCCAAGTAAGGTCATGATAACGATTCTTACATCAGGTCTTACGCCTTCCACCTCCTGGGCATACCACAAAGGATAAGTATCATTATCGGCGGCGGTGAATAATATTGTATTGGGAGCGCAGCTTTCGAGCATGTCACGGGCTACATCCCTGGCCAGTTGTTTCTTACTGCGGTCATGATCATCCCATTCACAGGCCGCCATTAGTAGCGGAACCAGCAAACTTGCTGCAAAAGCCGTGGTAACAATTAGTTTTGGCTGTTTCAACAATTTCAAAACAAAGGGAACAGCAAAGGCCGTAAAGGCAATAAGCAGAAATACTATCACGCCTGTCGTAATACCTGCAGCGCCGCCGTAACCCGCGATAAGAATAAACACAGTTAAGAGCCCTGCAACAAATGATGTATTTACAATGATATCTTTTAAAAGTTTGCTGTTCCACGCAACGGCCATTTCTATAAAGTATAATACGGCCAGGCCTATCCAGACTGCAAAAGCATAAAAGGAACCGGTATAAGCATAATCACGTTCGCGGGGTTGGTAGCCTGGCTGGTTAATATATATCACAACTGCCAGGCCGGTAGACAAAAACAGCAATACATTTATCAATGCATTATTACTGTTTTTCTTTACATGATACAGCAGGCCGATGATGCCGAGTATAAACGGCAACATAAACATAACGTTATGCCCTTTACTTTGCGCTATACTTTCAGGCATGGCGCTTTGATCACCATACAAAACATTGTCAATTATTGGTATGCCCGAAATCCAGTTGCCATCTCTTACGTTTCCAATAAACATACCCTGTATGTCGTTTTGTCTGCCGCTGAAGTTCCAGAAGAAATAACGGATATACATAAAGTAAGTCTGGTAGCTTAAAAAGAAGCTTACATTCTCCATGAAAGTGGGACTTCTTTCATAGGTGCCGTCCCCACTTTTACCAATACCTGCAAAGAATGCGTAATAATCTGCATGGCCCTGGTCATTACTCATGTCCCACATACGCGGAAAAATCATTTTATCTGATGGCATAAATACATAATCCACGCTCCTACCTGCCGGCAAATATTTCGTGCCGCCTTTTGAATATTTCATTTTTCCGTAGGCATAATCTACCGGCTGTGCATTAAAGGTTTGACCGTATACCAAAGGAAAATCACCATATTGCTCACGCCCAAGGTAACCTTCCAGCGCCTGCGGATTATCTACGTTAAACATATCTATAGAGGTATCTGCATTGCTTCGTATCAGCGTGGTGATGTATGTACTGTACCCAACAAACGTAAATGCAATACACCACAGGAAGAGCCTTACATGCACAAGATTTTTCTTTGCTGCAAAACCAAGCGCCCACCATAAGCCTGCTGCTACCAGCAAAAAGAAAAATGCAAAGCCGGAGAAGAACGGCATACCAAGATCATTTACAAAAAACACATCAAACGCACCGGCACCTTTTATAGAATATTGTATAACGGCCTTGAGTATAAATCCAAAAACGGCTACACCAATCATAAAAAAAATATACAGGCCGCCATACAATGCTTTCTGTTGTTTCGATATTTTTTCTGCCACATACAAAAAGGCGATACACAGCGCACCACCTGCCAGCAAAAGAACTGCCATCGTTTTATCAGCAGGAATACCCCTGGCCGCATCAGCCTGCAATTGTCCGCCGGCAATTGCCCCAATAAAAAGTACAGCAGTGCCAGCAATTACAGATCGTATGAAGTATTTTCTCAGTACAGGGTAGTTAAAGGTTTCCCTTCTTTTCAGGTAATAAACGACCACAATTACGGGTACACACAGCAGGCACAGCAAATGCACACCAATAGAAAGCCCGATCATCAGGAAGATAAATACCAGCCATTTATCTGCGCCCGGCTCATCTGCATTGCGCTCCCACTTTAGGGCTGCCCAAAACACAATAGCGGTAAACAAAGAACTCATGGCATACACTTCACCTTCTACCGCACTGTACCAGAAAGAATCTGTAAATGTTCCGGCGAGTGCGCCTACAATGCCCGCTGCAATAACAGACCATTGCTGCAGTCTGGTGATCGGTTGTGTAGTATTTTGATGCATGATCTTTACAGCAAAGTGAGTGATCGTCCAAAACAGGAATAAAATGGTAAACCCGCTTGCCACTGCACTCATAATATTTACCGCTCTTGCTGCAGTCATGGGGTCGTTACCAAAGAGAATTACAAATAATCTGCCCAGTAGTACAAACAGTGGAGCACCCGGCGGGTGCGGTATCTGCACTTTAAAACAACTGCTTACAAACTCACCGCAATCCCAAAAGCTTCCGCCGGGTTCACTTGTTAAGATGTAAACCGTACTTGCAAAAAGGCACATTACCCAGCCCGTAATATTGTTGATGGGGCTAAAGTTCATTTTACTGGTCGTTTATTGAATATATTGATGATGTACCGGGCAATAGCAAGGACCGGCAACTGTTGTTGCGTCGCACTCTTGTACTGTATATCGCTGTTCAGCGACAGCGATCCGGGTTTGCTTACGTGATCATGGTTGCATGTATGGCATTTACTGAACACTGGTTCCAAAGCGCTGCCATTACCTTTTCGAATCTTTCAAAAAGTGTTCCTGTCAATGTGTATGATGATGATGATTCCTGTGTGGTCGGCTAATCCTTTATCACCGAATGTAAGCTTGTTGCCGGCGCCTGTAACGCCAGCGTATTATCGTTATTGGTTTTGTACGATTGCAGCTTATGCCTGTTCAGGTCAACATTTACTTCTACTGAGAAGTGATTATTGCTTAAAGTTGAATCGATCAGGAAAGTGATGGCATTATTATCAACTGTCTTGTAACCACTGCGCTGCAACAGCGTCTTGAGCCTGTCGCGTTCGTTTTTGATCAGCGCAATGGAAAATGTTTTACCCGTTTGCAGAAAGCTTTTGCTTTCTGCCTGTTTTACAATCATCGCCACCTGTGCATCGGGTATGGCATAGCTAACCTGGCTTAAAATATACACTTCTTCCGGTGTATGATACACTGTGTTACTATCTTCCCTGAATGCCACCATGAGCAATGCCAACAATGGTACAATCATCAGTATTTTAAGCAGGTGCTTTTTAGAGCTTTTCTCTTTGTTCATCATATAAATCCGGCTCTTAAGCCCGGTAAAGTTGAAACTGCTTACAACCGGCAATGAGTAACCAGCCACCTTCAGCAACATATACTGGTAATTCTTTTTTTCTGCGCCGGCATTCACTACGCCTTCATCTGCCAGAAATTCGAGGTTTTGTTTCACACACATTTTTATCAGCCATACAAAAGGGTTGTACCAGTTTAGCATACACACCAGTTCTGACAATAAAATATCGATCGTATGTTTTTGTTGAACGTGTACAGATTCATGCTGCAATATCTCTTTCAGTTCTGTTGCCGTATGCTTGTCTTTATTAAGATAGATCACGTTACCAAATGAAAAAGGAATAATGTCGTGGTTAATGTGATACAGTTTGATGTCTTTTGTTTTGCCAAATAACACCGCGTTACGTACCAGTTTTTTAAATGACAATAACTGCAGCATAAAATATACGGCACATACTGCCATACCGGTAAAAAACAATGTAACCAATACACCTTCTGCAAAACTGTTTATACGGTCAGCCGGTATAAGCAGTTGCGTTGCTTTGCTCATGGCTGGTATATTGCTCAGCAGCACAGAAGTATTGATCGTTTCATCAGTTACAAAAGCCTGAATATTTATCAGCGGCATAACAAAAGCCAGCAACGAGGCGCACAACAAAAAGAAGCGGTTAAACCTGTACCGTGTAAGCTGCCGAAGCAGGGCATAATAGAAAAGATAAACTACCGCATAACAGGCGCTGAGTTTCAGGAGGTATGATATGAATACTGCCATACGTTTACTTTTTCTTATTTTGGTTTTCGATCATTTCTATAATATCCTGCAGGTCTTTTGATTTGAGCTTTTTCTGCTGCACAAAAAAATTGACCATTTCTTTATAGGAATTGTTGAAATAATTTTCAATAAAGCCACTCATAAAGGTTTGCTTATAAGCTTCTTCCGTTACCGCTGCCGCATAGATATACGTATTGCCCAACAACCTGCTGCTTACGAAACCTTTTTTCTCAAGGTTTTTTACGGTTGAAGCCAGTGTGGTGTATGGTGCCTTTGGTTCTGGCATTTCCTGCAAAAAGGTTTTAACGCTGCCCTCTCCTGTTTGCCAGATAACCTGCATCAGCTCTTCTTCCTGCGGTGAAAGCTTTTCCATTCTACGAATTTTTCGTAAACCTACGAATATTTCGTAAAAGTGCAGTAAATTTTATTCGCTAAAATTTTGTTAGTGTGCAGCAAGACTGTAACCGGCGTGCTGAATAATGAACAGAACGATGAACGTAGTGCGACGCAACAGGCGCCCAATAGCAGTACTACAGCCCGTCACCAAAAAATTACTACCGGGCGTTTTTATTCAACATGCGCGGTCATTTACCAACTTAAACTAAAGGCCGCAATACTCATAAAGAAGAAGTCTGAATATGTGCGATGCCAAAAATTATTCAGGTATCGCCTGCATTGCTACTATTGAGCTTTTGTTGTGTCACTCACTTGTACGGCTGGTTCATTACCCGGCAAATGCGGCCGCGCCAATAATTACCTGCCCCTTTAAATGCAAGTTTTACCGATTGCGTAAACCGTGTTCCCGTTACCGTAAACGAAAACTGTTGTTTCGTTGTTCTTTTGCAGCCTGAAAAGGAACTTATGAGATCATTAATCTATAGCTTACTGGCGATTTTTATATTTAGCACGGCCAATGCACAACAAACAGCAACAGGAGAAATAAACGGGAAACTACTTACGCAGGATGGAAAGCCTGCTGCTTATGTAACTATTTTTCTTAAAGACACCAGGCTCAAAACAATAAGTGGTGAAGATGGCTCTTACGCATTTCAACAGGTACCTGCAGGTAATTACATACTCATCACTTCGTTTGTGGGGCTTGAGTCTCAATCAAGGCCAGTTGTGATGGCTGCGGGAGAAAATAAAACCGTTGATTTTAACCTGAAAGAAAATGCGGTAGAGCTGCAGGAAGTAATTGTAGCAACCGGCAAAAGTGTTAATGAGCGTAACACGAGCATTGGTAAAATGCCTGTAGCAATAAGAGAATTACCACAAAGCGCTGCTATAGTAGGTGAAGCTTTGATACGCGATCAGCAGGCACAGCGCCTGAGTGATGTGATCAAGAATGTAAACGGCGTATATCTTGGCACAACGCGTGGCAGCACCCAGGAAACATTTTTTGCACGTGGTTACAACCTTGGTGCGTATAATATGTTTAAAAACGGCGCCAGGGTTAATACCGGCGTTATGCCCGAAATGAGCTCGCTCGAAAAAGTAGAAGTATTGAAAGGCAGCGCAGCAATACTGTATGGCAATGTTGCGCCGGGTGGTATTGTGAATATGGTAACTAAAAGACCGAAGTTTAATTTCGGAGGCGAGGTTTCGTTACGCGCAGGCAGTTTTGGCCTGGTAAAACCGTCTTTTGATGTATATGGACCACTGTCATCATCTGTTGCTTACCGTGTAAATGGCACTTACGAAACAACCAACAGTTATCGTGATAATGTTAGCTCTGCGCGTTATTATGTAAACCCTTCTTTGCTGTTTAAATTGAGCGGGAAAACAGAGCTTACCGTACAGGGCGATTACCTGTATTCGAACTTTACGCCAGACTTTGGAATAGGCTCTGTCCTTACAGAACCCAACCAGCTTGCTGACTTACCACGCAATGCATTTCTTGGTACGCCATGGCAGTATAATAAGGCACAGCAGGCGACTGCATCTGTAAACCTCCGGCATAAATTCAATGATGCATGGACGCTGAACAGCAATGTATCTTACCAACAATTCAACCGTGATTATTACTCTATAGAAAGAGTGCAAATACAAACCAACGGCGATTTTTACCGTCCCCTGAATAAAATATTGTCAGAAGAAAATTATTATACCGCGCAGGTTGATGTTACCGGCAAATTCAATACCGGCAGACTGAAACACGTGCTACTTGCCGGTGCTGATGCAGAACGTTACCTTACATCAACCTATGGATTTACAAACCCCACAGTGTATGATACAATTAATGTGTTTGATGCTGCCAAATATGTTCCCAGGACAGACATTCCGGCTGCAGACAGGAAAACGCTGATCAAAACACCGATCAATCGTGTGGGTTTTTACGTGCAGGACCTCGTAGCAATAACCCCTAAGCTGAATTTACTTGCCGGCGTACGTTGGTCTATGCAGGAATCACCGGCTAATACCACCAGCTACCTGTTGTATAATGACAGCACCACAAAAGGTACTTACAAGGCAGACAGGGCATTCTCGCCAAGATTGGGCTTGGTGTATAAGCCAACCAACAGCACTTCATTATTTGTAAGTTATGCAAGTTCGTTCTCTCCCAACACCGGTACAGATATATACTTTAATGCCTTGTCTCCGTCTATTATAGATCAGTATGAGGCTGGTATTAAAAATGAATTTTTTAACGGTGCGCTTACTGCTAATTTAACCTTGTATTATATCAGGAATAACAACCTGGCACAAACCGCGCAGTTTGATAGCAGCGGCAATGTAAACAGCAATACAAACCTCAAAGAACTGGTGGGCCAGACAGGCAGCAAGGGTATAGAATTGGACCTTGCTTATAATCCTGCACCGAACCTGAATATCGTGGCTGGCTATAGCTATAATGATATGCGTTACGTAAAGACACCAGATTCCAAAGGAAGCTACATAGAGGGTGAGCGCCTTGTAAGCACACCGCAACATACAGCAAACGGAAGTATCTTTTATACTTTTAATACCCTTGCATTGAAAGGTTTCAAGATCGGCGCGGCGGTTTTTTACACGGGTAAACGTTTTGCAGGCTGGAACAATACCGTTGGCCAAACACAAACCTACTCCAGACTTATACCGGTAAGCGGTTTTACAACTGTTGATCTTACAGCTGGCTATACTTACAAACATATTTCTGTATTGGCCAAACTGTCAAATATCACAAATACGCTTAATTATTACGTACATGAGAATTATAGCGTAAACCCGATTGCGCCACGGCAGGTGATAGCAACTGTATCGTACCGATTCTAATGATAAAAACGTTCAACGGGCAGCTTCGCTGCCCGTTGATTTTTGAGGAAAATTGTGTATGAAATTATTTTTTCGCTATATTCATCTTTGGTTGAGCCTTGCGGCCGGATTGGTAATCCTGATTTGTTGTTTGACCGGTGCAATACTTGTATTCCAGAAAGAACTGGAACAAACATTTTACAGCGAAAGATATTTTGTTGAGCAACAACGCAACAAACTTCCGGCAAAAACGTTATTAGACGCGGTAAAAAAGGCCCAGCCCTCGGCTAAGATAAACAGCCTCAAAACGTACACAGACCCTGCACGCAGTGCGGAGATCAACATAAGTATACCTGACGATCACCAAAAAGCAAAGGACCAGCACGCACCGGGCAATAAAAATCCCGGTGCTCCTTCCGGAAGACCTCCATCATTTACCGTTTTTGTAAATCCTTATACAGCAGCAATTCTTGAAACTTATAATCCACGCGAAGGCTTCTTTTTCCAGGTAATGAGTTTGCATCGTTGGTTGCTTGGCGATAGTGAAGGCATTGGAAAAACCATTACCGGCATAGCTACGCTTATTTTCCTGTTTATTCTGATTACCGGTATTATTCTTTGGTGGCCAAAAACCAACAAAATACTTGTACAGCGTTTAAAAATAAAACGCAATGCCGGCTGGAAACGCTTTAACCATGACCTGCACATCGTGCTGGGTTTTTACAGCGCTATATTCCTCTTTATCTTTTCGTTTACGGCGCTTGCATGGTCATTTGAATGGTTCAACAACGGTATTTACACAGTAACCAATTCACCTTTACAGCCACCGGCGCCGCCTAGGTCAACCTATATTCCCAATCAAAAAACAATTGATTTTGATATTGCGTTGAGCGCCGCAAAAAACACTTTTACAGCTGTGCAGTACTACAATATCAGTAAGCCAAAGGATTCGATTGCACCCATTATAGTTACCGCTTTAAGCAACCATGCCCCGCATGAATCGGCTGGTGATGCCGTTTACATTGATCAGTATTCGGGCAAAGTACTTGGCACTTTACGCTTTTCAGAGAAAAGTTTAGGCAGCCGTGTGCGCTCAACATTCAGGCCTGTGCATGTAGGCAGTATTTATGGAACGCCTTCAAAGATCATTGCTTTTGTCGTTTGCCTGTTAGGTGTAAGTTTTCCTGTTACCGGCATTGTTATGTGGGTCAACAGGCTCAGGAAAAAGAAACACAAGCGGCAGTCTAAACCGACCGCAAACATTGGTGCCACTACAGAAGTTGCGTAGTATTCAGCATTGCAAATCCGGGAATACCAGCCTGCGCTGGTCTTCGGTTACAGCACAAGATGAAATTTGCAGAACAGCCTGTATATGCGAACCACCATGATGCAGATATGTGCGACTTACTAAAAAATGTTTTATGTAAGTTTACGGTTGTTTCAATAAAGGATTATGCAACTATCTTACACTATTGCCACGATTCATATCATCACTTTCGGCCTGGGTTTTTACAGCATATGGGCACGCGCAGATGCATTGAAAAAACTACACGATCCACATGGATTGAAAGATGTATTTAAAGCAGACAATTTATGGGGGCTTGCATCTTTGCTATGGATCGTAACCGGCTTATGGCGTGCGTTTGGCGGCCTTGAGAAAGGCAGCTACTATTACCTTCACAGCAATGCTTTTATTGCAAAAATGACGCTGTTCCTGCTGGTATTTATACTGGAGATCAAACCAATGATTACGCTTATCAAATGGCGCAGACAGCGCAAAAAAAATGAACCGATCAATTTTTCACCGGCAAGGCAACTTGCAAGGCTTAGCCACATAGAACTCGGCCTGTTGGCCATAATAGTATGCCTGGCTACAGCTATAGCAAGAGGTATGTGGCAGTAGCAACACCCGTTACCAAGTTTAATTTAAAATTTTATGTACCGGGCAGCATTACTGCACTCATCGTTCCTTGCGTCGCACTCTTGTACAACACAACATTATTCAGCGTAGTCTACAGTCAGGTTCAATCATTACCTAATGGCTTATAACCTGGTGAATGGTTGCCGGTGCGTTATATTGCTGTTCAGATAAGCTAACTGCCGTTGTTATAATTGCATCATATTAACTTTACAAAAAGTACCTGTTATGACAAAAACTTTTATTGGTATGGGCTTACTGGGATCGAATTTTGTAAAGGCCATGCTGCAAAAAGGAGACACCGTACATGTATGGAACAGAACAGTTGAAAAAGCAAAAGTGCTGGAACAATTTGGCGCCACAGCATTCGACGATATAAAAGATGCAGTGCATCTTGCTGATATTATCCACATCACGTTAAAGGATGACGCAACTGTTGATGAGGTGCTTGCCAGCGCAGCGAAAGGTTTTAAAGCCAATGTTGTTTTGATTGATCATACCACAACCTCCGTTTCCGGCGCTATAGAAAGAACGGCATATTGGAAAAGCAAAGGATATACTTATTTACATGCACCTGTATTTATGGGACCCGCCAACGCCCTGGAAAGCTCGGGTTTTATGCTTGTATCTGGAGACCAGCAGGTAATTGCCGCTCATGAAACAATGCTTGCTAAAATGACCGGCAAGCTGCTAAACTTTGGCAGCGATGAAGGCAAAGCTGCAGGTATAAAATTATCGGGCAACCTGTTTCTTTTATGCATTACGACAGGTCTTTCAGATGCGCTGGCGCTTGCAAAGGCACACAACATAAAACCGGCAGAACTGCAGGAACTTTTCAACCATTGGAATCCTGGTGCAACCGCCCCTGCAAGACTGAAAAAAATAGTTGATGCAAACTTTCATGAACCTTCGTGGGAGTTGAATATGGCGCGTAAAGATGCTGGTTTAATGCTCGACGCAGCAATCAATGCCGGTAAACCACTCGCCGTTATTCCTGCTATCGCAGCTGAGCTGGACAGGTGGATTGCCAAAGGTCATGGCACGGATGACTGGAGCGTGATCGGGAAAGATAACCTGTAGTATACATCATGGCATTGCATAAAAACTTACGTCAATCCCTCACAGGTGGAATTTGTTTGGGGCTGCGTAAACACAGCGCTACAGTTGCCATGTAAACCGAACGTACAAGTGAGTGACACAACAGGCGATGCCATAAAAAACAGCAGCCCGTAACCAGCTTTCTTTTCTTATCTGCTAATCATCTAAAAATTGATCGATTATTTGAGCAGTGTACGAATGATGCCAGGTACCGTTCTCCAACGATTCAACGGTGCCAAGATAATTGCCATGATTGCAGGGCAGGATAACCAATTCCGCACCGGGAATTTTGCGGTACATCTCTACCGCGTGTTCAACACTTGCTACATCATGTGTGCCGTTGATGATTAATACAGGCTTGTTAATGCTGCCTATAACATCATCCGGCCAACCGGTAAAGTTTTTCATGCGTTCTACATCTTTATAAAACATATTTTCGAATGCACTGATGTCGTTGCGCACGTTTAAAAAACCGGTTTTAAGTGGCGGTGGCATCATCTCTAACGTTGCGTTGTTGAAACCCTCCCAAAACATTGCAGGTACTGCTTCGCGCTTGTAAAAAGCAGATGCGATGATCATTTTATAAACAATGCCCGGGTGCCGCAATGCAAGCTCAAACAAGGTTTGGCCACCATTGCTGAAACCCAGAAAATCAGCCGTATCAACCTGTAAAAACGCAAGCAGTGCTGCCACATCATCCGCATCCTGCGTAAAACTTAAACTGACGGGTCTGTCACCTGTTCTGCCATGCGCCTGGAGATCCATGGCAATCACCTGCCGGTGTTTAGCCAGCAATGGAATGATGTTTTCAAAACATGTCTGGATAGTCGAGCCTCCGCCATGTATCAGGACAAGCGGCCGGCCGTTGCCATATACCTCGTAATACATGTTAATGCCATTGATGGAAGCGTATGCACGGGTGACGTTGTCTTCTTTCATGTTGTAACAGTTACATCGTAAATATCTGTAAATAGCTCTTATGGGTTTATGCTATAAGCGACAAAAAGAAGGGAGATTGCGACATTTTCATGCAAACTATGGCACGCACCAAAAAAAGGCTTTAAGACTACCTGGCAAGGCAACCGTATAATTTTTATCAGGCATCATTCAATCCTTTGCCGGCCATTATTTGCGGTAGATATTTTTCAATCCTGGCCATGCGTGTCCTGCTTTGCTTTGCCTGTGCAAAATGCAGCAGGTATGCACGCTGGCGGCCAGGTGTAAGTGCTTCAAAAGCTGCTTTTAGCGGCGTGTTCTTTTCCAACAACGTCTCAAACTCTGCAGGCATTTCAAAGGCTGCAGTCTCCCTGAGTTTAACCTGCAGTCCTGCTTTTTCCACCTCAATGGCCTGGTATATGTATGCTTTTATTACCGTTTTGTTTGCCGTAATTTCTTTTGCTGATGTAAAGCGTATTTGCCTTGCAGCCTGTACATTCTTTGTTTGCTGTACCAGCATATCGTTTGCATCATGCAACAGTGCGCCTTTGAAAAACAAAAGTGCACAATACTCTTTGAAGCCATGTATGAGTACAACATTATGGCTATTGAAAGTGTAACATGGGCAACCCCATTTCAATGTTTCTGCAAGACCGCAGTCTAACGCAATCGTGCGTAATTTTTTATAGGCATCCTGCCATTGTGTTTCTTCGTCAAAAAAGAAATCGGTTTCCGGGTTCATTAATATCTTTTTATTTAGCTGAAAACAGTTTTTTATCTGCCGGTCTGAAATACCATGAAACAATGGAAAGCAATATGAGCAACACAGGGCCAAAGAATTCTATGGCTTCATCGTTCATGGCAAGATGAGAGAAGACAGCCCCTGTCATTACAAAAATAAAGCCTGCATAAGCCCATTCCTTTACCAGGGCAAGCTTAGGCACAAGCACAGCAATTACTCCGGCAATTTTCCAGGCACCAATTATGGTAAGGAAATAAAGCGGGTAACCGAGATGAGTAATGACTGCCACTTCTTTGTCCATCTTCATGAGCTGCACTATTCCTGTAGATAACATACCGAGCGATAGCCACGCTGTGGCCACCCAGTATATGATTTTATTGCTTTTGTTCATACCGTTTATTGTAGTTTAGTCATAATATCCTGTATACGGTTGTGGGCCCAGTTAATGCCCTGTGCAAAGGGCAGTTTCAAGATTTCATTACGCATGTAAACAGATTTGTAAATTACATGCATCGTTAGTTTGCTGGTCTCTTCCGTCAATGCTTCAAACGCTAAAAATTCCAGGCTTACATCAAATGGCGTTTGCTCCATTTCAAAGGTTCTTATAATAGATTCATTTTGCTTAAAAGCATGTATGGCGCCGCTGAAATAATGCTTGTTACCCTTTGGGTCTGTTGTTTCAAAACGATAGCTGCCGTAATTTCTGCAGTCTAGTATTAGTACTTTCGTGTTCATCCATTGCGCCACAATCTCAGCATCTTCATATGCTTTAAAGAGCAACTCAACGGGCAGCTCAAATATTCGCGTAATCGTTAATTCCTGGCGGTTTTCTTCTGCATGTATTTGTGTTTTCATTTCCATAGCGTTACTTTTTGGTTTTATATTTTTTCATGATGTTTTCAAGCTTATTAAACCTGTTTTCCCACAACAGGCGGAATGGCTCTATAAAATCTGCGATCTCTTTCATCTTGCCTGCATTTAAGTGATAGTATACTTCTCTCCCGTTTTGCTGCTGCTGCAGTAATTCGCATTCGGTAAGTATCTGTAAATGTTTGGATACCGTAGGCCTTGCCGTATCGAAGTTGGCGGCAATGGCACCTGCAGTAAGCGATTGTGATGCAACGAGCAGCAGTATGGCCCTGCGTGTTGGGTCTGCTATTGCCTGGAACACATCTCTGCGTAAATTCATTATGTAGCTATTTGACTACAAATTTATATGTAGCCATTTAACTACGCAAATTTATTTTTGGTTACCGGCACCAGTGCATAGCCCGGCACCTGTTGTGTCACTCACTTGTACGTTCAGCACTTTATGGAACTGTAGCGATCAGGGCACAGGCCGCATCACGCATCTGCTGTTCTGCAGTATGTAATAAAGGAGAGATTAATTAAATGCGCAGTAAACCGCGGAAGCCTCTTGCAGCATAATAAGATTCTGCACCGTTGTGATAAACAAAAACAGTATTATAGCGCCGGTCGCAAAATAATGCGCCACCCAATGTGCGTATTGCCGGAGGTGTGGCAATCCAACTGGACGTTTTGGTATCGAAAACGCCAAGACCCTGCAGCAGCCTGTACATTTCTTCATCCAATAATTCAATGCCCATTTCTGCTGCTGACGCCACTGCACTGCCAGCGGGTTTATTTTCCTTACGCGCATTTAAGGCATCAGTATCATAGCAAAGGCTTCTGCGGCCTTTTGGGCTTTCAGGAGCACAATCGCAAAAAATATATGCATTTGTTTGGCTGTCGACATGTATTACATCAGGCTCGCCGCCTGTAATCTCCATCTCATTGAGCGACCACATTTTTCCGGGGCTGGCCTGCAGTTTTGCCTGCACATCTTTCCATACTATCGACTTATGGCGGGCCATGTTTTTTTCAAACCGGTTTTGTAAGGTGTGCAACAAAGATTGCTGCACTTTTTTTGACAATTGATGTTGGGTTGGCATTGTACAATCGTTTACCTGGTAAAAATAATATAACACAGTTTGTGTATTGCTGGTAATTATGTGATAAATTTATTTACATGAACAACAGGAAAAAAGCCTTACAGGTTTTATACATAGCGGCTGCAATACTTACGGCGCTCTGCTATATCAAAGACATCAGCAACTGGTTGCTTTAAACGTGTGCGCCGCTTTGCCGGCTGCGTTGTAAGCTATGCAGTATCGCTGTTGCATAGCGTTATACAGTACAAGTGAGTGACACAACAGGCGATGCCACAAGCACCGCTGCCGGCTACCAAAAAAACAGTTTATAACCTGCTGCTGCAATATTTGCAGAACACTGCATCATCATCATGCCCTTCCCTGCCGCAGTTTGGACAAGCTTCATGTTTCTGTAGTTTACTTCTTGCAGCCATTGCCATCTCTGTAGTGACGATACCGGTAGGCACGGCAATTATTCCATACCCAAGCAGCATGATGATACTGGCCACAAATTTACCAAGCGGTGTAACGGGCGATATATCTCCGTACCCAACTGTAGTGATTGTTACAATAGCCCAGTATATACTATCTGGTATGCTGCTGAAACCATTTTGTCCTCTTTCTACAAGGTACATGACGGAACCAAGTATTATCACAAGCGTAAAAACAAAGAACATAAAGATGCTGATCTTACGCAGGCTGGAGCTGATGGCCACACCTAAAAATTTCATTTCGGCAATGAAATAACTTAGTTTGAAAATGCGGAAAATGCGCAGCAGGCGTAGTGCGCGCAACACCAGCAAAGACTGCGCTCCTATATAGAAAACGCTGAGGTAAGT
Organism: Panacibacter microcysteis; assembly: GCF_015831355.1. Taxonomy (NCBI): domain Bacteria; kingdom Pseudomonadati; phylum Bacteroidota; class Chitinophagia; order Chitinophagales; family Chitinophagaceae; genus Panacibacter; species Panacibacter microcysteis. The sequence continues at coordinate 1,092,395 of NZ_JADWYR010000002.1, forward strand.
TGGTACAATAGATAACAGATCGATAATACCCAGAAAGCTTGCAAGATAATGTGCAGGGCTTTTGACGCTGATAAGGCGCAATATGAACTCAATGGTAAAAAGAATGGTAAATGCCCACTCGAGCCGATAGAATAGCTGCCCGTGCTGCAAATGCAGCGTAGCTACGCTGTCTGCCATTACGATAACGATGCTTGCAACAATAGCAACCAGCAGTGCAATATCGAAGAGCCTTCCTGCTTTTGTATTAGATTCAAAAATAATTTCATGCAGCCGTGCTTTCCATGTTCGTTCTTCGTTAGCAGCCATAGCGAATACTTATATCTTAAAGGTAGGCCATAAGATTATAAGAATAACATGAAGGCATCAACATATCATGCTGCTACCTGATAACTGATGGCAGGAGATAATCAGTAACAATTTTGTTTACCTGGTCGTGGGCATAATATGCACCGTAAGCTTTGGCAGTAACAACAATAACAAGCGGCAGGTCTTTAAAGATAAAAACACTGTTGCCGCCATTGCCGGCACAGTAATATGCTTCGTAAGATTTTCCGTTTACTTCGAATGACCTGTTCCAGAAAAGATAACCGTAGTATTCACCGTTACGATTGGTAACAGGCAACTGGTGGGTAAACGTTTTTTTCACCCATTGGGCAGGTACAAGTTGTTGGCCATTCCAAACGCCGTTGTTCTTATACAATTGACCATACTTGGCAAGATCGAGTGTATTCAATTGCAGGCTGCCGGCAGTGTTGGGAACATGTTGCGGTGTGTATTGCCATTGATAACGGGTGATACCAAGCGGGAGAAAGAAATTTGTACGGGCATACTGCCCGAGCCCGCCGGGTAGCTTTTTGTTCAGAATATCACCGAGCAATATAACACCCGCGGTGAAATAATGCCACGAGGCTTTCGGCCGCGAATTATTTACAGGTAAATCAAGCGTAAACCTGACCCAGTCGTTTGTGGGATACATGTTTTCTTCGTTACCGGGTGATTGTGGATCGCTGTCATCTCCGTCGAAACCGGCACTCATGGTCAGCAGTTGTTTAATGGTAACACTCTCTTTTGCGGGGCTATAGTTTTTGTAATCCTTTAAACTATAAAAAGCTTTCAGTGGTACAGACTCATCTTGTATTAGCCCGTCCCTGACAGCCATTCCCATAAAAGTGGAAGAGAAAGATTTGCCCACAGATCGTGTATCGTGCAAAGTATTCCTGTCTGCGCCATTGAAATATTCTTCGATAAGCAGTTTACTGTTTTTTATTACCACAATGCTGGTGATATTCCTGAAAACATTCTCATGGATATTTGCGATCAATCGTTTAATTCCTGCTGTATCAAAAGCATCATTGCTCACGTGAAAGCCATTGTAAGGTGCAGGTTTATGTAACCTGATTTTGGCAATGTCAATCGTCGGTTTGCGGTTTACAATAAGCGGAAGATCTCCAGAAGCGATCAGTTTGCTGGTGAGAACTTTGCCGGTGTCTATATATACACGTAATTCTATTCGTAAAAGATGTTTCCCTTCTGTTAAGGCACTATCTCCGCCGTAGTACATAAACCTGTTCCATAAAGACTGGCTCCAGATGGAATTTTCTCTCTTATTATCAATAAACGGTTTGCTGATCAGTGTGGCACTGTCCTGTACAGCAGCCTGCGGGGCACCCGTAATAAGGTTACTGGTATGCACATGGTGACCGTCAATATAAAAAGCAAACTGGTAGTTTCCTTTCTTGTTGAGTTCATCTGCTGGCAAATTTGGTGCAAGCCCGTGCAGGTAGTTAGTCGCCGAATTCCCCAGGAACGCCGTAAAGAAAAGATCGCTTTTATTGGTGAATTTGCAGGCAGTTAAAAAATCTTCCGTACTTATCGTATCTGTGTTCACAAATGTTGCCGTGAAGATAATACGGCCAATATTGTTCTTATGAACGTCAGTCAATATACGCGAAGGCGTAACGATATTGTCTACCTGGGCAAAGCTGCAGTGAACTGAAAAAATCATCATCCATATCAACACCGGCATTCTCATTATTCATTGTTTGATAACAAAATTACCGCTGCATTACCGGATAAAATAGAACAGGATTAACGTTGAAGTATTCAATGAAGCAGTTTTCTGTAAGCCAGCGGGCGAAGACCTGTATACATTTTAAAGCACTTTATAAAGTGGCTCTGGTCTGCAAATCCACATTCGTATGAAATATTTGCAAGCGAATATTTTTTTAAAGGAAGTAAGGCGAAGGAACGTTGCACTTTCAACATTCTTATATATGCGCTTATGTTGCAGCCAAAATATTTCGAAAAATCCCGGCAGAGGTGAGCCGGATGTATGCCTGTTTCACCAGCAAGTGTTGTCAACGAGATATTGTCATTATAACCATCATGCAATATTTCCCTGATTACATTTACCCACTTTGGTTTGTGTGCACCGGTGTTGTTACTTGTTAAATATAAATGCGAAAAAGCTTGCAGCAAAAGGCTCTCAATACCAATGGCAGATTCTTTATCACTCATTGCTGATTCGCAGAACATTTTGTGAAACAATAGTTTTACTGACGGATCGCTGATGCACCTGTTGCCTTCTAGTGTAGTGTTCTCTAAAAACTGTTTCATCCAGCGATCTTCAATTTCTATATGAAAACCCCTTGTATATACCGGCGCTTTCAGATTGTAGTGTGGCTCCTGCCAGTTGTGAAACAACAGTGAGCCTGGGGTACAGGTAAGGGTTTCGGTTTTATTGATCTCCTTTACGCAACCCTGTAAAATAAAAGTAAAATACGCATGCTCATGATAATGCCAGTCAACTTTGTCGTGCGTATATACAGTATCTGTAACGGTAAGGCCATTGAGCAATAAAGTCTTTGTCGTCTCACCAAAAAACTGGCCACCTGCTAATTGCTGCATGGGTTGTGTAAGATAAAATTGTTTATAAATTCCAAGGCGCACACTTTTTCTTCAACACGTTTATTTTTTTCTCCAGGTGGAGGGTATTTTGGCGCTTTCTCCTGATTGGCGTTATGTTGCCCTTATATACATTCAATAGTATATAACCAGCATCACTGACTACAGGTATTTTTCTACCAATGTTTTTGTCTTGCGGATACCCTCCGCTTCATCCTGTGTATTGCCTTCAAACTCCACACCGATGTAACCTTTAAAACCTGCATCTTTTACAATTTTCATCAACCTGTCGTAATCCATTAATGGTTGGTTCCCGTTACTGTCAAAATCGTAGGTTTTCGCACTTACGCCTTTTGCATAGGGCAGCATTTCTGCAACACCTTTGTAACGGTCATATTCGTCTTTACAGCCACCCTGTGTTGTGCCCCAGGGGTGCGAAATACAAAAATTACCAAAATCGGGCAGGGTACCTACATTAGGCTTACCAACCTGTTTCATTACATCGGCCAGCCAAAAACCTTTTGAAGAGTCGCTGCCGTGGTTTTCTACCACTACGTTTATATTCATTGGAGCTGCAAATTCGCATAGCCTTGAAAGCGAATCTACCGAAGCAGTTTTTTTATCATCGCTGTCGCCGGAGCCATGCAGGTTTACCCTGATCGTTTTGCAACCAAGCAGTGCCGCGGCCTCTATCCATTTTTTATGATTATCTACTGCCTGTAAACGTTGTTTATCACCAGGCAGCGCCAGCGATCCTTCGTCGTCAATCATTAAAAGATGGTTGTATACACCGGCATCCTTACTACGCCTGAGCAATTCCTTCAAATAAGCAGCATTTTTTCCGGCTTCTTTAAAATGCATTTTTTTACCACCAAAAAATCCATTCACATATTCCACAGCATCAATCCCGAAATCATTTTTTGCCGTTGCCGGAAAATCAAGGTGGTCAAGCTTTCCAGACTGCAGTGCCCTGTGTAAAGACCACTCAGCCAAAGAAATTTTTAGTCCCGCATCTTTGGCAGCGGCAAATAAAGATGGCTTTACAAACATTGCGGCTGCGCCTAACATTGTCTGTTGCAGGAACTTTCTTCTGTTATTCATACCAGGCATTTAAAATAAAAGGTAATAAAAATTAATTAGTACAACATAAAGATTACGTCAAACAGCGGCCGGGTTGTGCAGGCAATGAATATTATAATGTACCCGGCTGAAGGTTATATGGCATCGTCCCTTGCGTCGCACTCTTGTACTGGTGATACTTTATGCAGCAAACGCGAAGAACGAAGCGTAGACTAAGCCCAATCAAGATACCATATTACGCCGGCGTGTATGCCTAATGCTTCATTTGCTATACAAAGCTGCCTGCAATCATTACGCGATCTATAAGATCAGACCCAAAAGCATATGGCAGGTAGTCTATAGATGTGATCGGTTTTGTAAAAATTAAATTCGCTTTTTTACCAGCGGTTATACTACCCATTTCGTTCTGTACTTCCATGGCAAAAGCTGCATTTTGTGTAGCTGCATTAATGGCTTCGGCAGGCAACATTTTCATTTGTATGCAACTCAGCGCTACTACAAAGTTCATATTGCCACTTGGAGATGAGCCGGGGTTAAAATCAGAAGCAAGTGCTATTGCGCAGCCGCTGTCTATTAACTGTCTTGCAGGCTGGTATTGCATGCGCAAAAAAAATGCGGCCGTGGGCAACAATGTTCCGATCGTGTTACTGTTTGCCAAAACCTGTACATCATTATCAGTCATTGTTTCGAGATGATCGACAGAGACAGCCTTCAGCTCAACTGCAGCCTGTATGCCGCCAATACTGTTTAGCTGGTTTACATGCAATTTAGGTTTTAACCCGTAGTCTGCACCGGCATTACATACACGTATCATTTCATCTACACTAAAGAAACCCTGCTCGCAAAATACATCAATATAATCTGCGAGGTTTTCTTTGGCTATACCAGGCAACATTTCGTTTATAATAAGATCTATGTAACCCTCGTGGTCATTTTTAAATTCTGCAGGAAAAGCGTGAGCGCCAAGAAAAGTTGCTTTTACAGGTATTTGTGCAAATGTTTCTTTCAGCCTTTTTATAACGCGCAGCATTTTCAGTTCTGCAGCTACCGTTAAACCATAACCACTTTTTATTTCAACAGCACCCGTACCAAGTTTAATGAGCTCGCTTAAACGCATCGCTGCTTTTTCATACAACTCATTTTCTGAAACGTTTTGCAATTTTGCAGCAGAGTTTAATATGCCGCCACCTTTGGCCGCAATTTCAGCATAAGTCTTACCTTTTAACTTATCAACAAATTCTTCTTCCCTGCTGGCAGCAAATACGAGGTGTGTATGGCTGTCGCACCAGGCGGGCAAAATGGTGGCACCATTTGCATCAACAATTTCTGCACTGGTATATTGCTGCAACTCAATTTCGATCATGCTGCCAAATTGTTTTATACAACCGTTCTCTACAAGCAAAAATGCATTCGTGATGGTTTGTATTGTTGCCAGCGCAGCACCACGCAGTATGGTATTATTTTGCTGTATACCGGCGAGGCAACCGATATTGATGATAAGCTGTTGCATGGCGCAATATTACAGGTTTTACATTGATGATTTTTGCAAAGTTGTTTTAGCACGGCGTGATTTACGGCGTACACGAGACAGGGTAAGATCAGAGAAATTAGTTACGGAAAAGTTTATATGTCAGCTACCGGTATTAACTGTAAGCTAATTGCTGAAACAGATCGCTGTAGCTGCCATATTAACCAAAAGTACAAGTGAGTGACACAACAAAAGCTTCATTGAAAAACAACAGCCTGCTACAAAATAAAAAAGCAGGTAATTGTAACTACCTGCTTTCTTATAAAAATATTTAACAGGCTACAACAAATGCTGGATAACCGCATGGTTGAGGCCACTTGTGCCAACCGTGTTATAGAAACCCTTCATGTAAAGCGTGTATGCTTTTTGAGATTTCAACTCCAGCGCATCGATGGTTTTGAAAGGTGTGCCGCTGCCGATAAGGAAAAATTCTACTTTATATGTTCCTGCTTTTAGCGTTACAAATTTCTGGCGGTCGGTGTTTGTGGCCTGGTCGTTGAATGACCGGCCTGTTTCTTCGTACACCTGCGAAGTGGTGGTGTTAGTGAATTTTACATTGTGCACAATAAGGTTTGGACTAAAATCAAGGTAACGAATCTGCACAGAGTCTACATTTGGCGTAGAAAAATTATCGTCAACTGCTACGGCTTTCATGCGGCTGGCAGAATCGATAAAATACACGCTGTATAGTTTTGCCGTATCGAAACTGAATGCCTTGGTTACATAGTAAGTTGTTTTACCTGTTTCAGCTACTTTAAACTCGTAGTTACCCGGCAATGCATACGCGTAACCCGTGTCTGTGCCGTAAGGAATATTTTGCAGTGAGAGCTGGCTGTTGATGTAAACATCCGTGTTTGGCGCATCAGGCGAAGCTTGTATTACAAAAAATGCGGTAGGCAAAGGTTGTGGAGGAGTATCATTTTTTGAACAACTAAACAGCAGTACAGCAGACAGGGCAACAAGCAAATAGTTAAGTCGTTTGATCATTTGTCGTTTTTTTAAATTTTGCAAATATAATATTAAGACAGTGTATACTATAGAACGTTGCATTACAGTCAAATGTGAGTGAGAAAAGTTAAAAAAATGTTTGAACGCAATTCCAGTACTTTTGAAAGACAAACATTGTTATGCCGCACGAAAGTATTTCCGTATTTGATATGTTTAAAATCGGCGTGGGTCCTTCCAGCTCCCACACTCTCGGCCCGTGGCGTGCAGCGTTGCGTTTTTTAGATACACTTCAGGCTGGTTACAGGCTGGAAGACGTACTCGATGTACAGGTATTGCTCTACGGCTCCCTCGCTAAAACGGGCAAAGGTCATGGTACCGATATAGCTGTGATACTCGGTTTGTGCGGTGATGACCCGGTAACGATTGACGTTAACAGTATAACCCCTAAAATACAGGACATAAATACCACCAACAAAATGCTGCTGGCCGGAAAGGTGACTATTGACTTTGAGCCTGTAACGGATGTGGCTTTCCTGTTCTCTGAAAGCCTGCCTTTTCATCCCAACGGATTAACTTTTTTGGCGCAGTTCAACAATGGTGACAGTATAAGTGAAACATATTATTCTATTGGCGGCGGATTTGTGGTAAAAGAAGGTGAGGGAAATAACAGGGATGCCAGTGTAGAACTGCCATTCCCGGTTAATACAGCTAATGATCTGCTACACTGGTGTATTAAAACAGGCTTATCTATACATGAGGTGGTAATGGAAAATGAACATGCATGGCGTGGCGAACAATCTACAAAAGACGGCGTACTACAGATATGGCAGACCATGAGAGCGTGCATGTACCGGGGCTGCCATAATAAAGGTGAGCTGCCGGGTGGTTTGCATGTAAGAAGAAGGGCTTTCGACCTGAATAAAAAACTTATTGGCGGACAGTCTTATAACAACTATGAAAGCTGGATTGAGGCCATCAGGAATGGCGGGAACAGTTTTCAGTATATTTTGGACTGGGTTAGTTGTTTTGCATTGGCAGTTAATGAAGAGAATGCGGCTTTTGGACGGGTAGTTACGGCACCTACCAATGGTGCAGCCGGCGTTATTCCTGCCGTATTGCAGTACTTCATCGTGTTCTGCAATGGTTATGACGAAAGCAGGATCATCAATTTCCTGCTTACCGCCTCGGAGATCGGCAGCATTTTTAAAAAAGGTGCTACCATTTCTGCAGCCATGGGTGGTTGCCAGGCTGAAATCGGTGTATCTTCTGCAATGGCGGCTGCAGCATTAACGGAAAGTCTTGGCGGCACTCAAAAACAGGCCATGATGGCAGCGGAAATAGCGATGGAACACCATCTTGGTTTAACGTGCGACCCTATTGGCGGGCTGGTACAGGTGCCGTGTATTGAACGTAATACAATGGGTGCCATAAAAGCGATAACGGCCAGCCAGCTTGCCTTACAGAGTACGCCGGATTATGCCAAAGTAAGCCTTGATAAAGTAATTAAAACCATGTGGGATACGGCACTTGATATGAACAGTAAATACAAGGAAACTGCTGATGGTGGTCTTGCTGTTAACATCCCGATAAGCCTGAGTGAATGTTAGATCTTATCTGGGTAATATAGTATAACGCTATTATAATACATATTCTCCATTTACAGGCGTAATCGGTGCAGGAATATCTTCTTCGCCCAACATTTGCAGCAGATCTATTTCTATGTTCCTGGTGATCTGGTTGAGTGGTATGCCTGCCACGTTATTTTCAAAAGGGTCAACAAGACTCATACCATTGATCTGTGTAGATACAAAAATGAAACTGAGCAGCCAGCTAATGAAAATTGACCATGGCCCCATGGTTTGGCTGGTTACAAAAGCAATTGCCACCACAAAAATCCAGATAAAGACCTTGGTAAGATAGCTGTATGTTGTAGGGAAAACGGTTTTCTTGATTCTTTCACTCATACCCATTTCATCAGAAAATTTTGTGAGCAGGCTATCCATTTGTATAAAACGAAAACCATCGATGCTGTTGTTGGCGAGCAACATCTTTAAATCCCGGGATTGCCACTGCAACAGTATATTGTGTGTATTGGTGTAGCTGCGAATGTGTTCTGCTTCATCATCTGTCAGATACCTTGTATAACCGTTTGTGTCTGCACCACGCAAGGCCGCTTTTAATGCATACAAAAAAGCAAGATGACGATAAACCAGCCTTTGCTGTACAGGTGCAATTGCTGCACCATCATTGCCTTGCTGTACATAGCTCATTACACTTCTGGCCCATGAGCGGGAGTCATTTACAATTGCGCCCCATATTTTACGTGCCTCCCACCAGCGGTCATATGCCTGGTTATTGTTAAAACCTATAAAGAAGGCAATAGCTGTACCCATAACAGTTGGTACAATAGCGGGTATTTCTATATGGTACTTGACAAACTCGTTGTGAAAAAAGTAAACAAGCGAGCAGGTTATGAGCATAATAATATCTACCTGCCATGTATTCTTTAATATCCTGGTGATGCGTATATTTCTAACAATTAGCATATTCTATGTTTGAATGACTTTCCTGATCAAAGCCCTATACACATAAATTATTCCAGTTATAAACGCCCTTGTTATATTAAAGACGGTGTTTATTTTTTTCAACACAAATCAATATCATTCGAATGCAGTATGTATACTTATGAAGGTAGCATAAAACAGATCGCTGTAGTTGCCATGAAAAAGGGACGTACAAGTGAGTGACACAACAGGCGATGCCACTTGGTTCACCTGCTGACCTCATCTCTGCAACACAACACCAAACTTCTCTCCCGTTGTACGCAGATCTTCCACTACAGATGCTATGACGGGTATTCCATGTTTCATGCGCACAGCTTCCATTTCGCGTTCGGGGTCTCCGGGTATCAGCACTTTATCATACCCGGGTGCAGGCTTTGCTTTTCTGAAGCGCTGTATCCAGTTGTCCATGTGCTGTTTAAATTCGTCTGCCGGCCGGAAAGCATCAATGCGCATGGCGCCGAAAAAATGTCCCAAACCCTCGCCGGGCATGTTTTGCGGCATGGGCACGTATGCAGGAAATGGTGGTGCCCACGGCCCGTAGCTTGCGCCACTTAGCACAGCAGAAAATATATCGACGATGCTGCCCAAAGCATAGCCTTTATGAGAACCGTGTTCGCGATCGCTGCCAAGCGGCAACAATGCACCGCCTGTTTTCAACGCGTTTGCATCTACCGAAGCATGGCCGTCTTTATCCTGTACCCAACCCACTGGTGTATCGGCATGCTTGCGCTGCAGTATTTCCAGCTTGCCATTGGCTGCGGTGGTGGTAGCAAAATCTGCTACAAAAGCAGGCTGTGTACCTGCCGGTATGGCCACTGCTATGGGGTTAGTGCCCAACATGCGTTCAATACTAAAGGTGGGTGCAACAAGCGCACTGGCATTGGTCATAGCCATGCCGACCATATCATGTTGCAGGGCCATCATGGCATGGTAGCCGGCAATTCCAAAATGGTTACTGTTCTTTACGCTAACCCAGCCCGTGCCTGCATTCTTTGCTTTGTCAATGGCCAGTTGCATGGCCTTTGGTGCCACAACAAGACCAAGTCCCCGGTCGCCATCAACTACAGCCGTGGAAGGTGTTTCATGCACCACTTTTATTTGCGGCGTGGTATTGATGCGCTTTGCCTCCCACAGGCGCACATAACCACTAAGCCGTGCTACGCCATGGCTGTCGATACCGCGTATATCTGCTGCTATAAGCGCTGTTGTTGCTGTATGTGCATCTGCGTCGGCACAACCCATTGCTTTAAAAACGGCGTAAGTAAAATTGAAAAGATCGCCGTAAAAAAAAACATGCTCCATGGCTGCAAGATAAACAAACGTGCAAAGAACCGGTATTACATATTTATTTGTGGGCCCGGCTTTTTGCCGGTAATTGGGCTTCCGTTGCGTCGCACTCTTCAACGCCTGCAACGCTAATGAGCAATGGCACAACCTTGCTCCGTTGGTACAATCGCCGGCTGCGTGGTGCGTAACAACATACAACGCAATTGTTTGTTAACCGGCTGCACCAAAAAATAATTTTCTCTTAACCAAGTATTCATTTATTTACACCTGATGAAGCAGCTACCGTTTCTTTCTTTTTTACTGATCAGTTTTTTTTGTGTTGCACAGCGTCCTAAGATTGGTCTTACGCTGAGTGGTGGCGGTGCCAAAGGAATTGCGCATATCGGTATTTTAAAAGCGCTTGATTCAGCAGGGCTCAATGTTGACTATGTTACCGGTACAAGTATGGGCAGCATCATTGGAGCGCTGTATGCCGCAGGGTATTCCGGCGATAGCATAGCAGCGCTTGCACAAAAAATAGACTGGGATCTGCTGCTAACCAACAGTGCATCATTGCAGGTATTAAGTATAGAAGAAAAAGAAGAATATAGTAAGTACGCTGTAGAGCTGCCGTGGGTGAACAATGCATTCAGGCTGCCAAGTGGTGTGCTTGAATCTGAAGAGTTGTGGCTTAAGCTAAGTGAATTTTTCTTCCCTGTATATGCGACTAAAAATTTTCAACATTTTACACGTGGTTTTAAATGTATTGCCACTGATGTTGCCAGCGGTGAGGGTGTGGTTATAGATAGTGGCGAAATTGTTTCCGCAATAAGATCGAGCATGGCAATACCATCTGTATTTACAGCAGTAGATTATAATGGGCGAAAGTTTGTAGATGGAGGTGTTGTTAGAAATTTTCCTGTAAGAGATGTAAGGGAAATGGGTGCAGACCTGGTGATTGGCAGTAATGTAGCCGGCGGTTTGTTGCCAAAAGAAAAGATCAACAATGTTTTCCAGGTTCTGCTGCAGGTGGCTTTTTTCAGGGAAGATGCTGATGCAGTGAATGAGCGAAAGCTTTGTAATATTTATATTAAGCACAACCTCGACAATTTCAATATGGGTAGTTTTGGTTCTACGGAAGAAATAATGAAAGAAGGTTTTGCAAAAGGTGATAGCCTATACCCGTATTTCAAAAAAATTGCAGATTCACTGAATGCTATTTACGGGCCAGACAAATCAGTAAGAAAAACCTTGCCTAAGATAGACTCTGTAAGGATTACAGAGTACGAGGTAAAGGGGCTCAACAGGACAAACGAAAACTTTTTTTTGCATAGAACCGGTTTTAAAAATAACCAGTGGTATACTGCCGCGTTGCTGTCTGCCGGCATCCGCAAAGCCTTTGGCACACGCTATTACAATAAAATAATTTATTCTTTGCACCCTTTGCCCGACGGAACCTGCAAGATAATCTTCAGCGTTGTGGAGAACCCGCTTACATTCGCCAAGTTAGGTTTGCATTACAATACTTTTAGTGGCATCAGCCTGATTGGCAACATTACGACGAGAGATTTTTTTACACCTTATTCAAGAACTTCAGCAACATTAAACATCGGCGAGAATCTGCGTGTAAAAGCAGAACACCTGCAGTTCTTTGGTAAGTTTAAAACACTGTCTGTAAAAGCAAATGTACAGGCCGAGAATCTTGGTTTTAATACGTATACAAATTTTACCAAGGACGGGTTGTACAGGCAAGGGTACGTAATGACAAACCTCAACGTAACCTGGAATCTTGCCAGGAAATATGCATTTGGTATTGGCACGAGGTTCGAGAGTTTCAGGTATCGCCCGCAGATAACATCAAAATTTGAAGTACGCGGTAAAAACAGTCTTTGGAACAGCTATATGCAAATCCGGTTAAATACGTTGAGTAACGCAGTTTATCCCAAGCGCGGCTCTAAAGTAGACATAGAAGCAGGTTATGTTTATTCTCAGCATCCCAAAGTTTCATTTTATAACCAGGGAGAACCTATTACCAATATTGATTCGCTTGGTTTCAACTTCAATAATTTTATCAGAACCAGGTTTTCATACGAACATTATTACCCGTTATCGGCAAAATATACATTTACCACCCTTATACAGGCTGGTATTAATTTTAATCAGCAGGAAAGTATTTTGAACAATTATATCATTGGTGGTCTTAATAACTATTTTCGTAACCAGGTTACGTTTGTTGGCTTGAATGAAGGCAGCGTAAATGCCAGCAGTATTGCTACGCTCCAATTTGGTTTACGTTACCAGATGTATAATAATCTTTTTCTGATCGCCCGTGCAAATGGTGGTTTCTACAATTTTATCGGGAGTAATAAATCTTTCAGCAGTTCCACTTTGCTTACAGGTTACGGGTTAACACTGGGATATAATTTTGTACTGGGTCCGCTTGAAATCAGCGCAATGTACAGCGATCAATCCAAGAAAGTATTGCCTTATATCAATCTTGGCATTCCTTTCTAAACAACTCTCAGACTATTTAAATAAACCCTCACTTTATTCCAGAGGATTTAAAAAATAAAAAGGCTGAGCGGGTGCTCAGCCTTTTCCAACTTTCATACTATTTATCTATGGCAGCTATTCAACCAGGCATTCCTGATCTTTAGCTGTTCTTCTGTAGGATTATTCATCAACTTAAGAACATTCGCCCTGCTCTTTTCAACCTTAGCTGCTGTACCACTCAATGTAACTACCTCAATTTCGCCGTTTGAACTTTTTCTTTTCACTTTTATAGTTAGCTCATCTCCTTCTTTCAACGATGCGTATAAGTCAGTCAACGCCTTTTCAAGGTTCGCCAGGCTTATCTCAACGTTATTGATACTAACCAGCTCATCGCCGTCCTTGTAGCCAAGTTTTTTTCCAACGTCATTCATATTTTTTGTACCAAGCTTCACGTTGCCTTCAGCAGTAGGCATCATTGCGACACCTCCAATAGTGAACTCTTTGAATGTTTCTTTGGGAATATATTCGATACCAGCCATAGAAAAGAACTGATCGTAGGGAATGGGTTTTGTACCTGCAACGTAATCATCCAGGAAGCTGCCTATTTCAGGATAGGTAAGCTTTTTGATAACACCAAATAATGAATCATCTTCAAAGAATTTATCTGTACCGTAATTAATGGCAAGATCGTGTTTAAGATCTTTGAGCATGTACTGAGCATTTGAAAGTTTTAGCAGGTACAAATCCAGGCAGGCTGAGATCAACGCACCTTTCTGGTAAACGTTTCCATATTGCGGCGCCCATTTTCCTGCGCTTTCTTTACTAAGCTCAGTAAAGGCAAGCGTATCGTTGTAATAAGAACGCGATACAGTAATTTTTTGCGATAATGTGTTTAGAAACTGTGCAGGTGTTTTTAAGCCTTCGTATGCCTGCACATGATGTGCATAATATTCGGTACTCCCTTCGTACAACCAAAGATGCTTTGATAATACAGTTTCATTAAAATTAAACTCTTTTACTTCTCTTGAACTTATTGTAAGTGGTGTAACAATATGAAAAAATTCATGAGACGAGATATCAACCCAATGTTCTATGGCATCTTTTTCCGGTTGTTCGTCCAGCGCATAAAAAGATGAATACGAATGTTCCCAGGCGCCGGTAATGGGAGATTTTTTTTGTTCGCCGTTGAAGTAATAAATGAATGCATATTTGTCAACCGGCAGTTTACCGCTCAGGTAATCTCTTGCAGCAAGCAGAAGTTTTTCAAGATTTGCAGCCAGGAATTTTGATGTAGCCAATTTATGCGGCGAGTAGACTGCTACCAGAACATCTGCATTGCCAACTTTTAATGTTGTTGTATCTGGCAAAGAAAACATTATAGGTGAATCATACAAATGATCTGCATTATCACATTGAAAGAGATCCATTGTATTACTTGTTTCTACAGGTCTCAAACCGGTGGCCGCATAAAATCCGGAAGGTTTTGTGAAAGCAAGTTGAAAAGGCATTTTCTTCAATCCTTCAAAGTAACCAAACAAACCTGGAGTATTTATAATGAAATTCTTTCCTGCTTCGAAGCTTGTACCGCACATCGGGTACACCATATTGTCAATTGTTGCATCCCATGTATCTTCGACTAAATAAGTAATTGTAGACAACTTATTTGCTTTCCTGATCGTCCAGCCATTGTCGTCCAATTTTGTAACAGCAAGCTCTTTACCATTCTTATCATAAGCCTTCAGATCCTGGATATACTTACCATAATTACTGTTCATATAAGTTCCGGGAACAATCTTCGGTAAGTAGAAATTTATTGTTTTAGTATCAATTTTAGGGCATTCCAGTTTAATCGCCAGCTTATCTCCATCTACTTTGGTGAGATCTACACTGTATTTATATACATCCTGTGCGTTTACAATGCCCGACAGCATGGTTAAGACACATAATAAAAATCCGCCATATTTCAACTTTTTTTTCATATTTGTACAAAGTTTATTTGATGCAAAGAAAGCGCAAGTGATATGTTTTTTCATACCGTTCTTCCTAATATTTAAGGGACGATTTTCAGCGAGCATTGTTTCTATATTCCTCTAAAGAGAAGTCGTATTCCCGGATTAGGACAACTGTAACTCAGAAATTGATTAACTTATTAAAAATCAATGGAATAAAAAACTGGTACCTGATTTGAATTTTTAGAACCCAATGGCGGGTGTAGTAACCTAGCCGGGACAAAATCAAAATATCAGTAAAAACCATTTTTCAACAAACCCAGGTCTATGGTAAAATTTTACCTAACTATTTTTACAATACTGATTGTTCCTGCAATTGCTTTTGCAAAAGGAAAACGGTCGTCAAAAATAACAGAACAAACAAAAGGATCCGTTGTTTTTTTGCTTGACAACTCTAAGAACAATGAC
Source organism: Panacibacter microcysteis (assembly GCF_015831355.1). Taxonomy (NCBI): domain Bacteria; kingdom Pseudomonadati; phylum Bacteroidota; class Chitinophagia; order Chitinophagales; family Chitinophagaceae; genus Panacibacter; species Panacibacter microcysteis. The sequence continues at coordinate 1,107,595 of NZ_JADWYR010000002.1, forward strand.
CAGTCTGTAGAAGCAGCCTATATTATACTTGATAAGTATAACCGAACAGGTGCAGGCTATGTAAGCCAAAAATTTGCGGTGGAAGACAATCGTATTGTTATTGGCGATTTACCGGAAGGAAAGTACTACGTGGATATTTTCACTAAAGGTTCCTTTAAACAGCACTTCTCAAAAGTTATTCATGTAACTAAAAAAGGGAAACAATACAAGTTTGTTTTGGAAGAGGTGGATTTCTTCGTACCAACAAAGGCGCGAATACCAAAAGAATCAGCAGATTTTACTAAAACAAGCATTGTAAAAATGCGCTAAGGGCGAATTATATACCAAGATTTTCTCTCTTCTGCCGGTTATTAACAGCGTTGAACTGATAGCTATAACCCGTAATACAACAGGAGCTCCTTAAAGGGAGCTTTTTGTATTTCAATTCAATATTAAATATTATTTTACGCTAAAATTTCATGCGTGTACTGCTGTTTTTGCAAAGGCTGACCTTCATTTGTAATATCCTTTTCCTGGTTTGTCTTGCGGTAGTGTATACTTTTAATTTTATTGATAATCATACAGCCGAAAGTTACATCATCATCCTGGGCATTTTTTTTTCATTTTTGTTGGGTATTGTTGTGAACGTTTGGGAATTACTCCTGTTATTTAACCGGCAGGTATCCATTGTTCCGAAATGGTTACGTATGTTTAATATGATTATCCTTCTTGTTCAATTTATTTATTATTTTCTAGCATAATGATCCATTCAATTTTAAAGGACAAGCCTACAAAACTTTTTCTTGGCTTTACGGCATTCTTCGTAGCGAATGCATTGATAGCAGAATGTATAGGTACAAAGATCTTTTCCCTGGAAAAGTTATTCGGTTTGCAACCTTCCAGCTTTAATTTATTTGGACAGTCAGGTTTATCATTTAACCTTACTTGCGGGGTGCTGTTGTGGCCGCTGGAATTTGTAATGACAGATATCGTGAATGAATACTATGGCCCAAAAGCGGTACGGCGCATCAGCTACACAGCAGTGGTACTAATTTCCTATGCATTCATTATGTTTTATGGCGCTATTCATGTGCCTGCAGCCGATTTCTGGATTGGCACCAACACAAATAAGGGTATCCCTGATATGCAAAACGCTTTTAGTGGAATCTTCGGACAAGGTATGTGGATTATTTTCGGAAGCCTTGTTGCATTTCTTGTGAGCCAGATTGTAGATGTAACCGTCTTTCATCGTATTAAAAAGGTTACGGGTGAAAAACGTGTATGGCTGAGAGCCACCGGTTCTACAATGGTTTCTCAGCTCATTGATAGTTTTATTGTACTTTCTATTGCTTTTAAATTGGGTGGTGACTGGACATGGCCAATGATCTTTGCTGTTGGAACGATGAATTATATTTATAAGTTTACTGTAGCGTTATTGCTGACACCTGTAATTTATTTCGTTGAACACAGGATAGAAAAATACCTGGGAAAGGAAACTGCGCAAAGAATGAAAAAAAGCGCTATGGGCGAGGATCAGGACGCAATAATGAACATCCCGACAGCGGGCTAATAACCTGTTTCTTTAAGCATTTTCACCACGATCTTATCAATTGGCAGAGAGACTGTATCATACGTAAGGTCGGGCCATTCTACCCAACGTAATACCTCGCTTTGACCGTTTGGATCTGCAACCTGGTGAGGCTCGAAGTCGAAAGGAATTGACTTTATTGGTAATGTATTCAATGCTTCCGCATTAGTTGCAACGGCATAATAGTAAATAGAAACGATCTGGTCTTTACTATTAAAGGCTGATTGCTGAAAATAATCAGTGGTGTAGATATGATCTGTGATTATTACGTCTAAACCAGTTTCTTCTTTAAACTCACGCTTCAGGCAATCACGTGTGCCTTCGCCAAGTTCCATACCGCCGCCGGGAAACTTCGTAAAATAATTTCCGCGGATGAACTCATCACTGACCAATACACGTTTTTTATTGTCTAACAAAATCCCGTAAACCCTGATGGTAAATTTTTCTATCATAGTGTTATTTCAAATGTAGAATGTGTACTAAATGCTGGCGTGTACCTTGCTTCGTAAAGCTCACTATTGATCTGCCTGTTGAAGTGAGTGACACAACAGGCGATGCCACAAGCACTGTTGCCGGTACACAAAAATATTATTTACCATTAGCAATTTCATTGAGCGTTTCAGCGAGCGCTTTATTGAATTCGCCAGGCTTTTCAATCATTGGATAATGACCTACACCGGTTATTGTTTTGACCGAGTAACCAGCTTTACTATACTTAGCCAGCGAGTCTGTTATTGTAGGTGTGTAATCACTTACGATGAGGTGAACAGGTATATTTATTTGTTTTAATAAGGCGGTTTCATTGGGCGCAAAATCCATTAAACCCTGCAAAGATTTTGCTGCAACCACAGAGTCTGTGTTAGTAATATCATTTATTACTCGATTGATACTTGCCGAGTCTTTATAATCTTTAGGAAACAATGACATTCTTGAATATTCACCTGCTACCTTCCTGTAGTTGGTATCGAGTGCTTTCATAAAGCCTGCTACTTGCAAAAGCTGTTCCGGGGTCATGGCCACACCAATTTCTTTGAAATTATCGATACCGATGAATCCAACAATTCTTTCCGGGATTTTATAGGCTACATCTAAAATTACATCACCGGACATAGAGTGTCCGACAAGAATAACCCTGTTAAGATTCAAACTATCCAGCACGGCAAGTACATCATTGGCAAAGTCGCCGATCGTCCAATGGTTTCTTTGTTTACCGCTTTCTCCATGGCCCCCGAGGTCGATTGCTACCACCTTGTAGCGGTTGTTGAAAGCTTTTTCCTGCGCGCTCCAGTAATCTTTATTGATACCCCAGCCGTGCACAAAAACAAGCGCGGTATCGCCACTTCCGCTCATATTATAGGCAATCGGTACAATACCGTTTTTCACTTCAACATGTTTATCAGGGCTTTCCGGCGAGGCACAGGCTGCTGCAATAAATAGAATTACGGCACAGGTTAGTTTGATTTGTGTAGTCATTGCTGGCGATTAAACGGATGATACTGAAAGCGAAGCATATCTGGTGCCACAACTATTGTACTTTTTCGAAAGTGCAATCTTCTTTTTGCAAAAGCGGATGTTTTCCATAAAGAGCATTTGGCATTACAGATAATTCCAGATTGTTGAAAAAAAATTCAAACAACCATGCCTCAAATGTAAACGTAAAAATGTTATGCTCATGCGTATCTGTTTTGAAAGAAGAAACCCGTTCGGGAACAAACTCAAACAGCAAATGCAGCGAATCTGCATTGGTTGTTTTTAGTCTTATCTCTCCATGTGAATTTGCATTGACCGGGTATTCGTTATTTTTTATTTCGTCCGCATAACCATACACGTAGGGCAACAACATATTGTTTTGCGATTTGATGATTATTGTAACCGGTGCACCGGGCTCAAACTCCGACTGTATAAGCCGGAAATCGCGGCCGGGCCATGCGGCACTGTTAAAAATTATTTTATCACCATTTATACGCCATTTACCGCTGCCAGACCGATCTAGCGCGCCATAGCTAAAATAAAATTCAAACGAGGAATCCGTATTTAATTTAAAACCAGAAGCAACCTCGTTTATCCCGGTTAATTCGTAAACCCCGGTTATAGAATCTCTTTGTGCCTGCATGGTTGTAGAAATTGTAAAAATGGTTACAAATAATATCACTGTCATTTTCATGAAGCAGCAGTGCTTTGAACTTACCCGTTTATAAAAACTTTGTGGCATGATATTTACAAGCCTGAAAATACCGAAAAAGAAAACACCATGAAATTCCTGGGTATTGCACTTATTGTGGCGGGTGTGTTAATGATTTTTTTTGCCGGACCTTTCCAAAGTAGTTACCAGCCTATCAGCAATGCAGACACACTTATTAATAATTCCGGCAGACGCCATACCTCCACCGCAACTACTTATGCAGGAGGTATAGCCGCTATATGCGGACTGATCGTAATTATGGCAAGCAGGAAAAAAAAGTAGTTGCCCTGGTTACATTTTTATGCACGAACAATACATAACATTATTAATGCTCATTTTTAAATTGAAATGTTATGAAGACTAAGATCCTTTTCATTGTAGCGGTGATGCTGGCTTTTGTGTCATGTAAAAAAGATGTAAATAGTACAGATAACCCTGGTTCAGTAAATATAATACCAGCCTCTGCTGTACCTTCTGCAGTTATAGCTGCATTTAGCAGCAGTTTTAGCGGTGCAACAGAAACGGAATGGCATCAAGGAAGTGACGACAGCTATACCTGCCAGTTCAATATGGATGATAAACGACATGAAGCACGTTTTGAAGATAATGGCCACCAGTCATCTCATTCTGTTATTTGCCTGGATGGTGCTGTACCAAATGGCGTGTTGAATGCATTTCGCAGCGTATACCCCAATGACAATGTTTATGAATGGAAGCTTACCAATGAGAATACCTGGAAAGCACATTTTATGCGTGGCAGTGTGAAATGGGAAGTTACATTTAACAACAGCGGCTCTATCCTGGAAACAGAACACGACTAAAGCTATTCCCCCTCGTTATAAATGAAGGCCGTTGTATCAACGGCTTTTTTTTATTTTATCTTTAGCAATACAATAGAAAAACAATGCAACAACCTGTTACACTCTCGCTGAAAGCTATACAACATGTGGGTATTCCCGTTACAGATATCTCGCTGTCAGAACAGTTTTACAGGGATTTAGGTTTTAGCAATGTAATGCAGGCTACGTTTGAACACAACAAAAGCAGTGGAACCTGTATTATGATGCAACAGGGAAATATAACAATCGAATTATACCAGTTGCCGCAAAGCGAGCTTCAATCTATTGCTGCACGAAACAACGGCCACATTGACCATATAGCTTTTGATGTGGAAAATATTGATGAAACTTTTTTTATACTGAAAACTTCCGGTTATCATATTATTGAAGAAGCGCCCGTGTACCTGAAATTCTGGAGTAAAGGATGCCGCTATTTTAATATTATTGGTCCTGATAATGAAAGACTCGAATTTAACCAGGTGTTGAAATAATTTTTTATGTAGCCGGCTTTTTTATCGCTGCCCGGCACCTGTTGCGTCGCACTCTTGTACGCCATAACATAGGGCAGCAACGATGCACTTTACCTGGGTGATTGTATGTACGGTCATTACTGTTTACATACACACATCTTACTCCTTTCTGATTGATGGTGGCATATGTTGATGTTCATAACAAACAATCGTCTTCGCAGTTGGCGAACAATGCTTCAAAAGCCGAAGGGTGCGACGCAACGGAAGCATCATAGTAGCAATGCAGCCTGGTACATAATAAAAAAAGAAAGCATATGCTTTCTTTATATTTTTTACCTAAACGAGTATTGGTTTATACCGGTTCTTTTGCGGTGTCTTTTATGTTGTATTTTTCCATGATATCAGCAGCAAAATTCATTGCCCGACCAATAGCCTGGTCCATATCATAATACCTGTATTCACCCAGCCTTCCACATATGATAATATTTTCAAGCGCATCTGCTGCCTTACGATATTCTTCATATAAGTTCTTATTCACTTTATCCGGGAATGGATACTCGTATTGATGTGGTGTTTCAGGCGTAAATGGAGTTTCGTGCGTTAGTAACGTTCCTTGTACATCTTTTTTATCATCAGGATGCATCAGGTGTTTCCATTCTATTGTGCGTATTCTTGGTTCGTCTGCATTTGGATAATTCACCTGGATAAATGGCTGGTATTCTTCTACGTCAGGCAAATGTTCTACCCTCCGGTTTTGACCACGGTACATCAGTTTTCCGAACTTGTAGTTGAAAAACTCATCAATAGGTCCGGTAAATATGAGCAGTTTGTTGGCCACAACTTTGTCGCGGTTTTGAAGGTAATCGAAGTTTAGCTCAACCGGGATGTCGCCGATCATATTCTTAACCCATTCCGTGTAACCATTGCGTGGCAATGCGTTCCACTTGTGGTTTGGTGTAAGTGATGTGACATTAGACTTGTTAATGGTAATACGTACAGCAAGATCTTTATCAAGTTCTGTACATTTTACGCCCCACTGTTTTTCGGTATAACCTTTTATAAAAAGTTCGTACAACTGCCGTGGCATTTTGGCGAGACAAGCCTCCTCAAAATTTTTTGGTTCTCCTTTAAAAAGTTCCCAATCCTTCCCTGCGATTTGCTCAATGTAAGACTGTTGAACAGGCCAGTTTAGGTACTCGCCGTTTACCCTAGATCTCAGTACGGCACTCCAGTCGTAAAACTCGGAGAACCGGCTTACGAAATTCCAGATTTTTTCAGAGCCGCAACGAAAATAGTGTGGTCCATATTTATGGATCATTGCACCACTATCGTGTTTATAGTCGAAAACATTGCCGGCAATGTGGTCTTTTCTGTCGATGATTACTACGTCCTGGTTGTTATCGGCAAGTATTCTGCCGATGGTGCTTCCTGTTAGTCCTGAACCTACAATTACAAAGTCTGCCTTGATCATAAGCTGGTGGTTAGTTGATAAGATAATGATTGTAAAAAATAAACACGCTTGTCCTGTTGGGCAAGCGTGTAATATAAACGCTTATTTAGATTAAAAATTTTGCGCGGAATGAATTAGTATGCACCTTCTCCTGTTATTACTACGATTGGCGTTTTAAGCAGAATTTTTGCATCAAGCAGAAGGCTATAATTTTCTATATATTCAGTATCATGTTCAATCATGAATTCTGCACTTGTATTATTTACCCTGTCACGAATCTGCCATAGTCCTGTAATACCAGGACGTACCAGGCAACGTACTTCTTTGAATTCAGGCAAATGTTTCAGCATAAACGGAACAAGTGGTCTTGGACCGATGATGCTCATATCACCTTTCAATACATTGAACAACTGAGGCAGTTCATCAATACTTGTTTTACGGATTATTTTACCAATCCAGGTAATGCGGGAGTCATTTTTAACTTTGTGCAAAATTCCTTTTTCCTGGCCGGCCAAAGCAACTTCGTAGTCTGATTTTTTAATGCTTTGATCACTAACCATTGAGCGGAACTTGAAACACCTGAAGTTATCTCCACGATAACCAACACGTTCGTTCGAATAAAGAACAGGTCCTTTAGACGTCAGCTTTACCAATATAGCTACAACAATAAGAATCGGAGAAAAGAAAACAATAAGCATTGAGGAAGCGACAATATCAAAAGTTCTCTTTAAGATCACTTGAAATTTTTTCGCTTGAAGGGATTGTTCAATGGCACGTTTTTTTTCAGGGTAGGACGTCTCGAGATGAATGTGCAATACGGACTCTTGCACTACATTTTGCTTTTGTAAAAGGTTTACTTCCATAGATTTGAGTTTTTATTCTGGTTTTTACGGGATACGAGTTTACTTTTATTTTGCCTCTTAAATTTTTCGTCGTTTATATTTTTCTGCATATTCAGTATAAATTAAGTTAATAACGTTGAAATATTTTAAAGCTTATCATATACGCCCATATTTTGCGTATCATGACAAGAACTCAAAACAATCGGCAATTATTCACTTTTCTGAAAAAGCATACGTGCGAAGCAATAGAATAATTTTCATCAGAGTACTGGGTTTACGGATTAAATTTTCTAGGTACTTGATTCCCATTACTCTAAACTCATCTGTGGCAAACATAAACTTTTTATTTTAAAAAAAACAAGCCCCATTCAAAAAAATTATAAATTAATTATGAATTTATTTCTGTTTAAAGCTTATTATAAGTTTGTTTAAATATATATAATTTTCTGCCATACATAAGAAGCGTTTACTCATCTTCCATTTAATGTATAAGTTGGTGGGTTTGTTTTACGATTCCCATTACGAAGACACTTTGCACCTGTCCTATATTATCGCTTTGACTTAATTTATTCACATGAAAGTCGTAGTAGGCATCCATATTTTCAGCAACGACCTTAAGCATAAAGTCGAATTGCCCTGAAATATTGTAACACTCTATTACCTCGTTCATTTCATGAATGGCCTTTATGAACCGTGCGCCTGCATTTTTGTTGTGTTGTTTTAATGAAACATAACAAATTACCATGAGGCCTTTTTTTACCTTGGCATGATCCAGTAGTGTTGCATATTGCCTTATAACGCCCGATTCTTCCATACGTTTTATACGCTCATGCACAGGCGTGGTTGAAAGATGAATTTTTTCTGATATTTCCTTAACCGTGGCCCTCGCATTTTGCTGAAGAATAATCAGTATGGCGAGATCTTTTGAATCGAGTGTGATATTACTACTATGCACTTGTTCTTTTTGAGTGAACTTTTCCATCTGTAACAGTTGTTTTATTCTGCAAGTGATCTTTAATTTGTAATTATATTCCAAAGTTAATTAACAATATGGTATTCTATTCTGCTAATATATCTTTGCGTCACTAAAATTTTAATCATGTCTACGATAGCGCAAAAAATCGACCTGAGCTTGCCTTACAAGGTGAAAGACATTAGCCTTGCCGAGTGGGGCCGCAAAGAAATCCGTTTAGCAGAAGCTGAAATGCCCGGACTTATGGCACTCCGTGCTGAGTATGGGCCATCACAGCCGTTAAAAGGTGCACGTGTTGCAGGTTGCCTGCACATGACAATTCAAACTGCCGTATTAATTGAGACGCTGGTTGCTTTAGGTGCAGAAGTACGCTGGAGTTCATGTAACATTTTTTCAACGCAGGATCATGCTGCCGCTGCTATCGCCGCTGCAGGTGTTGGTGTTTTTGCATGGAAAGGCCAGACGCTCGAAGAAGCAGATTGGTGTATTGAGCAAACATTGTTTTTTGGCAGCACAGATAAGCCGTTAAATATGATCCTGGATGACGGTGGAGATCTTACCAACATCGTTTTCGATAAATACCCCGAGCTTATTCAACACATTAAAGGTTTAAGTGAAGAAACTACAACCGGTGTACATCGTTTATACGAACGCATGGCAAAGGGTACTTTACCAATTCCTGCCATAAATGTTAATGATTCGGTTACCAAATCTAAGTTCGACAACAAGTATGGCTGTAAAGAATCATTGGTTGACGCAATACGCCGTGCAACAGATGTTATGCTTGCAGGTAAAGTTGCAGTTGTTGGCGGTTATGGTGATGTAGGCAAAGGGTCTGCGGCTTCTTTAGCCGGCGCCGGTTGCCGCGTAATTGTTACCGAAATAGACCCCATTTGTGCTTTACAGGCGGCGATGGATGGTTTCGAAGTTAAAAAAATGATTGATGCAGTTAAAGAGGCTGATATTATTGTTACTGCGTCCGGCTGCAGAGATCTGATTACCGAAAAACATTTTCGTGCCATGAAAGACAAAGCGATCGTATGTAACATCGGTCACTTTGATATCGAAATTGACGTAGCATGGTTAAATGAAAATTACGGTGAAACAAAAGATACCGTTAAACCCCAGGTTGATATTTATACCATCGATGGCAAGGATATTATTTTGCTTGCAGAAGGCAGGTTAGTAAACCTCGGTTGCGCAACAGGCCATCCTTCTTTTGTAATGAGTAATTCATTCACCAATCAAACACTTGCCCAGATTGAATTATGGACAAACCATGCTTCATACGAAAACAAAGTGTATGTATTACCAAAGCATCTTGATGAGAAGGTGGCACGCCTGCACCTTGCTAAAATTGGTGTTGAGCTGGATGAACTTTCAGCAGAACAATCAGAATACCTCGGCATTCCGCAGGAAGGTCCGTTTAAACCGGAACATTATCGCTATTAGTTTTCATTGTTGAATTTTTCTATACAAACCATCGCATGGCGATGGTTTTTTTATGCCATGTATTTAAAAGTTAAGTACAATATTTTAAGTATAGAACCTGTTATTTATTTAGTTTTACAGCGATGTTAACTAACCAGCCAAAAACTACTTATGAACAATAATGCTGCATTTCGTTTTATCCTTTACACCTTTTTTGTTGCTGTTTTTTTGAATACCTGTGTTACCTCTTCACATATTTTAACAGCTACTGCCCCGCACCTCCTTGTACCGGAATTTTCAACAACAGAATCACTTTATATCATAGGCCTTACCATCGTTTTGGGCATCGCCATATTTGCAATAACATGTGCGGCACTGTATGTATGTGCGCTGGCCACAGCTAACATGGCCAAAACAAAACAGTTCTGGTTACTGGTTATTGCAGGTGTTATTATTTCCGTGGTGGCAGATCATTTTATCAATATACCACTTGCAAAATATAACGACCAGACAAACTGGATCGCACTTATTGCCGCATTCTCCATACTGGTAAGCCTCTCTTCTCAATACCAGTTTTTGATTGGAGAATCTAAAAGTGCGTGGCAGGACATATAATTTTTTTGGTACCCGGCTACATCATTTCATAGCATCGGCGGTTGCGTCGCACTCTTGTACTTTCTATCAGTAATCAGCATACGATGCCATTTCCCAACCAATCAAATAATAATATTTCCCGGAGCAGTGTAGCAATGGCGATTGCACAGCAAATCATTACCAGGTTGTTTCCAGATATCAGGTATATTCTTTGTGACTAGAGATCTTTAGGCAAGTGCAGGCTGATTTGGCCGGAGCAGTTGAATAAAGATATGCGGTACAAGAGTGCGACGCAACCACAGTTTCATAGTTATTCTTTGCCGGGTCCAAAAGCATAATCACTACTCCCCTTAACCCATAGAAAACAGCAACAAAAATTATTTTCAAACTATGGAAAGGTTTAATATTAACGATATTGAAAACTTGACGGGTATTAGAGCGCACACTTTGCGCATCTGGGAAAAACGTTACAATATTATTAACCCCAAAAGGAAAATTAGTAATCACCGCTATTATGATAACGATGATCTGAAGCACATTCTCAAGATCGCGTATCTCTACAATAACGGTTATAAAATTTCACGCATTGCCTCTTTAAATAACGATGAGCTATACCGGCTTACAAATTACACTTCTACCAATAAAAACACAGACCAGTTACTTGTAAACAAGCTGTTGCAATATTCTTTTGAATTCAACATTTACGAATTTGAAGAATCGCTGAACACTGCTATTGAAAAACTTGGTTTTTCCAGGTGCGTACAAAATGTAGTGTTTCCGTATTTTGAAAAGATCGGCAACCTTTGGATGAATAATATTGCTGTGCCTGCACAGGAGCACTTTACCAGCAATATTATCAGGAACAAAATGATCGTCGCGATAGATGAGTTAAGCCCGGTAGTTTCTGAAGAACCGGCCGTGCTGCTGTTTACGCCTCATGGTGAATACCACGAATTGCCCCTTTTGTTCTATCATTACTTATTTAAAAAGCATGGTCATAAGTGTCTTTATCTTGGTGCTAATGCAACTATTAGCGACATAAGTGCATGCATACAGGCATGCTCTGTGGGTACACTGTATTTTCACCTCATTACAAACTTTACAGATTACGATATCAATGATTACCTTAATACACTTGTAAATAATTTTTCCAACCAGCAAATCGTTGCCAGTGGGCCTTTCAGTGCACGGGCTACTTCAGACCATCACAATTGTACCATTCTGCAATCGCAATCTGCAGCGCTTGATTTTATTAAACCAGGTCTTTCAGCAACATTATAAATACATCACATTAATTTTAGCTGAAATACCACAGCGGGTTAGGATAATCTTTTATTTTTGAGGAAAGTACCCCCTACATGAAATCCGGCACCCTCAGGAAGACTGTAATCCTTTTTGTATGGGCGTTAATTATTTTTTTTAGCGTCTATTATATTTACGCAAACTGTCTGCGTTATTTTGTTTTCACACCCAAAAGCTATCATTTCGATTTTTTCTGGTCGCGCAAATATTGTGTATTTACACATGTTCTTTCAGGTATGATTGCAACAATTGTTTCGCCGTTCCAATATTGGCCGGTTATAAGAAAGCGGTATTTTGCCCTGCATAAATTGTTCGGCAAAACATATGTTTATGCCATTATAGTGTCGTCCGTTACCTCATTTTATCTATGCGCCACAACGCCGGAAAATATATGGTACGCCGCTGGCCTGGGAGGTTTTACTGCCGCCTGGCTGGTTACTGCGCTCGCAGGTATGTACAATGCCTTGTCCGGAAAAGTGGAGGCACATAAGGAATGGATGCTGAGAAGTTTTGTGGTTACAATTGGCTTTTCTCTTTCAAGATTGCTGGAAGATATTGTAGTAAATGCATCGCTGGAAGTAAACAGGGTTGAACGCCTTACGGTACTCGCCTGGGTTTCATGGATCCTGCCTTTGGCTATCACAGAGTTATTCATTATTCAACGGAGGAAAAACAAACAAAAAAGCCTGTCAGTAAGGTTTGTTGTTGCTGAAAACAATCGTACAAGTATGTCTGTAACAACACTACAAAACAGCACTTATGCAAAAAAAGCGGGTATCAGTGCCGCTATGAAGTCGGAGATCTGAGTTCTTCTTCAATTATTTCATTCAGCTTTTGCTCCTGTTCGGTTATCCATGCTGGTAAAACCTGTTCAGCAATGTTCCATGTACTTCCCTCCTTCCTCATCTGAAACATGATCCTGTTGCCGCGGTCATCACTTACATCCACACTAAACAGATCTTCTTCTCCGCTTCGCATTTTTCTAAAATTGAACTCTTTTACATTCCTGCCGCTAATCTTAACCAGCTTTGTAAAATGAACGTTCTTTATAAACTGAATACGCATAATGATTAATTCAAAAAAAGATTATAGCTGCAATTCTTGTGCTACAATTGGCGTTAGCCGGATATTTGTAAGGAATTTTTTGTAGTCAGCTGCAACACACCACTCAACTTTACTTGCGTCGCACTCTTCAGCTGCACAACGCTACCGGGCACTAAACGACCACGCCTGCAAATTATTAGCTTCAAAAGGTATTTAAACTTTTATTTTACATTTGACTAAACGAATTGAATATGAAGGTTCCAAGTATGGCAGAGATGGTAATGAACGGAGAAACACCGGAGATACTTTTTTGGGTTGGTTGCGCAGGCAGTTTCGATCAGCGTGCGCAGAAAATCACAAAAGCTTTTGTGCAAATACTTGATAAAGTCGGTATAAAATACGCCATATTGGGCAAAGAAGAAGCTTGTACAGGAGATCCTGCCAGACGCGCAGGCAACGAATTCCTGTTCCAGATGATGGCATACAACAATATCCAGGTGCTGAATAACTATAATATAAAGAAAATTGTAACTGCCTGCCCCCACTGCTTCAACACACTCAAAAATGAATACCCTGAGTTGGGCGGCGTTTATGAGGTCATACACCACACCACCTTTCTGCAGCAATTGATCGATGACGGAAAGATAGTTTTAAAGGAAGGTGGAAGCTTTAAAGGCAAACGTATTACATACCACGATAGCTGCTATCTTGGCCGCTCAAACAATATTTATGAAGCACCAAGGAAAGTATTGGAAATACTGGACGCTGAACTGGTAGAAATGAAACGCTGTAAAACCAACGGTCTATGCTGTGGTGCAGGTGGTGCGCAGATGTTTAAGGAAGATGAACCAGGCAATAAACGTGTCAATATTGAACGTACAGATGAAGCTTTATCGCTTCAACCCGATGTAATTGCGGCAGCCTGTCCATTCTGCAATACCATGCTGATGGATGGTGTAAAAAATAAAGAGAAAGAACAGGAAGTAAAAGTGCTGGATATTGCGGAGATCATAGCATCATCTATGTAATCCTGTGCTGCACAATAATTAGCAGCTTACTTTATCTTTGCATCATGAACTTCGATTACAGAGATACCATCCCGGCAGATTTTCACGATACTTCACGTGTATGGGTTTACCAGGCAAGCCGTTTGTTTACCATTCCTGAGGCATTGCAGATAGAGGTAATTCTTAAAGACTTTACCTCAAACTGGCAAAGCCATGGCACACCTGTAAAAGGTTATGCGAACCTGCTTTTCGGGCAATTTATCATACTGATGGCCGATGAAACAGCCACTGGTGTCAGCGGTTGTAGCACAGACAGCTCTGTACGTGTTATTAAAAACATAGAGGAGCAGTTTGGTGTAAATCTTTTTGACAGGCAGATGCTGGCATTTTTTGTAAAAGATAAGGTTCAGTTGCTTCCCTTTGGCCAGTTGAATTATGCATTGGAAAATAACTACATCACACCCAGTACTCTTTACTTCAATAACCTGGTAGCTAATAAAAAAGAATTTACTGAAAAATGGATTATACCTGTGAAAGATAGTTGGCTTTCCACCAGGATCAAACTGGAAAAAGCTAATTAACTACAGGATTCATTGGCATCAAAAAGCCAATGCCTATAAGACTTTTTAACTGCAGCCCGGGGCTTGTTTTGTTTTTTCCAAACAGGCGCACATCATCATCGTAGATCATATCCAGGTTGTAGGTTGCAGACAGCCATTTATTGATCTTAAAAGCAAAAATGTTGGTAAAGTACATGTCAACATTTGCAGGATTATTGGTGTAGTCGGAGAATAAATCCATTTTACCCCGGTAGGTAACGTTCTTAAATATTTCCTTGTTAAAGTTGATGGAAGCAAATGCACCTATTTGTGTAATATATTTTCTTCCGGCAGGTACACCATATACCCCTTTTGTGTAAAGTCTTTTACTGCTTACCAGCGTAATACGTTCGGTTAAAGGAGAAAGAAACAATGAAAACACAGGTGAAGGCCTGTAATCAAACCCAAGAGAAAGAAGAAAATAAGCGGGTGACATAAACGACGATGAAAGATAACCGCTGTCGCCAACATATGTTAATCCATCAAACAACTGAGACCGGAAGTTGTAAAGTGCTGATGCAAAAATTTTACTGGCCGTATCTACCTTTAATCCATATTTTGAAATTACTTCTACCCTGTCGTCATTCTTTCTCGTGCCCAGGCTCGAAGTCTTGATAAGTCCGAAATTGAAATCGATGTTATTGTCCCAGTTATATCTTTTGCCTTTGTTGTACACGTAATAATTTACGTATGCCGCTGTAGCCAGCGAGAAATTATCTCCACCCGCGGCCCAGTTACTGAGTGTACCCTGCGAGAGATTTACGTTGATCATTCCGCCACGTTTCCATTTCCATACGGTGATTGTATCTGTAGCTTTCCTGGTTACGCTTTTAAATATTTCTGTAGGTAAGGTTTTTACAGGTATATCCTGGCACAAGACTACTTGCGTAAAACAAACGACTATAAAAAACAGAAAGAGTCTTCTCATGTCTTTAACCGAACGTGTTTATATGCCGATTCAATTTTAGTTAGCTGACTTCTGAAATATCTGGTTGCCTCCCATGCAACATTCCTTTCAGCAAATAAAACACGCACTTTGGATATTTGGTGAAATATCTTTTCAACAAGCTGTTTAAAAAGGTGCAGGCAAATTTAACTTTCAACACTTTAATAAATGTTAAGAAACTGCCAAACAGGCAGTAAGAATCTTTTAGTTATTTTTGCAAGCTTATAAAGAAAAAACATTTTTGCCCGATGGCTGGATAATAACTGCCTGCGAAGCCACCTGCTGAAAAAGGTATTGCAGTACAAGAGTGCGACGCAACAGGTGATGAGTAAAGTGATACAGCCGGGTACCAAAAACTAAAATAATTCCTTAATGGAAATGTTTGACATTGCAGAGAAAGTTCATGATGAAACCCGCCAGGGAGAAGCGTTTGCGCCATTTAAAGCAGATGCGAATGCGTATCGGAAAAGATTTTACATTGAAAGTTATGGCTGCCAGATGAATTTTAGCGACAGTGAAATTGTTGCCTCTATTTTAAACAATGAAGGCTTTGGCGCCACGCGTAACCTGGAAGATGCTGATCTTGTTTTGCTCAACACATGCTCTATTCGTGAGAAAGCAGAACAAACGGTACGCAAACGTTTGACTGAATTTAGAAAAATAAAAGAGTCTAAACCGGGAATGCTGATCGGCGTGCTTGGTTGTATGGCAGAACGTTTGAAAGCCAAATTACTCGAAGAAGAAAAACTGGTTGATATTGTTGTGGGGCCTGATGCATACAGAAGTTTACCGGGGTTGATTGAAGAGGCAGAGACGGGCCAGAAAGCCGTAAATGTGTTGCTGAGCAGAGACGAAACCTATGCAGACATTTCGCCTGTACGACTGGATAGCAACGGTGTTACCGCATTTATATCTATCATGCGTGGCTGTAATAACATGTGCAGTTTTTGCGTGGTTCCGTTTACACGTGGCCGGGAACGTAGCCGCGATGCCTTATCAATCGTTCAGGAAGCGGAAAACCTTTTTAGCAGGGGCTTTAAGGAAGTTACGCTACTTGGTCAGAATGTTGACAGCTATTACTGGATAAACGAAGCCACCAATGAAACGGTAACCTTTGCGAAGCTGATGGAAATGGTAGCACTGATCAATCCGTTATTGCGTGTAAGATTCAGCACTTCTCACCCAAAAGATATTACAGAAGAGGTATTGCGTACCATGGCGAAATATGAAAACATCTGTAATTATATTCACCTTCCTGTACAAAGCGGCAGCACGAGGATATTACAACTGATGAACCGTACCTATACAAGGGAATGGTATATGGCCAAAGTAAAACAGATAAAAGAAATTGTACCCGGCTGTGGCATAAGCGCTGATATAATTGCCGGTTTTTGTACAGAAACTGAAGAAGACCACCAGGATACTTTAAGTATTATGGAATATAGCGCGTACGATATGAGCTATATGTTCTTTTACAGCGAAAGGCCTGGCACACTTGCAGCACGCCGTTATAAAGATGATATCCCGGAAGAGATCAAAAAAAGAAGGCTTCAGGAAATCGTAGAGCTGCAAAACAGGCTATCACTCGAAAGTAATAAACGGGATGTTGGTAAAATTTTTAAAGTACTCATAGAAGGCGATAGTAAGAAAAGCACGGCAGAATGGAAAGGGAGAAGTTCTCAGAATAAAATGATCGTGTTTCCCAAAATAAACAACGGTCTAAAGCCCGGCGACTACGTAAACGTACAGGTTAATGAATGTACGCAGGCCACATTACTGGGGCAGATCATTTAATTTATAAAGACAGGCATTTATGGATAAGCAAAGTATAAAAAACAGGTTTGGCATTATCGGTAACTCACCATCTCTGAATCATGCGCTGAATGTTGCTGTGCAGGTTGCAGCCACAGATCTTAGCGTACTCATTGTTGGTGAAAGCGGTGTAGGTAAAGAAAGTTTTTCTCTCATCATCCATGCATTATCGGCAAGGAAACACAACCCTTTTATCGCAGTTAACTGTGGCGCCATCCCCGAAGGCACGATTGATTCAGAATTATTCGGGCATGAAAAAGGTGCTTTTACCGGCGCCGTTGACAGCCGCAAGGGTTACTTCGAAACCGTAAGTGGCGGCACCATTTTTCTCGATGAAATTGGTGAAATGCCCATTGGCACACAGGCACGTTTATTACGTGTGCTGGAAACCGGGGAGTTCATCCGCGTGGGCTCTTCAAAAGTGCAGAAGACAGATGTACGCGTTATTGCCGCCACCAACCGGGACCTGCTGGAGTTTACGCAAACCGGCAAATTTCGCGAAGATCTTTACTACCGGTTAAGCACGGTGCCTATTCGCGTGCCATCGCTGCGGGACCGCAAAGAAGATATTCCTTTACTGTTCAGGAAGTTTGTAGTAGACTTTGCAGAACGCTATAAAACAATACCGGTACAGTTAGATGAAGACGCAAAAAACCTGTTAATAAATTATCCCTGGCCCGGCAATGTGCGTGAATTAAAGAATATTGCAGAGCAGATTTCTGTGCTTAGTACACAACCGAATGTTTCAGGGCCGGAGTTGCACAAATTTTTGCCCGATAAAACAAACAACAGGTTGCCCATGCTTGCATCAGGTGCGCAACCTGTAGGTGAATTTGCCAATGAAAGAGAGATCTTATACAAACTGTTCTTTGATATGAAAAAGGATGTGACAGAACTCAAGAAAATGTTTCTTGAAATTCTTCAGAATCCTTCACTGGCGGGGCATGCAGCTAATTATACAAAAGATTCATTGCTTAGCGATTATAATAATATGGCGCCGGAATTACCAAAGCAGGTTTCATCACCGGTGGTACATCCGCAGCTCGTTCCTTCAAACAATATGCAACCGGTTATCATTGGCCATGATGATGATGATGAAATTCATCACCATGAAGAAGTGGAAGAATCGTTGAACATTATGGATAAAGAAAAGGAACTGATCATAAAAGCATTAAAAAAGCACAAAGGCAAGCGCAAAGATGCAGCATCAGACCTGGGTATAAGCGAACGTACTCTATATCGTAAACTTAAGGAGTATGATATTGATGAATAAGTGTATGGGCCAGGGTGCAGTGCAGGCATGAAGCTCCTGTTGCGTCGCACTCTTGTACTGTAACAATATATTCAGCAGTTCCGGTTCCGCCACCAGTTGTTTACAAAGACCTGTTGCAGACCTTAGCACCGGTCTTTTACCAATAATACAAATCAGATGTTTTATAAACCTTATTCACATACTCCCTTCCGGAACATTTTTATTTTACTGTTTTTTATAGCAACGGCCATTGTGTTTTCCGCATGCGGTCCGTATACCTTTAAGGATGTGTCTATCCCGCCGGAAGTGAAGACCATTAAAATAAATTTTATAGAAAACAGGGCACCGTATAAAAACCCCCAGCTTGCAGCAAGACTTACAGACCAGTTGCAGCAAAAAGTTGCCAACCTTACCAGGCGAACAGTTACACAATCAGACAATGCCGATTATATTATCAGCGGTTATATCAGCAGCTACAATGTAAGCACAGCAGCCATCAGCGGGCAGCAGGCAGCGGCTAACAGGTTAACGGTGGGGCTAACCATGACTTTATTCAACACACTTGAAAACAAATCGACCGATTACCAGGTATCAAGAGACTTTGATTTCTCCGCGGGTTTAACACTCTCCCAGGCAGAGGCACAACTGCTCGATGACATTATAAAAAATGTTACCGATGAAATTTTTAACCGTCTTTTTTCTAACTGGTAACAGAAGCTTATTTTCACGGCATGAACGAAGCAGGTAAACATATTACACAGCATTTGTTTGGTAAGCAAGACCTGGCTCATGTAAGCAAAAGAGAGCTTGAAATGCTTACAGAGCAGTACCCTTATTTCCCGGTGCCACAGTTTTTGCTTGCAAGAAAGTTGCACGTTGAAAATGCAGGGGGAAAAGCAAGCCAGTTAAGAAAAACCGCGCTTTTTTTCAACAATCCATATTGGCTCAGTTATCTTTTGGATGACGAGACAGCAGAAGAAATAGTTTACAGTACCGGGCCAGGTTTCGCCTCAACAAATGGAGAGATGGCTGCGGCTGATGATGTGGAAGAACGTAAAGATTTTGCTGACACAAATGAATTGCCGCCGGTAGAAGAAAAAAGCAACGCAATTACTGAAACTATAGCTGAAGTTGCTCCTGAAACAGCAGAAAGAACATCAAACATAGACATACAGGAAGATGCCGTGGATAGCTACACAGACGAAATTGTTGCGGCTGTAGAAATAACCGCAAAGGAAATGGCTGTTGAACCCGCTGACGAAATTATTCCGGCGATTGAAATACCGGAAGAAGGCGTGGTGAATGAAACAGATGAGGTGGTGCCTGCTTTGGAAATAACTAAAAAAGAGTTCGCAGAAGAACCTGCAGATGAAATTGTTCCGGCGGTGGAAATACCTGCAGAAGGTGTAGTGAATGAAACAGATGAAGTGGTGCCTGCTGTAGAAGTAATAAGACAAGACTTTACAAATGAACATGCAGTTGCAGATAGTGTTCTTGTAGGAGGCACGGAACATTTCGAAGATGAATCCACCGGTTCAAACGAAGAACAGGACAGCGCTTCTGCTGAGGAAACAGATACGCAGCGGCTTAAGCTTTCCAGCCTGATTGAGCAACACCTGGCAGATTTTAAGAAACCTGTTGCCGAGCATGAAACACTGCCTGTTAAAGCAAACCCGTTTCATACAGTGGATTATTTTGCTTCGCAGGGTATTAAAGCCGATGAACAGGATAAGATGACCTACCGCGTTCGCAAGTTTACAGACTGGTTAAAACAGATAAAAGTCAAAAACCCGCAGCCGCAGGATCTTGGAACAGACGTTGAAACAGAAAAACTGATTGAAACCATTGCGGCTACTTCTAATGAACAAAAAGATATTGTAACGGAAGCTATGGCAGAAGTACTGGTAAAACAAGGTAAACTTGATAAAGCTGTGCAACTGTACAAAAAATTAGGTTTGCTTAATCCGGACAAATCCGCTTACTTTGCGGCCAAAATTGATTCTTTAAATAACAAATAAGATGAGTATTCTATTTTTAATTTTAGTGATATTGGCAAGTGCGTTGCTTGGCGCTATCGTTTTGATCCAAAACCCTAAAGGTGGTGGTTTATCAGGTACATTCGGCGGTGTTGGAAACCAGATCATGGGTGTGAAGCAAACCAACGATGTACTGGAAAAAGGCACATGGATTTTTGCGGGTATCGTTGCTATACTTTGCATTACTTCTACCCTGTTCTTTTCAGGTGGTGGCAGCTCAACCGGTTCAGACGTTATCAAAAACCTGAAGACAACTAACAGCACTACGGCACCTGCAACAACGCCTTCTGCTACGCAGCCTTCTAATACCACAACATTACCGGCTGACTCAAACAAATAAGCGCATTATCTCTGCATAAAAAAACCTCGTTTTAAAACGGGGTTTTTTGTTTGTTGCATATAAAGACCGGTATACATTAAGCTGGTCGCAAAAGCTGCATAAGGTTACCGGACGCACAAGTGAGTGACACAACCAAAGCCACATAGTAGCAATGTCGTTCACCTCCACAATCTTCATTACGCCATCATAACGGTTTCCTTGTTGTACTTTGTTCTATACTCAACAGGCGACAAACCTGTAATACGTTTAAAGATTGTTCTGAAAGCCTTTGTATCTGAATATCCAACCTCGTACATTACTTCATTGATGTTTTTGCGGCTGTTTTCGAGATTCTTCTTTGCTGCCTCAATCTTTACCCGTTGTATATACTCAACAACGGTGTTCGAGGTGGCCTTTTTGAACCGGCGTTCCATGTTTCTTCTGCCAAGAGCAAGCATGGAAGCGAGCTGGTCTACGGTTATTTTATCATCGAAATTTTGCTCAATGTACTCCTGCGCTTTGCGGATTTGCTCATCGTCGTGTGCTTTTTGACCCTGGAAAATAATAAATGGTGATTGGCTGATGCGGTCGATATCGATCATAAAAGATTTTGCAATCATAATGGCAACATCTCTGCCGGCATATTTTTCAATGATGTACACCAGCAAATTGGTGAAAGAATAGGCGCCGCCGCTTGTATAGATGCCGTCGTCTTCCGTCATTATTTTATCGTCAACCAGGTTTACACCGGGAAACAGTGCCCTGAAAGTATTGGCAGCACTCCAGTGCGTAGCGCATTGCTTGCCATCGAGCAAGCCTGTACCAGCGAGGAAAAATGAAGCGATACACATTGTTGCAACCTCTGCGCCGTTATTGTACTGCTCAAGAATCCATGGAACAAAAGCGGCATTATCCTGCATTACTTTTTTGGGATCTCCATGTACTGCCGGTATGAGTATAAGGTCTGTTTTTTTTACATCTTCTATCATTACATCAGGGCTGATGATAAACAGGCCATTGCGCTGGCTTGCCTCTTTAGCAATACCAACCAGTTGCACTTTGAATAATGCAGGCTTACCCATTTTAGAACGGATGTTGTTTACCTCATTCATAATCTGGTGAGAGCCTTCAATATTTACAACACTGGAATGGCCATGCGGAATAAGAATTGAAATGTGTTTCATTGCAAGATAAATTTTGTAAGAAATGATGCAGCCGGCGTATTGTTACGGTTATGCATTGATGCCAGGCAATCGTTTTTTCCTGTACAAATATAAATTACTCCGTTGTCGCAATCAACACGATACAATGCCGCATTTGCACCCTTTATAGAAATTGTAATGAGAGTAGGTTTGCATAAATAAAAAAGCATATACGATGGAAATATATCATTTACCCCATAACATTACTGTTTTTGGAAATACAGTAGAGGCTTTTCCGGCCGGTGTAAGTGAAGCGTTTGATAGCCTCATCAATACTTTGCCCGGCGGTAATAACCGGCTATACTACGGCCTTAGCTGGTGTACCGGTAATGATATTACATACGTGGCGGCCGCCGAAGAAAAAACTGCAGGAGAAGCCCGCCAATATGGCTATGAAACATTCACCATTGAAAAAGGAACTTACCTGTCTGTTACCGTACAAGACTGGCAGAATAAAACTGCGTGTATCAAAGATGTATTTCATGAAATAATGCTTGATGAAAGAGCCGATGATAAGACACCGGCAATAGAGATCTATAAAAATGATAAAGAAATGATCTGCCTAGTTGCGGTAAAGCGTTCAATTGAATTACTCGAAGAGTTCGATACTACAATTCGGGAGCTTTTCGAAACGATCGATGCATGCAGCACAGCTGACATCAATAAAAAGCCTGTTGAAGAAAGCTGGTCAGCGGCACAGGTAATTGCGCATATCAGCAGGTCAAACACCGGTATAGCAAGCGCGATGCAGCTCGACGGCGAAAAATTATCAAGGGAAGCTGATAAGAGAGTTGATGAGTTAAAACAGACTTTTCTCGACTTCAATGTAAAGTATAAATCACCTGAATTTATCTTGCCTGGTAGTGGCCCGTTTACCAAAGATGAACTACTCAAAAAATTGTCCAACTCCATTGATCAACTGAAACAGGCCGGTAGAAATACGAACCTTTTACTGGCTATTAAACATCCCGCATTCGGCGAGATCACCAAACTGGAACTGTTGTATTTTGTTTTGTTTCACATACAAAGACATACGCATCAGTTAAAAAATATTATCTCAACAATTAAGACGCCCGTATTCATTAATAACTAACCTATAAAATTTTTAACCATGGAATCAACACCGCAAAAGATCAAGCTCCAGGTTGTCTTAAGCCTTTTCGACTGGCATACAGGACTATTTCACAAAGCGTTGGAAGGCATCAACGATACAGATGCAGCAAACCGTTTGGGAACAAAGGCAAACCATATTGCATGGCTTTCCGGCAGCCTTGTCTATGGCAGATATAGCCTTGCAGGCCTTCTTGGAATTGAACAAAAACAGGCCGGGCTTGAATTATTCGAAAATTTCAAAGGAATCATTGATGATGCCATCTATCCTTCGCTCAACGATTTTAGAAACGACTGGAAAAATATTTCGCCTCTATTAAAAGAAAAAATCAGTAGCCTCAGTGAAGACGAGTTGAATGGTCCTGATCCGTTTAAGATGCCCGGCGGAGATTTCAAACTATTCGATACACTGTTGTTCTGCACAGACCGTGAGTCTTACTGCATTGGCCAGATCGGTATTTTCAGGCGCCTGCTCGGTTACCCTGCGCTTAAATTTGATTAGTGGTATTTGAATAAGCCATACAGTTGTTTAGCTTTAGAGAACCAATACATTGCAATCTTAAAACAAAACATATGAAATTTAACCCATACCTCAATTTCCCGGGTACCGCAGAAGATGCATTCAACTTTTACAAAAGTGTTTTCGGCGGCGATTTTTTAATGGTGCAAAGATTTAAAAACATGCCGGATGCAGACAAACTGCCACCCGGTGTTGCGCAAATGATCATGCACATATCGCTGCCGCTGAACAATGATACCATTCTTATGGGCTCAGACGCCCCCGCGCAAATGGGCTTTAAGGTTATAGCAGGTAATAACAACTATATTTCAGTAAGTCCCGATTCAAGAGAACAGGCAGACATGCTCTTCAACGGACTGTCAGCCGGCGGGCAGGTAGAAATGCCCATAGCAGACACATTCTGGGGCGCTTATTTTGGCTCATTTACAGATAAATTTGGTACAAAATGGATGATCAATTTCCAACAATCATAACAACCATTTCGTAAAGGTTTGATGGAGCGGTTTTCTTTACTATCTTACCTGTTACATTAACCACCAACCAAAACAACACATGAAAAAGTTTCTAAAAATCCTGCTTATTGCTATTGTCTCAATAGTAGCCATTGTGCTTATTGCGGCATTGTTTGCACCAAAAGAATTACACATCGAACGCGATGTAACTATCAATGCCCCAAAAGAAAAAGTCTGGAGCAATGTTGGTTCACTGCACGGCATGCATAGCTGGAGCCCGTGGATAGAGGCCGACCCGGCCATAAACATCACATACGAAGGTAATGATGGCACACCCGGCGCCATTTACAAATGGAAAGGAAACAGCGATGTTGGGGAAGGCGAACAGACCATTACAAAAACAGATGCACCAAATTCAATCAATACGCATGTACATTTTATCAAACCTTTCGAAGGCGAGGCAGATGCATCAATCGTATTGGAAGATGCCGGTAACAGCACAAAAGCCACGTGGACGTTTGACAGCAAGTATGCCTATCCAATGAATGTAATGCTGTTGCTGAGTATGGATGATATGATTGGCGATACATACAGTAAGGGGCTGAATAAATTAAAAACGATGTGCGAAGCCAATTAAAAACAGGCTCCCGTCAGGTTGCTAACCACATTTTGTTACATATGGTTGAAGTATTCAAAACGAATGTTCAGCAAAATGAACATGCAGCAGAATTGATTAACGTGCTGCACCAGGCCTTTCCAGGAAACAAGATCAATTTCGACCTGGATGATTGTGATAAAGTTTTACGCATAGAAGGTCATAGCTTTATCTGCAGCAATATTATCCGCGTTTTACAGGAGCGTGGCTTTTATTGTAATATATTGGAGTAATCTTTGGTGCCGGGCATTAGTACTACTATTGGGCATCGTTGCGTCGCACTCTTGTACGCCTTTACCGCTATTGAGCGCCCAGGGCATCACTACGCATGTTTTTTCCAGGCATTTTTGAAAATGTTAACCGGGTATAAATAACAAAGGGTTTCATTTTTTGAATCCCTTTGTTATTTCTTTCTAAGCTGTTAGTTACTGCTTAAGCACAGTTGCAGTTGCATTACTTTTTCCACTGGTAATTACAAAATGGTAGAGGCCTGCAGCATATCCTGAGATATTTACTGAATAGGTACCGGCATTATTGGCAAGTGGTTTTTGTAAAACAGTTTTACCGTTGTTATCATAAACTGTTAATGTCAGTTTCCCATTGGCAACAGACGTGTAATTGATCACCGCAACATCCTGTGTTGGGTTTGGAGAAACCCTTATACCAAGTTTCTGTGTCAACGGATTTTCATCTGCCTTAACAATCAGTTGCGCGCTTTGAGCTGTTAACGCTTTAGCTTTTGCGCCGCCTGCAGAAATTCTTACTACCCAGAAGTCGTTAAACCCTGTTCCACCAACGGTAGCCATAGATTTATCACCACTAACCGGGGATTTCGAAGTTGCACCAATGATGTATTCATTAGCAGATATTTCAGTCAGGGAAGACAATATATCGTCATCACTTCCGCCATAAGTCTTATCCCATATTTTATTTCCATTAGCATCCAGTTTTACGATCCATATATCATTGCCACCGATAGAGTTTTCTGTCTTTTCATTGCCTGCATTAGAATTGGAAGTTCCTCCAAGAATGTATCCGCCATCAATAGTCTGCTTTACTGAATAGAGATAATCTTTACCGGCTCCACCAAATGTTTTATCCCATTGTTTGTTACCAGCAGCGTCAATTTTTACAATCCAATAGTCTGTACCGCCCCTGAATCCATCTGTTTTACTAAACGATACAGGTGAGTTTGAATAGCCGCCCAGTATGTAGCCACCGTCTGCAGTCTGAGCCATACAGGTTTGATAGTCCGAGAACTTCCCGCCGTAGATTTTATCCCATTGTTGGGTACCCGCCGAATTGATTTTTATGATCCAGTAATCATTGTTACCCAGGAAGCTGTCTGTCTTTTCGTATTCTGCAGGTGAGTAGGAATGTCCACCCATCATGTATCCTGCATCGCTGGTGCGGATAAATGAGGTAAGCACGTCTTCATTTCCGCCGCCAAAGGTTTTATTCCAGGTAACTACTCCCTTCTTGTTAAGTTTGATAAGCCAGTAGTCAGACCATACAGATGAACCTCTGTTCAGTTCTGTCTTATCGTAACCATTGTTTGAGAATGCGTAACCAGCCACCATGTAACTCCTGTTATCTGCTGAAACTGCAAGACCACGGGGAGCTTCCAGTTGAATGCTGCCGACAGTATTGTCCCACTGTACAAGGCCATTTTTGTCCAACTTCACAACCCAGTAATCGTAACTAAGGTTAATGGCATCTTCTGTTTTATTGCCTGAAATGGTGGAAACAGATTTACCTGCCACCAGGTAACCTCCATCAGGGGTTTGTGTAACGTAAGGATTTACATCATCTGCCATGCCGCCGATAGTCCGGTTCCAGGTTACTGCGCCTGCACTGTTGAGCTTTACTACCCAGTAATCGTAGCCGCCAAGTGCGTTGTTTGATTTATTGCCAGATGTATTGGAGTTCGATTTGCCACATGCTATAAAACCGCCATCTGCAGTGGTCCTAAGATCAGTAAGACTATCATTACCACTGCCGCCCACAGCAAACTGCCAGCTTATGGTGGGCGTTTGAGCCATCGTGTTGATGCACAGTGCAACAAACAAAGACAGCATCATGTATAATTTTATTTTCATATTAAGGTATTTCATTGAGTTATTTAATAAGATAGATGGGTTGACGTTTGTATGGAAAGCCTGTTATTGGCAACTGGAATTGAAGTACTGGTATAATCCGCTGTAGGGCCTGCCTTCTATAATTGCTTTCATAAAGCAGGTTGAATTTTCAACGCAGAATTCAATATCAAACGCCGGATGGTTGCCGCCTGGCAAACTATGAAAAACAGAAGGTATACGTTGATTTTCCAATCTTGCATAGATAGCAGGTGCAGAATATAGTATCGGCATGGTAATGCAGCCTCTGTAATTACCTACACTATCAGGAATGCCGGCCTCTTCAGTGCCTTTGTACAAAATAACCGGTATAGGTGTTTTAACGCTGTCAATCAGCCTGTCAGCATATGCTAAACCGCCCCACAACGACACTACGCCTTTTACTTTATATGTGTTGGTAAGGTTATTCCCGCTTGTTTGCAGCGTTCCTAGCTTTGTTACAGCATAAGGGTAAAATATCTGCGCTGTTTCATCAGTAAGAAATGCATCTTCAAGGGCCAATGCTGCACCCGCGCTTGAACCACCTACAAATAACGCTGACGTATCAACATTCAGTTCTTCTGCATTTGCCACCAAATATCTGAAAGCGGCATTAACATCCTGGCATGCCCTGTAAGTTGCTTCATTTAATGAAACGGAGTCTGTTTCGCAAGCCAGGTCGCCTTTACCTTTTTTGTAACCAACACGATAATCTATTGCTACCGCAATAAATCCGTTATCTGCAAAACGGTCGCAGGCAGGCATAACATTGAAACGGTTACCACCGGAGAACCCACCGCCATGGCAATAGATTATAACAGGGTACTTTTTGTTGGAGGTAGCGCCGGTAGGATAATACATATCCATCATTATACTGTCAACAGGTCTGCCACGCCAATCAGTTAAATTGCGTGCAAATACAACACCTGGCTTGTCAGTCAGTTCGGCGGTTGCTACACTTGATGATGTCTGAGTTTTAACCCTGTTTGTTGGCCACATAAAAGCAGAAAAAGCCATTACAAAGGGTAGTAGGATAAGAGGTTTCATTAAAATTTGTTTCGACTAGGTAATGGAAAATTGTTCTCTACGGATAAACGTACTACGAAATAACCACAATATTCTTATAATATCAAGCAAACACTGGTTTTTTAATTAAAAAACCAATTAAATCGTCAAATAAGTTTCAGCTAAATAGGAAATTACCCTGCTTGCATCAAAAAAAAGGCATATATCTTTAGAAGTCAACAATTAACGCCTCTCCTTTTTAGTGTATACGTATTATAAATAAAACTGTTGTATGCCCGATTCTGAGGGCTGAAATGCGTGATGCAGCCGCAGTGTGCGACGCAACAGCAGCACAACAGATATTCTGCAGCTGGCACCACAACTACCATAACGGGTGATACTCGCTACGCAGTCGTTAAATGCGGACAAAGCCAGAGCTGATGCATGCGTATTGTGTTCGTTTTCGGCTAAGTATCTGATTCAAGGCTTGCGTAATTGAACCATATTGTATAATGTGGGTTATAAAAATCTGAACGACGACTGTATCTTTATTCATGCATTCATTTTCTGCAAGCATACAGATCATCGACATCAACCCTTATGTGCTTGTTCCTGCTGCCGTGCAAAAGCAATTGTTTAAAGATGCCGGAAGGAACAAAGGGCCAATTCCGGTTATAATGACCATGAACGGCTTCGAATTCAAACAACACCTTGTAAAATTCAGAAACCGTTGGAGGCTGTACCTGAATACGCCCATGCGCAAAGCAGCAGGTATAGATGTGGGGAATACAGGTGTCTTTACAATTTGTTTTGATGCGGAAGAAAGAATAATACCTGTTCATCCAAAACTGGCAGCCGCACTGAAAGAGAACAAAAAAGCAGCGAAAATATTCCATGCCTTGCGGCCATCTTTACAAAAAGAAATTTTACGTTATATCAACCAACTTAAGACTGAAGAATCAGTAGACATCAATGTTGTAAAAGCCATCAATTTCCTGTTGGGTAAACAGCGGTTTATAGGAAGAGATAAACCCTGAATGTATAAAGCAAACACGACCGCAGACACCAACCAATCTTTTTACGGGTTTTAACTGTGCACTTATCTATTTTTGCTGCCTTGAATTATTTTTGAATTCGCTTTTACATTATGCATTATATATCTGCCGAGGGTTTAACGAAGAGTTACGGAATAACACCATTGTTTAATAATATTTCCTTTCACATTAATGAGGGTGATAAAATTGCCCTGGTAGCACGCAATGGCGTAGGTAAAAGTACACTGCTTAGAATACTTACCGGTAAAGAAACACAGGACGAGGGAAAGCTTTGGATCAACAAAGATGTAACTGTTGCACTCTTTGAACAGGACCCTCAGTTTGACGAAGGCAAAACAGTGCTGGAAAATATTTTCAACAGTGCACATCCTGTAATGGCAGCCACCAGGAAGTACGAGGCCGCACTCGAAAGCAACAACAGCGATGAGATGCTTGCCGCCATGGCTGAAATGGATGAACTGAACGCCTGGGTGTTTGAAGCCAAAGTAAAAGAGATACTGGGCAAACTTAATATTCACCACCTGCAACATAATGTAAGCGAATTAAGCGGCGGCCAGCGTAAAAGGGTGGCACTTGCCAAAACGCTGATTGATATCGGCTTCGATCACAAGCATACATTGCTGATGATGGATGAGCCAACCAACCATCTCGATGTAGAAATGATTGAATGGCTGGAGCATTTCCTGAACCAGGAAAATGTTACACTGCTGATGGTGACCCACGACCGTTACTTTCTGGATGCTGTATGCGAAGAAATATGGGAACTCGAACGCAGCAATATGTATGTGTATAAAGGCGATTACGAAAACTATCTCGACAAAAAGGCGGCAAGGCTGGAAAGTGAGCAGGCCAGTATAGATAAAGCACGCAACGAGTATCGCAAAGAACTCGAATGGATGCGCAAACAGCCAAAAGCAAGAACAACAAAAAGCCGTAGCCGGGAAAACAACTTCTACGAAGTTGAAGCCAAAGCAAAACAAAAAATTGCCGATGCCCAGTTACAGTTACAGGTAAAAATGACCAGGCTTGGCGGCAAGATTGCCGAGATGAAAAAGGTGTATAAAAGCTACGATGATAAACCAATTCTAAAAGGCTTCGACTATACTTTCAGCAAAGGTGAGCGGGCCGGCATTATTGGTAAAAACGGCGTTGGCAAATCCACGTTTTTAAATATCCTGCAAGGGCTGGAAACGGCAGACAGTGGCAAAGTAAACATTGGAGATACAGTGGTGTTTGGAAACTTCTCCCAACAGGGACTTGTAATCAAAGACAATGTTCGGGTAATAGAATATGTAAAATCTTTTGCTGAAAATTTCCCGCTGGCAAAAGGTGGCAGCCTCAGCGCAGCGCAGTTTCTCGAGCTCTTCTTATTTCCACCTGAAAAGCAATACACGTACCTCTCGTCTCTAAGTGGCGGCGAAAAGAAGCGCCTGCAATTGCTGACGATTCTTTTTACCAACCCTAATTTTCTTATTCTCGATGAGCCTACCAACGACCTGGATCTGCCAACACTCGGTGTATTGGAAAATTTTCTGCAGGATTACCAGGGCTGCATTCTTATTGTAAGCCATGACCGTTATTTTATGGACAGGCTCGTAGACCACCTGTTTGTGTTTGAAGGCAATGGCGATGTAAGAGACTTCCCGGGTAATTATTCGCAATACCGCATATGGCAGAAAGAAGAAGAAAAGAAAGCACCGGTCGTTACTTCAATGCCTGCAACTGAAAGCCAGGCAGAAAATGCTACCATGCAGCAAACCGCCAGCAGCAACAGGAAAAAAGCGGGCTTCAAAGAAAAAAGAGAGTTTGAGTTATTGGAAAAAGAGATTGCAGAACTCGAAACAGAAAAGCAACAACTGGAAGAACAACTGGGCAATCCTGCTGCATCGTACGAACAGTTAAACAGTGCAAGTAAACGCATTGGGGAAATAAGCATGCTGCTGGAAACAAAAGAAATGCGCTGGCTCGAGCTCAGTGAAATTTTATAATACAAACTATGGGCCCGGCTGTTGTACAAGCATGAAGCTGTTGTTGCGTCGCACTCTTGTACAACACTGCTTAACTCAGCACTTTAACACAACCTGGTTACAATAAACTTAGCAATATGGATATTTTAGGAGTCGGTTCCCGTATTACTCATCCTTCGTTCGGGCAGGGTGTGGTCATCCGCATTCACAAACGGGTGTACGAAATATGCTTTATTGAAAACGGTATTAAAACAGTTAATAAAGATCAGCAGCTGGAGATAACAGAACGTGTAGAACCGGAATACAATGTAAGCTTCAGCGAAGCAGAAGACGCGCTGGTAAAGATCCTGCGCGAATGGAGTGACGTAACAGAAGTTGTCTCGCTTGGCGACAAATGGAAGAACGGTACAATGATTTTGAAACCCGGCGATGCAACACTTAAAGATAAAGAAGTACCGATAGATGTTTTCTTTAATAAGATCGTTATGCTGCGCGATCGTTTGCGTGTAATGGAGCAAAGAATAAATGCGCATGATAAACTGAGCAATGAAGACAAAGTAAATCTTCAACAGTATATCACACGCATTTACGGTTCACTTACTACTTTCAACGTGTTGTTTAAATACAGAACCGATTATTTTGAAGGCGAGAAAAGCTAATGCTGATACGTAAGGAATAAGGAAACAAAGCATGGGAAAAGTCAGTGCCCGATATAATATTCCTTTGCTTACTTATCTGCCTTCAGCTCAGCATCGATTGCCATACCGGCTGCAGCTAACTGATTGAAAGCAACTCCACGTCGAATATCAATGTACTGTAAGGTTGTATATAGGCGCCGGCCTGCCTGTCTCCATAGCCAAGGTGTGGCGGAATAAAGAAACGAAACTTGCTGCCTGTGGGCATCAGCTGCAAACCTTCCGTCCAGCCGCTGATAACGCGGTTTAAAGGAAAGGTTGCCGGCTGGCCGCGCTTTACAGACGAATCGAATATTGTTCCATTGATCAATGACCCTTCGTAATGGCAGGTTACATTTTGTGAAGCCTGTGGTTTGGCACCGGTGCCCATATGCAGCACTTTGTATTGCAGGCCGCTTGGTAAAGCAACAACACCTTCTTCTTTTGCATTTTTCTCAAGAAAATCTGCACCTTCCTTTTTTGTTGCTTCAAACTTTTCTTCCCTGGCCTGGGTTAGCTTATCAAAAAGACTCATGATAAAAATGTTTTGTGTAAATGTTTAATAAAAGATACAAGCTGCAAAGGTAAAAGAATTAAGATGGTACATAAAACACAGCGGGGTTAATCTTTGCCCACCAGCGATAAGAACCCTGAAGAGTGCGACGCAACAGAAGTTTAATAGTAGTAATGCAGGTGGGCCACTAATTAAAAAAACTTCTAATTTTATTGCAAACCAACATCAAATTGAATCCACGTTTTTCCTTATCTGTGTGGTTCCTGGTAATAGCTGCCATAACCATTACAGGTACAACGGGCTTTATGCTGATAGAGCATTATTCTTTGCTCGATGCGGTGTATATGACGGTGATTACGGTAACAACCATCGGCTACAAAGAAGTTTACCCGCTGTCAGATGCAGGAAAAATATTCAATATCATCCTTATTATTTCATCATTCGGAACCTTTACCTATGCCATTGCAAGGCTTACCCAGTTTCTGATAAGCGGCGAGATGGCAATGTATTTTAAAAACAAAAAACTTATGCAGGCAATACATCAGTTGCATGACCATGTTATTATATGCGGCTTTGGTAGAAATGGCCAGCAGGCCGCCAGCACACTAATGGCGCATAAAGTACCATTTGTGGTAATCGAAAAAGACAACCACAATATAGAGCAATGGTTAACAGATCATCCATCGCTTACATATATGAATGCAGATGCAACGGAAGATGAAACCCTGGTACGTGCAGGCATTCATAAGGCCAGGGCACTGGTTATAACATTGCCGCAGGATGCAGACAATGTATTCATTGTGTTATCTGCCCGTTCTTTAAACACTTCTATACAGATCATCAGCCGCGCATCGCAGCATGGCACCACCACCAAGCTAAAAAAAGCAGGCGCAGATAATATTGTAATGCCCGATAAAATTGGCGGCACGCATATGGCCACACTTGTATCAAAGCCAGATGTGGTAGAGTTTATAGAGTACCTGAGTGGTGAAGAAGGCGAAAGCATTAACATGGAATCTGTTGATTACAACAGGCTGCCTCCTGAAATACGCGATCAGCCGCTTAATGTAATCATGTCGTGGAAAAAAACCGGCGTAAACTGTATTGGCATTAAAAGCAGCGATGGAAAATTTCTCATCAATCCTCCCGAAGACACCATTGTGTCTGCCGGCATGAAAGTAATCGTGTTGGGCACCCGCGTACAGATCGATGCCATGAAACATAATGTGGAAGGAATATAAATGTTGATACCGGCAATAGCACACTCTTCAACACTTGTTGTGTCACTCACTTGTACGTTCTGTTCGTTGTGCAGCTTCAGTCTGCGGGTACAATTGTACAAACAGTCAGCAGCCTGGCTATAAAGCAATCAGCCCGGTTTTTTCAACCAGGCTGACGATGTAATAAGCATTGTAAATTTTAGCTTTTAAGACTGTTGATATCAATTACAAAACGATATTTCACATCGTTCTTCGCCATGCGCTCATATGCTTCATTGATCTCCTGCATATTGATCATTTCAACATCGGCCACAATGTTATGTTCGGCACAGTAGTCAAGCATTTCCTGTGTTTCTTTTATACCACCAATCATAGATCCTGTAATGCTTCTGCGATTATTCAACAATTTGAAAGCGCCAACCTTTGATGGCTCAGGTGGTAAGCCTACCACCATCAGGCGGCCGTTTAAGTCCAGCAAGTCTAAATAAGCTTCATACTCATGGTTAGCAGAAACTGTATCGAGAATTACATCAAAATAGCTGGCATATTTTTTCATTTCAGCACGGTCTGTGGTAAGAATAAAATGATGCACACCCAGCTTTTTTGCATCTGCCTCTTTAGATTTGGATGTACTCAGCAAGCTGACTTCTGCACCAAAAGAAACGGCAAACTTTACACCCATATGGCCGAGACCGCCAAGACCCACAATGGCTACCTTCATACCGGGTTTTACACTGGCAAAACGCAGCGGTGAATAAGTAGTAATTCCTGCACACAACAAGGGCGCCACAGCTTTAAGATCCAGCTTTTCAGAAACATGCAGTACATATTTTTCATCTACTACTATCTGCGTAGAGTAACCACCTTGTGCAATTGTTTTGCCGTCACGTTCCATAGCATTGTAAGTACCCGTCATGCCTTCCACGCAATATTGCTCAAGGTCCTGCTTGCAGTTTTTACATACACGGCAACTATCTACCATAACACCCACACCTGCTATTTCGCCTACTTTAAAATTTCTTACTTCGCTGCCGGTCTTTACTATTTTACCAACTATTTCATGACCGGGTACCATTGGGTAAATGGAGCCACCCCATTCATCCCTGACCTGGTGCAGGTCTGAGTGACAAACGCCACAATATAAAATCTCCACCTGCACATCATGAGGGCCCACTGCTCTTCTTTCAAAATTAAATGGCGCCAGTGGTGAGGTTGCACTTTGTGCGGCATATGCATTTACAGGAATCATATATGATAAAATTTTTAGGAGCAACAAAAGTAAGGATGCAAGGTTCAAAAGCCGCCAACAAAATTCTTTTGCCGGTTATATACGGCAAAGATTTTACAGCGCTGGTTTGGTATAATTTCGCAGTCGCCTATGCTTTCTTCAACAATAGAGTTATATAAAAATGCCTATACAGGCTTATCACGCAAAACATGGTACCTGTCTGTTGTAATGCTTATTAACCGCAGTGGTACAATGGTGGTACCTTTTCTTACCATTTATGCAACACAGGAGCTCAGGCTGACTATTATACAGGCAGGTTTTGTTATGGGGTTATTTGGTATAGGTGCTGTAGCAGGTGCATTTATCGGTGGCAGAATTACCGACTGGTTCGGCTTCTACCCTATGCAGATATTGTCTTTGTTTTTTGGCGGCATCATGTTTATTGTTACCGGTTATATGCACACGTATGAATCTCTTTGTATCAGCACATTCATACTAAGTATATGCAATGAGTCATTCAGACCTGCCAATGCAACGGCTATTGCATTTTACAGCAAAGAAGAAAACAGGACGAGGTCTTACTCACTCAACCGGCTGGCAGTTAATCTGGGGTGGGCAGTTGGCGGCGCACTTGGCGGTTTTCTTGCATCTGTAAGTTTCGAGCTGCTCTTTTGGGTAGATGGTTGTACAAACATTTGTGCAGCATTACTGCTGCTCAAACTGTTGCCTTACGTTAAAAGCGGCAACAGGCATGCATCAGCAAAAGAAACAACAGTTACCAAAGCTGCCTGGAAGGATGCGGTGTATGTATTGTTCCTGCTGCTTACAGTATTATTTGCTACATGCTTCTTCCACCTCTTTACCATTCTGCCTGTTTTTTATAAAGAGTCCTGGCAACTGACTGAGCAGTTTATAGGCATTCTGATGGCGATAAATGGTATCATTATCGTATTTATAGAAATGGCGTTGATCTATAAACTTGAAGGAACAAGGAGCAATACCAGTTTTATACAGCGGGGTGTGTTTATGGTTGGTGTAGGTTATGCTCTTATTAATATACTTCCGGACGCCGCATGGTCTTCTGTGTTATCTATGGTCATCATTACACTTGGAGAGATATTTTCCATGCCTTTTATGAATTCGTTCTGGATCAGCAGGACTTCTGCCACTAACCGGGGTCAATATGCAGCTATGTACACCATTGCCTGGAGCATTGCGCAGATAACAGCCCCGACATTAGGTAGCCAGGTTGCTGCAAACATCAACTATACAACGTTATGGTGGTTGATTGCAGCACTATGCCTGCTGGTTAGTATCGGCTTTATGCTGCTTGGCAAAAAGATAAGCCGTCAGTCGGCTGTATTATCGCAATAAATCAGCATGCTATTCACAAGCAGTTGTTGTCTTGCTCAGTTGCACTGCCTAACTTTATACCGTAATAAATTTATATATGTCATTGCTCAGAAGAAATAATGCATCTCTGAAAACCAATAATGATACAGGATTCAGCAGCAATACCGGCAACTATGGCGGCAGGTTTGTAAATAAGGATGGCAGTTTCAATGTACAAAAAGAAGGCGTAGCATTCTGGGATCGCTTTAGTATGTTTCATACTATGATCAATTTACCGGGATGGCAGTTTCTGGCTATTATTATTGCCGTTTTTATCCTGATCAATCTTCTGTATACAGGTGTATTTATGCTGGTGGGTGTTCCTGAATTTACCGGCATTATAGCAGAAAGCGAGTGGCACGTGTTCAGGGAAATGTTTTTTTTCAGCACCGAAACCTTCAGCACGGTTGGTTATGGAAGGGTAAACCCTGTTGGTGGCCTTGCCAATTTTTTTGCGGCAGCAGATGCACTAACAGGTTCGCTGTTTTTTGCGCTGGTAACCGGTCTTATGTATGGCCGTTTTTCAAAACCACGTGCATTTCTTGAGTTCAGCAAAAAAGCGCTGATTGGCCCCTACAGGAATATTGCAGGACTTATGTTCCGCTTTGTAAGCTTTAAGGAACGACACACGCTTGCAGATGTGGAAGTAAAAGTGAGCCTGAGCATACTGGAAGATGTAAACGGCAAACAGGAATATAAATTCTATAACCTGCCGCTCGAAAGAACGAGGGTAGACAGCCTGCCAATGAACTTTACAGTTGTGCACCCTATAGACGATGAAAGCCCGCTGAGAGGTATGAGCCTGGAAGATATGCGCAATGCCGATTTTGAAATATATGTATTGGTAAAGGCGTATGACGACAGTTTCTCTAGTAATGTATTACAACGCACTTCGTATACCTACAACGAAATAATTTTTGACGCGAAGTTTGTCCAGATGTACCGGCAAAGCGAAGACGGTAATACTACAATCATAGAGCTTAACAAACTGAATGAGTATAAAGAAACACCCGTTTATCAAACTACTGCACAAACACCTGTAATATAACTTAAACATGATTTGGCAGACAATATAAAAATATTACCTTCGGTTTTAAATTAGTTGCATAGCTAACTATTTTGCAGGTTTTGTATTGTTCGTATCTTAAACCGGCATCCCACAGCTGCTTAAAGATATACAGTACAAGAGTGCGACGCAACAGGAGCTTCATAGCATTGTTTTGCCCGGCTCAATAATTACCAAACAAGAATTTATGAAACGTACTATTAAGAAAGTAGCAGTTTTAGGCAGTGGCGTAATGGGTAGCAGAATAGCCTGTCATTTTGCGGGCATAGGGGTTCAGGTTTTATTACTCGATATTGTACCAAAGGACACACCTGCAGATGCAAAACCGGCAGCAAAAAACAAGATCGTTAACGATGCACTAATGGCTGCTGTAAAAAGCAACCCCTCTCCTGTTTATCATAAAGACGTTGTAAAACGTATTACCACGGGCAATTTTGATGACAACCTGAAAGACACAGCAGGTTGTGACTGGATTATCGAGGTGGTGATAGAACGCCTCGATATTAAGCAACAGCTTTATGAAAAAGTTGAGAAGTTTCGCAAGCCCGGCACATTGATTACATCCAACACATCTGGCATACCGATTAATATGTTATCGGAAGGCCGCAGTGAAGATTTCAGGAAAAACTTTTGCGGAACGCATTTCTTTAATCCGCCGCGCTACCTGCGGCTGCTGGAGATAATACCTACAAAAGACACAAGCCCTGAAGTGGTGGATTTCTTAATGCATTATGGGGACCTCTACCTGGGCAAAACCACTGTACTGGCAAAAGATACGCCTGCGTTTATTGCCAACCGCATTGGTGTGTTTGGCATTATGGCCATCTTCAATGGCATGCAAAAGCTTGGATTGGGCATAGACGAAGTAGAAGCACTTACCGGCCCGGTTATAGGCAGGCCAAAATCTGCAACTTTCAGAACGGCCGACGTAGTGGGTATAGATACGCTTGTAAAGGTAGCAAAAGGCGTTGCCGAAAATTGCCCGCAGGATGAAGCAAAAGAACTGTTTGCTATCCCCGGCTGGCTGGACAAAATGATAAGCAACAACTGGCTGGGTGATAAAACGGGGCAAGGCTTTTTCAAAAAAACGAAAGGAGCAGACGGTGCGAAAGAGATACTTACCCTTAACCTGCAAACCATGGAGTATGCGCCCCGCGTAAAGCCAAAATTTGCAACGCTCGAAGCAGCAAAACCTATCGAGGATCTAAAAACAAGATTGAAAGCACTGGTTGCCGGCCAGGATAAAGCAGGTGAGTTTTACCGCCAGTTTCACTATGCGCTGTTTTCATATATCTCTTACCGTGTACCCGAAATAAGCGACGAAATCTATCGGGTAGACGATGCCATGATGGCTGGTTTTGGCTGGGAAATCGGCGCATTCGAAAGCTGGGATACGCTTGGTGTTGAAAAGACGGTAACGGCAATGAAGGCAGCAGGCTACACTGTTGCCCCATGGGTAGATGAAATGGTGGCGGCAGGTAACAAAACCTTTTATAAAGTTGAAGCGGGTAAAAAACTTTATTATGATGTTGCCTCAAAAACCTATAAACCAACACCGGGTGGCGATGCATTTATTATACTAAATAATTTTAAAGACAAAATTGTATGGAAAAACAGCAACGCTGTGCTGTTTGATATTGGTGATGACGTGGTTGCTTTGCAGTGGAATACCAAAATGAACAGCATTGGCAGTGAAGTGCTTGAATCGTTAAATAAGAGTATTGCCATAGCAGAAGAAAAATTCAAAGGGCTTGTTATTGCAAACGATGGCCCCAACTTTAGCGCAGGCGCTAATGTGGGCATGATTTTCATGTTTGCAATTGAGCAGGAATACGATGAGCTTGATATGGCCATACGTATGTTTCAAAATGCCATGATGCGCGTACGCTATTCCAGTATACCGGTGGTTATTGCACCGCACGGCCTTACACTTGGGGGCGGTTGCGAAATGAATTTACACGCAGATAAGATCTGTGCTGCGGCAGAAACATATATCGGGCTCGTGGAACTGGGCGTTGGTCTTATACCAGGTGGCGGAGGCACAAAAGAGTTTGTATTGCGTGCCTCAGACGAAATGCACGAAGATGAGCCTGAAACAATTACCCTGAAAAGCAGATTTTTCAATATTGCAACGGCAAAGGTTGCTACATCTGGTTTTGAAGCGTATGACCTGGGCATCCTCCGCAAAGGTCGCGATGAAGTGGTCATCAACCAGGGTCGCAGAATTGCCGAAGCTAAACGCAGCGTGATTGAGCTTTACGACAGTGGGTATACAATGCCGGTTCAACGCAACGATATTAAAGTGTTGGGAAGGTCTGCTTTGGGTGCGTTGTATGCAGGCATCAATGGCATGTGGCGCGGCAACTACGCAACAGATCATGATGCGTTGGTAGCACGTAAACTCGCATACGTTATGTGTGGTGGAGATCTGAGTGAACAAACATTGGTAACAGAACAATATTTGCTCGATCTTGAACGCGAAGCTTTCCTCGGTCTGTGCGGGGAACGAAAAACACTGGAGCGTTTGCAGAGTGTTTTAAAAAGCGGAAAGCCATTGAGAAATTAGTAACAAAATTCATTTGTGAAATACCTGTTCATAAGTGAGCAGGTATTTTTTTGCCCGTTAATAATATGGTTGATTTTTTGGTAGTCGGCTCAGGGTTTTCATGGCATCGCCTGTTGCCACGCTCGGTTCGGGGTTCCGTTTTTATGGCAACTGCAGCGCCCCTTTTCTGCTACTCCAAGGAAAATCCAGGTACGCAAGGGCACATGCTTAATAAGCAGGGTTGTTAGCGTCTTATGTATGTTGGTCAAACTGTACAACCTTGATAAATTTCCGTCAAAGTAGTTGATGCCCCTGTTGAATTAAAGGTAATTGTATCGCCGGTTGCTTTGTATTCTGTGAGTTCCCGCTGGTTGCCTGCATTTATATCAAACACCTTTACATCCACACTTTCAGAATCAACAGGTATATACGCAATAACACCGGCTTACATGCAATTTCTTTTTTGCTTCTCAACTATTTGTCCGAAAAGCCCGGTTATCATTTTCAACACTTTTATTTTAAACCAGGCAACACAAAAATTACCTGCTACAATGCAAAAGATCGGGTAAAATATTTACTTTTCACGCTTATGAATCGCATCGACAGGGTTACAGCTATATTGATACAACTCCAGTCAAGGAAGATTGTAAAAGCGCAGGATATTGCTGAGCGGTTCAATATCAGCCTGCGCACTGTATACCGGGATGTTAAAACCCTGGAAGAAGCAGGCATTCCCGTTATAGGTGAAGCAGGTGTTGGCTACTCAATCATGGATGGTTACCGCCTGCCTCCGGTAATGTTTACCAAAGAAGAAGCCACTGCATTTTTAACTGCAGAAAAGATCGTAGAAAAATTTACAGACGCTTCTACCGAAGCCAGCTATAAATCTGCCATGTATAAAGTTAGGGCAGTCTTACGCAGCACAGAGAAAGACCTGCTCGAAAACATGGAGCAGCATATAGAAGTGCTGAGACCTGTTTTACCCTTCGAAGCAGACAATGCAAAAGATAAACTGCAGCCGTTTTTAAGAAGTGTGGCCGAACAGCGGGTAATTAAAATACAATACAAAGCATTCCATTCAGAAGAAACAACAGAGAGACTGATTGAACCCGTAGGCATCTTTTATTCATCAGGTTACTGGCATGCGCTCGCTTATTGCAGGCTGCGTAAAGATTACCGGGATTTCAGGGCAGACAGGATACAATCCATACAAACCACGGAAGAACAATACAAAACGGAACACCCAAGTCTTAAAACGTATCTTGATAAAATAATGCATCAACAGCAACTCGAAAAAATCGTATTGCGTGTTGACAAAGAAGCAGCAAAATACCTGCAGGCGCAAAAGTTATATTACGGGTTTGTAAGTGAACAACCTGTTGATGATGACCGGATCGAAATGACCTTTCTTTCTGCCTACCGGGAAAGTTTTGTGAGATGGTACATTACTTTTGCTGACCATGCCGAACTGTTATATCCTGTTATTTTGAAAGAGCATGTCAAAAGATATATCCAGGCATTGGCTGTAAAACTCCTGTAATCTATTTGTGTTTCCGCAGGTTCCTTTTTATCCAGGTAATTGCTTTTTGAACATAGTATGCTTCATCATGCTGCAGCCTGTACAGAAGCTCATTGATGGCTTCATGCGTGGAAGCGTCCCGTGTATACCATTCTACCAAAACAAGTGCAAGTCTCCGTTGCCAGGAATCGCTGGCTTTACTGAGTTTTCCGGCCAGTGCAAAAATTTCCCGCTGGTGTGTCTTGCGCAAAGGCTTTAAAGACTGCATGCCCAGTGTATCACAAACAGACCAGTCTTCCAGTAGACCGGCAAATTTTTCTACCAGTCGTAACGACCGTTGAGGGTCTTTTTTTGCTATGCAGCCCAATATCTTCGCCGCAATCATTTTTTCTTCCAGGTGCCCAGCCTGCCAAAGTTGTTCTATAAGATCAAATCCACCTGTCTTGTACTGCTTTGCAAGGTCATTGATCACAGGCATGTAAACTCCATAGGATTTTGTAACACCGGGCAAAAATTTTACCTGTGCTGCCATCGCTTCTTTGCTGGCATTCATACGCAATGCATCCTGAATTTCTTTTAACGCTGCCGACATGCCCGATATCCGTGTAATTATTTAATCGTGAGTATGCAAAATTGTTGCTCCAGGGTCAAAGAGTGCTCTAATAGAACTGTAATAAAACGTGCACCGAAGCGTGCATATAGATACGCGATATTTTCCGTTCTTTCCTGAAGGTTATTACCCGGAAAGAGCGCCGCTTTTATTTTGTCAAGATTGCGCTGCTCTGCTTCAAACTTTCGTTTTTCTGCACGTAGCATCTTCTTTTCAAGCTCATGTAGTTTTTTTATAGCTTTTGTTTTTAAAGCCTCCACGTGAGCATGCAATGACTGATCCACGGTGGATGCCAGCGTATCAATCTCTTTATAGAGTATTTCTACTTTTTTTAGCTCTTCCTGCAGGGCAAACTGGTTGCTGCTTCTTTCTGCTACAATCTGTTTCATCAGGTCAAATGATGAACTGAACATGTCTTTTGGCTGTAGCCCCAATGCGATAATCTTCTGCGCCCATTTCTCTTCTATCACCAAAAAAGAATTGCGTAAAACCAGCATTGGATAAGGAATAGCAACTTCCTGAAAAACCTGCTTCAACTCCAGCCAGTAAGCCAGTTCTCCCCCACCGCCAATAAAAACGATGTTTGGCAATATGGTTTCCTGGAATGCACCGCGCAAAATAACATTGGCACTGAAACGCTCGGGATGATTGTTCAGTTCAGCAAGTATTTCCTGCGGGGAAAATGATAAACCAAGCGCTGCAACTGTAAATAAATCTCCCTGCTTTTCTATTCTTTCCCGCTTATTGTCGATAAGATAAAACAGGTTCAACTCACGTCCACCGGCCTGTGCTTTGTAATTTTTCTCCAGTGCTGTAATGGTTGACTTAACTGCTTTGTGAGAAAATCCCGTCAACAGTTCCTTTTCAACAACGGAATGAAAAATTTGCTTTAGTTCTGCATTATCAGGTATTACTACCACAAGACCGTATTGAGCAAAGAGGTGATCTACCAGTTCCAGCGTAGCCTGTTGTATGGTCTTTCCCCTGGTATAGATCTTTTGAAAAGTTGCTACCAATTCATTTCCAAAAGGCAATACACCAACCTGACCGTGCATTTGCGCAAGCATCTGTAAAAATGAAGCATCTATCTTCATGCGTCCCACTGCACCGGTTTGAGTAGTATTCCAGGTATAATTTACGCCATCGATCTTGATAGAACCAAGTTCGTCGATGTCAGCATCTTCGCTACCCATATAATATACCGGAACAAAATTGTATGCAGGTAATTGCGTTTTAAGCGTGGCTGATAATTTTATGGTGTGCAGTATTTTGTAGATAAAATAAAGCGGGCCGGTAAAGATATTTGGCTGGTGTGCGGTGGTTACGGTAAACGTTTCGTTTTGCAACAATAATGCGATGTTGTTCCGCACTGCCGCAGACGTTTGTACCGATTCATATTGCTTTTTTAATGCATCTGCAAGTACTTGTCTTTGCTGCGGAAACTGCTGCCTTGCTTCAATGGCGGCTTTTATACCTTCTATGTTTACGGCATGCGCATAAAATGGTCGCAGCTTTTCATCTGCCTGAACATAATCCAGCGCAAGACCGGAGAAAAAGTTGGTTTTATCGTAATTGAGCAGTGTACAGGTTGTTTCCATGCAGAAAAATTGGACAGCAATTTAGTCTCTTTCTTTGTTGTATGTACAACCTTTATTCATTCTTTCACAAATCGAAAGCGGGCTTGTATGGGTATAAAACATTTGTAACCCGGCTGCAGCTTATGCATGAGGCTTTTGTTGCGTCGCACTCTTGTACTTCCTGTTCATTATGCAGCATGGTGCCACCATGCTGTACTGCCGCATACAACAGGCGAATAAGATGTTGTTGTCTGCATGTCAATGATAACCTCGTTTTGTTTCTGTTGCAAGCTGGTGGCATGGAACAGTTGCATATTGATTTGCTGTACAAGAGTGCGACGCAACGAATGCTCAATTGTTTTACTGTAGCCGGGTTCAAAAAAATACATTAAGCATTTGTCTACGGGCAACATATGAGGAGGTATTTACTCATTACTGTATGCTTTTAGCGGTGGCATAATTTTTTGTAGATTGTACCAAACTACACTATATGCAAAATTGGCTTAGAACACTACTGGCAGGGTACGGCGCTTACAAATGGGGCGGCGGATGTCTTGGATCGATATTGGTTTTTGCGTTGATCTACTGGGCGCTTGGGCATTGCTGATGGAAATAAATACCATTAACAAAAGTGGAATGAAGGATGAGGCGATATTAAATTTCCATTATTGCCGCGT
This sequence comes from Panacibacter microcysteis, assembly GCF_015831355.1. Lineage (NCBI taxonomy): Bacteria > Pseudomonadati > Bacteroidota > Chitinophagia > Chitinophagales > Chitinophagaceae > Panacibacter > Panacibacter microcysteis. The sequence goes on from NZ_JADWYR010000002.1 coordinate 1,151,362, forward strand.
ACGGATGCAACTTATTTTACCTGGCCAATGTCAATAACAAATAAGTTGAACCAGGATAAACTTTGAGGCATCCGTACACAACTAAATCCTTTTTATTACGTATTTATAACGCATGCTAACCCGCTGCATTGCAAATACAAAAAATCCTTTACTTATGTTAGTAGTATTAATCATTTTATTGACAGCCGTTGTGCTTAATTCCATCAATTCTTACAGGAATTATTCTATTGCAGAAAAAAATAAAGCGAGAAGATTGCACGACATTTACTCGGACTAGGATAGATAATTTTTGTAAAAAAATCCGTACACATTTAAAGGAAATCTTAATCCGCGGCCTTCATAACCACGAAAACAAGATACCTGTACCTGCAAAATCCTGCATACCAGTTTCTTATTTATTACAAATAATATTCATTCTTTTATTTTAACTTGCCGGAACATGACCGCTGAGAGTAAGCAGCTTTAGAATATTTTGCTATCTTTCGGCGTTAATAGATCAAAACCTCCGGAATTATTTCTATGACTGAAAGTGAAAAAACGGCAATCGTGATGAATGCCAAGCCCGTTTACATGCTGGTGAACAAGCTTGGTTTAAAAGACGCAGACGCCATAGTACGAAACAAAATAATAAAGAAATACAAGGCATTTATTTATAAAAATTATGATGGCGGCTTTAGAACAGCCACAGTGTACGTCTATGAAAACGAGTACTACTGCAATTTGTTTAGCCCGCAATCCCCCAGGCCGTCAAGAGGCTTCAACAGGCATATGTAGCATGCTGCATTACTGGTGAATACCTTGCCCATGAAAGCTCTCCTGGTAAAGTAAATAATCACTGTCATTCTTTCTTATTCTTACCCTGTAAAAAAGTTTTTCTTTACAGGGCATGGCATCTTTTATCCTGCAATTTCTCTGCGCTTTCTTAATTGCGGCCTCACGCCGCTGATATACACGGTATTAACTATTGTAAAAACAAACCTTATATTGCAAACTTCAAAATAAATGCACTATGAGGCAGCTCGTTTTATCACTAACATTATTATCGGCTATGAGCGTAAATGCACAAAGCAAACCGGCTTTTACAGGTAAATATCCCGCAACAAAAACAATTGACCAGAAAGACGATTTTTTTGGAACAACAGTGGCAGACCCTTACCGCTGGCTCGAAAACGATACAGCCGACGATACCAGGGAATGGGTGGTAAAGGAAAATGAAGTAACGCAGGCATACCTGCAGCAAATACCATTCAGAGATGCAATCAGGAAAAGGCTTACCGTTTTGTGGAACTACGAAAAATATTCGGCGCCTTTCAAAGAAGGCGGTTATACTTATTTCTATAAAAATGACGGTTTACAAAACCAGTCTGTATTATACAGGCAAAAAGGCAATGAACAGCCTGAAGTGTTTCTCGACCCCAACAAATTCGCTGCAGATGGCACAACATCCTTATCGGGGCTTGAATTTACAAAAGATGGTTCCCTTGCAGCCTACACTATTAGTGAAGGGGGCGCAGACTGGAACAAACTTATCGTTATAAATGCCGCCACAAAAGAAGTAATGGACGATACGCTTGAGGTAAAATTCAGCGGTGTGGCATGGAAGGGCAATGAAGGTTTTTACTACAGCCGTTACGACAAACCCAAAGAAGGAAGCCAGCTAAGCGGCATGACGGATAAACACCAGCTTTTTTACCACAGACTTGGTACAAAGCAAACAGAAGATGTACTCGTCTTTGGCGGCGTGCAAACACCAAGGCGCTACATTGGCGGTTACGTAACGGAAGATCAGCATTACCTTGTTATCAGCGCAGCCAATGCTACGTATGGCAATGAGCTATACCTGCAGGATCTTACTAAGCCAAATGCGCCTATAGTGCCCGTTGTTACCGGTTTTGAAACGGAGCAATACGTTGCATACAGCAACAACGGCAAATTGTATATTTCCACCAATAAAAACGCACCAAATACAAAACTCGTCGTTACAGATGCAGCCACACCAACACCCGAAAACTGGAAAGACCTTATCCCGGAAACAAAATTTCCTTTGTCGGTTTCCACATGTGGCGGCAAATTATTCGCGCACTATATAAAAGACGCAGTATCTCAGGTTATACAGTATGATCTTGCCGGCAAGAAAGAAAAGGAAATAACGCTGCCCGGCCTTGGCAGTGCCGGTGGTTTCAGCGGTAAAAAAGAAGAAAAGGAATTATACTACTCTTTCACATCTTATGTTTACCCGCCAACTATTTTCAGGTATGATATAGCTACGGGAAAATCATCTGTTTACAAGAAGGCCAATGTACAGTTTGATGCGGGTGCATATGAAAGCACACAAATGTTCTACACTTCAAAAGATGGCACTAAGATACCGATGATCATTACACATAAGAAAGGCATTGAGCTCAACGGTAAAAACCCTACCATGCTATATGGCTATGGCGGCTTTAGTGTAAGTCTTACACCCGCATTCAGCATCAGTAACCTGGTATTTATGGAAAACGGCGGCGTTTACGCCGTACCTAATCTGCGTGGTGGCGGAGAGTATGGAGACGAATGGCATAATGCGGGTACAAAAATGCAAAAGCAAAATGTATTCGATGATTTTATTGCCGCGGCTGAATTTTTGATAAAACAGAATTACACCTCCTCAGAATATCTTGCCATAAGCGGTGGCAGTAATGGCGGTTTATTGGTGGGTGCCTGTATGACACAGCGGCCCGAGCTGTACCGTGTTTGCTTCCCCGCAGTGGGCGTAATGGATATGCTGCGCTACCATAAATTCACTGCAGGTGCAGGCTGGGCTTACGATTACGGCACAGCAGACGATAATAAAGAAATGTTTAATTACTTATACAAATATTCGCCCGTACACAATGTAAAAAAAGGCACTTGTTATCCTGCTACAATGGTAACAACAGCAGATCACGATGATCGTGTGGTACCTGCGCACTCCTTTAAATTCGCGGCCCAGTTACAGAATGCCCAAACTTGCGAAAACCCGGTTTTAATTCGCATCGAAAGCAAGGCCGGTCATGGTGCAGGAAAACCAACTTCAAAGATTATTGAAGAACAGGCAGACAAATGGAGTTTCATGCTCTGGAATATAGGCGTTGATTACAAATAGTCACGCCGCTTAAAACAAAAAGCATCGTTTGGTAAAACGATGCTTTTTTTATGTACCCAACTTTTGTAATGCTATTTAGCTTTGCTTGCGTCGCACTCTTGTACTGTATATCTTTTATCAGCAACGATACTGCATACCCACCGTGTTACAAATGCGGTCCTGCTACGCAGCACAGCTCATTTTGTCAGGAATGTTGCAGCCGTACATCTGCAAATTCAGGTTGCTTGTCAAATACGGCTTTTGCGAAAGTACACAGCGGTAATATTTTCACGTGGTTTGCCCGTGCATATTCAACTGCTGTATGCACCAGTTGATAGCCTATGTTTTTGCCGCGCAATGCCTCATCAACTTCTGTATGTTCAATAATAATGTTATTCCTGGCATCTTTCCTGTAAACCATTGCGGCAAGTGGCGCTTCGGCATCACCTGCATACCACATGCCTTTTATTCCTTTTTCCTGGTGTTCTATCTGCATAGTTATAATTTAAAAAAGACTTTCTTTTTCCAGAGAAACCAACACATGGTCCACTCCAACGCAAAGATGCATAAAGAAGCAATGATCTTGCTCAGTATTTCCGGGGTATTTATCCAGCTTAGTACATTTGTTGCTATAATGGTTATATAGCCATTAAACCATCTTGCTCCCACAATCTCGAAAAAAAGGTAAATAAAGATAGAATTCATACCAACTACCAGGAAGAACTGCAGGTATTTTTTATGATCCATGATATCAATCCACCAATAGCAAAAAGCAAGACCAATTATACACCAGCCCAAAGATGCAAGCGTAAACGAACTCGTAGCGATGCGTTTTATAATCGGAGTAATGCCTGCCAGGTCAAGTGCAAACCCCGCAACAAGCACAATCATGGCCCATAAAAGCATTTGCTTTATTTTATCTGTACGGTTACTCATTAAAAGCTTGCCAGTCAATGCACCCGCAATTGTATGCACCGCTGTAGGTATGCAGTTAATAGCAACCCATCCCCCGTCATTGATCTTATTCATCAGCAACACATCTACATAATTACCAAAATTATGCTGGTCTGTAAATGGCTGCTCAAATCCCGGCACGTTGGTAAAACGATATAAAATTTCTGTCAATAGCAGCAATCCTGCACACATCATTATCTGTGCATTTGTACTCCATCTGAAAATAAGAAACGCCACCAGTGTTGTAAAAGAAAGTTGTGTCAGCACATCCCATAATTCAAACGAGAGTTTATCGCCACGAACTGCGTAATCCAGTACGCCCCAGAAGAAAAGCCAGCAACAGCGTTTCAGTATTTTCCTGAACTGGTCGTTCCACGCTACACCCTGCTCCGTTTGTTTGTGTAATGAGTAGGCCATCGATACGCCTGCCATAAACATAAACCCGGGTTGTATCAGATCCCAGAAACGTAAACCATTCCATGGGTGATGGAAAAACTGCTGAAAGAAACCATGCAGGAAATTACCATCTGTTGCTTCATATAAGTGTTCATAAAGCCCTGTACTTTCCATGGCAAGCAGCACCATAATGAAGCCGCGCATAAAATCCAGTGAGAGCAATCGCTTGCTTACAGAAGCAGTGAATGGCTGAGACATGTGCAGAAATTTTGCAGAAGATAGAAATAATATTCAGAACTCAATAGCTATACACTATTACAAACGTTTGCATTATTATTGAAGCATACGGTAAACAATTTGAATAAATATTTACGATGCAGCATATCTTTTGGAAGTTTTCAAAAAATATTTGCTTGTTTTCGATTTCTGTTTTTATATTCGCATCGCAATGAAAAAACAAGTTATCAATAATCATTGGTGGTGGCACACAAACTCCGTTCGGGGCGTGTAATGGCATATCCATTCGTGAATAACTATATTCAAAGAAGCCCCGATATAACGTCGGGGCTTCTTGTTTGTATAAAGGTTACTAAATACCATGCATTATTTAAACAGGCAGGCATAGGCAGTATCGTTGCTGCCAACAGTTATACAGTACAAGAGTGCGACGCAAGTAAAGCTTAACAGATAACCAACAGCCGGGTACATAAATTTTACAACAGGCATTATGAAAAAAATTCAGCTTAACACAACGTATAAAAAGATGCTGGCAGACGTATACACACCTGTTGGTATTTATTTACGTCTGAGAGATCGTTTCAGGGATACCGTGCTGCTCGAAAGCACAGACAACAGGGCATCTGACAATAGTTTTTCTTTTATTGGCATCAATGCCATTGGTGGTATCGAAATTTCAGGCTTCGATTCTGTTGAGTATAAAATTCCGGGACAGAAACCCGAACGCGAAGCCATTAAACATATACAGGATATACCTGCCACGATCTGGAACTTTATGAACCGCTTTGAAGTTGTAAAACCTGATGAAAAAGTAGTACAACTGGCACAGGGTGTTTACGGTTATTCAACTTATGATGCCGTACAATTTTTTGAAACGGTAAAGCTAAAGAGTTACAACACATTGCCGGAAATTCCGCTAATGCGCTACAGGCTTTACCAGTATGTTATCATCATCAATCATTTTAAAGATGAAATGTACCTCTGCGAAAACCGCGTAAACAATATTGAAAGCGATGTTGCCGCAGTGGAATCGCTTATCAAAAGCAAAGACGTACCAGCTTACCCTTTTAAAATACAGGAAGACGAGGTAAGCAACATCAGTGACCAGGGATATATTGACATGGTAAAAAAAGGTATTGCAAGCTGTCTGCGGGGAGATGTTTTTCAAATTGTGCTCAGCAGGCGTTTTCAACAAAAGTTTATAGGAGACGAATTCAATGTATACCGTGCGCTGCGAAGTGTAAACCCCTCTCCTTACCTGTTTTACTTTGATTATGGCGATTATAAATTAATGGGCAGCAGCCCCGAAAGCCAGCTCATTATCAAAAACGGTAAAGCCATCGTTCATCCTATTGCCGGTACATTTAAACGAACCGGTAATGATGAAAAAGATGAGCAGCTTGCAGAAGCTTTACTCAATGACGCCAAAGAAAATGCGGAGCATACTATGCTGGTAGACCTGGCACGCAATGATCTAAGCCGTTGTTGCGATAACGTGGTGGTTAACCATTACAGGCAGGTACATTATTATTCGCACGTTATACATCTTGTAAGCGAAGTTTGCGGCACGGTAAGGCCAAATGCCAACCCATTTGAATTGCTTGCGCTTACTTTTCCGCAGGGCACATTGAGTGGTGCACCCAAATTCAAGGCCATGCAACTGATCGATGAATACGAGCCCACCGTTCGCGGTTACTACGCCGGCTGTATTGGCTTTATGGGTTTTGACGGTACGTGCAACCAGGCAATTATGATACGCACTTTCCTCAGTAAACAAAACACATTAAACTACCAGGCAGGTGCAGGTATTGTAGCCAAATCGGTACCCGAAAGCGAGTTGAAGGAAGTAAACAACAAACTTGGCGCACTAAAAAAAGCGGTGGAACTGGCAGAAACAATTTAATTTTTATGAACCCGGCAGTTGTGCATGCATCAGCATCGTTGCGTCGCACTCTTGTACTGATTATTATATTATGAGCAATAACCTGAAAATATTAGTCTTCGACAATTACGACTCTTTTACATATAACCTGGTTCATCTTGTTGAAAAAATATTGCATTATAAGGTAGCTGTGTACCGCAACGACAAGATTAAGCTGGAGGATGTAAAAGCGTATGATAAGATCATCTTATCACCCGGGCCCGGCATTCCGGAAGAAGCAGGTTTATTGCTACCGCTTATAAAAGCATATGCAGGCAGCAAATCGATACTGGGCGTATGCCTCGGGCACCAGGCCATTGGGCAGGCATTTGGCGGCACGTTGTCAAACCTCACGAGTGTTTATCATGGTGTGGCTACGCCGATAACTCTTAACCGGGAAAATGCAGCAGCAGAAAGCCCGCTGTTCAAAGGCTTGCCGCACACGTTCGAAGTGGGCCGTTATCATTCATGGGTGGTAGACCGTAATAACTTTCCTGCAGACCTCGCTGTAACAGCAGAAGATGAGCAGGGGTTTATCATGGCGTTGCAACATAAACAATACGACATACAAGGTGTGCAGTTTCACCCGGAGAGCGTATTGACGCCTGACGGCGAAAAAATTATGCGCAACTGGCTGGCTATGTAAGTGATGATTTTGATGGTTACATTGTAAAGCATACTAAGAAGAAAACATGAAAAAGATTCTGCAATATTTATTTGAACATAAAACGCTTGGCCGCGAGCAGGCAAAAGAAATATTGACCAATATTTCGAAAGGCATGTACAACGATCATGAAGTTACCGCCTTCATTACGGTATTTCTCATGCGCAGCATTACCATTGAAGAACTGCAGGGCTTCCGCGATGCACTGCTGGAATTATGCGTAAAAGTTGACCTGGGTGAACATAAGACCATTGATATCGTTGGTACCGGCGGCGATGGCAAGAACACCTTCAATATTTCCACACTATCCTGCTTTATTGTAGCCGGTACGGGGCAAAAAGTTGCAAAACATGGTAACTACGGTGCATCTTCTGTAAGCGGCGCCAGCAATGTGATGGAACTGCTTGGCTATAAATTCAAACACGATAATGGCCAGTTAAAAAAAGAAGTTGAAACTGCCAATATATGTTTTTTGCATGCACCTGTTTTTCACCCGGCATTAAAGACTGTTGGGCCAATTCGAAAAAACCTGGGCCTGCGTACATTTTTTAACATGCTGGGCCCAATGGTTAACCCGGCTTCGCCGGCTTACCAGTTAGTAGGTGTGTACAACCTGGAAATGGCAAGAATTTATAACTACCTTCTACAACAAACCGGTAAAGCGTTTACAATTATTCATGGTCTGGATGGCTATGATGAGATATCTCTCACAAACGATACCAAGGTCATTACCAGTAAGGGTGAAAGCATTATGACACCGCTTCAGCTTGGCAAACGTATTGTATCTGCAGAAGATATTTATGGCGGCAACAGTACAGAAGAGGCAGCAAGAATCTTTGTAAAGATCATTAAAGGTGAAGGCTCATGGGCACAAAATGCGGTGGTATTGGCCAATGCTGCTATGGCGCTGGAATGTACCGGGGCGTATACTACTTATAACGATGCGTACAATGCAGCCGTAAACAGCCTGGAAAGTGGCAAAGCTTACCAATCATTACAAACATTAATCAGCCTGCAATAATGAACATCCTCGACCAGATCGTAGCACATAAAAAACAGGAAGTAGCAAGCCGCAAGTCATTAGTCACTATTGCGGAGCTCGAAGCATACCCGGCATTTTCCCGCAAAACCATATCACTACACCAGTCTTTACTGGACGAATCAAAAACGGGCATCATTGCGGAATTCAAGCGAAAATCGCCTTCCAAAGGCATCATCAACAGCCAGGCTGATGTAACGAAAGTTACGGGTGCATACGCATTATACGGCGCGTCAGGCTTATCTGTGCTTACAGATGCAACATTCTTTGGCGGTAATGATACAGACCTGGAAGCCGCAAGGCGTAACAATACCCCCATACTGCGTAAAGATTTCATGATTGATGAATACCAGTTCTATGAAGCCAGGGCCATCGGGGCAGATGTAATTTTACTGATTGCTGCCTGTCTTACACCCGCACAGGTAAAAGCTTTTGCACAACTGTCAAAATCGCTGCAACTCGAAGTCTTGCTGGAAATACACAACGAAGAAGAACTTGGTCACATTTGTGCAGAAGTAGATTTTGTAGGTGTAAACAACAGGAACCTCAAAACGTTTACAGTAGATATCAATACATCACTACAGCTTTTTCCGCATATACCTGCAGATAAACCTGCCATCGCAGAAAGCGGCATCAGTAATGTAGATACAATTGTAACTTTGAAACAGGCTGGCTTTAAAGGTTTCCTCATTGGTGAAAACTTTATGAAACAACCAGACCCCACGATTGCTTTTGCTGATTTTGTAACAGAGCTTAAAGCAAAACAAAATGCGCATTAAAGTATGCGGAATGACGAAACCGGAACAGGTAATGCAACTGGATGAACTGGGTGTTGAATTTGCAGGCTTTATTTTTTATCCGAAGTCGCCACGGTACGTCTTTAAAACCATGCCGGCAACAGAAATAAAAAAGATACGCGGCAGCATCAATAAAGTGGGCGTGTTTGTAAATGCAGACCCCGACGAGATTTTGAAAACGGTTGATGCGTGCGGCCTTTATCTTGTGCAATTACATGGAGACGAAAATCCGCGTACATGCGAACGCATTTCAAACTACGTCTCTGTAATCAAAGCTTTCCGCATCAGTGAAGATGACAACATTGCATGGAAGATCCGTGAATATTACGATCCGGTTGACATGTATATGTTCGATACCGAAGGCGCAGGTTATGGCGGCACCGGAAAAAAGTTCAACTGGCAGTTACTGAAAGGGCAAAATATTCGCAAACCATTTTTCTTAAGTGGCGGTATAAGCCCCGGAGACGCAGATAACCTGCGGCAATTCAAGCAGGATCCGGTAGCAAAAGACCTCTTTGCAATTGATATAAACAGCAAGTTTGAAATAATGCCGGGTTTAAAAGATATGAATATGATAAAAGATTTTGTGACGCAGGTAAAAAATACATGAGTGTGGTACCGGCATCAGTACTTTACTCATCGTCCCTTGTGTCACTCACTTGTACTGCAGATCATGATGCAGCAGTTCCGGGTGTACCGGCATAAATAAGTCCAGCATCTAAAAAATGTACAACGCTTTCAACGTATGGTTCAGATCAGAAACGCAACAACAGCAGACTTACCCGCAATACTTGAGATATACAATGATGCCATATTGCATACCACAGCCGTGTACGATTATGAACCGCATACGATGGCAATGCGCAAAGAATGGTTTGCAACGAAAGAGCAGCAGGGCTTCCCAGTATTTGTGGCAGAAGACAATGAAGAGATTGTTGGTTTTAGTTCTATCGGCCCCTTTCGCCCGTGGGCCGGCTACCGGTACACCGTAGAAAATTCGATCTATGTAAAAGATGGTCAGCGCGGAAAAGGTCTTGGTAAGTTATTGATGCAGCCGTTGATTGATGCGGCAAAAGAAATGCAGTTGCATACCATGGTTGCAGGTATAGATGCAGAAAACAAGCTCAGCATAGACTTTCATAAACAATTCGGTTTTAAAGAAGCAGGTTACCTCAAACAAATTGGCTGGAAGTTTGACCGCTGGCTGGACCTGGTGTTTATGCAATTGATCCTGTAGCCGCATATTTTTCATGCATTGCGGGGCTTCACTGTTCATTCATATTCATCAGTTGAAGAGTGCGACGCAACAGGCGTTACATATTTATTCAAAAGCTTAGTACATAAAAATTATATGACACAAACAGCAACATATCAAAAGCCAGATGAACAGGGTTATTATGGAAAATTTGGCGGTGCGTACATACCGGAAATGCTGCATAGAAATGTAGAAGAATTACGCACAAAGTACCTGGAAATAATGTATGAAGACAGCTTCCAGGAAGAGTTCAATGCATTGCTGCATGATTATGTAGGCAGACCAACGCCGCTTTACCTGGCACAGCGTTTAAGTGCTTTGCATAAAACGAATATCTATCTCAAACGGGAAGACCTTAACCATACAGGGGCACACAAAATCAATAACACCGTAGGGCAGATTTTACTGGCGTTAAGGCTTGGAAAAAAACGCATCATAGCAGAAACAGGCGCTGGTCAGCACGGCGTTGCAACCGCCACCGTGTGCGCATTGAAAGGAATAGACTGTGTGGTGTACATGGGCGAGAAAGACATTGAACGGCAAGCCCCAAACGTTGCACGTATGAAGATGCTTGGCGCAACAGTTATACCCGCAACAAGCGGCAGCAAAACATTGAAAGACGCAACCAACGAAGCGATACGTGCCTGGATTAACGATCCGCTGGATACACATTACATCATTGGCAGCGTGGTGGGTCCTCACCCCTATCCTGATATGGTGGCGCGCTTTCAAAGCGTCATCAGTGCAGAAACACGCAAACAGCTGAAGGAAAAAACAGGCAGCGAGTTGCCTACACACGTAGTGGCATGTGTGGGCGGCGGCAGTAATGCGGCCGGGGCTTTCTATCACTTTTTAGAAGAGCCCGCGGTAAAACTGGTTGCGGTGGAAGCAGCAGGTCATGGTGTGCACAGCGGCTTTAGCGCAGCAACAACCCAACTGGGCAAACCCGGCATTTTGCATGGCAGCAAAAGCCTGTTGATGCAAACGGCAGACGGCCAGGTGGTAGAACCACACAGCATTTCAGCCGGCCTTGATTATCCCGGCGTGGGCCCGTTGCACGCCCACTTGTATGATAGTGGTCGTGGTATTTTCCTGAGTGCGACAGACGACGAATCTTTAGCCGCTGCATTTGAACTGGCGAAATTAGAAGGCATTATTCCTGCACTTGAAAGTGCGCATGCACTGGCCGCTTTGTACCAGCTAACATTCGCGCCAACAGACCAGGTGGTGGTTTGTTTAAGCGGCCGTGGAGATAAAGATCTTGCCACGTATATGAAAGTGATGGAAGAAAAATAATGAAGCCGGCTGCAGTGCATACATCGCCACCGGTTGTGTCACTCACTTGTACTGTATAACATATTGCAGCAACGATGCGCTTTCACGACCAACTAAAAGAAATATGCGTTCACGATAGCCATAACAAAAGATACCGGAAAACAAACCGATCACACTTCATGCTTAAAGATTGTAACAAATGAACCGCCTGGAAGAACTGTTTCAACGAAAAAAAGAGCAAATACTAAACGTGTATTGCACCGCAGGCTACCCGCAGCCAGACAGTACCATTACGGTAATGAAAGCCTTACAGGAACATGGTGCAGACCTTATAGAACTTGGTATGCCGTATAGTGATCCGCTTGCAGATGGACCCGTTATACAGGAAAGCGGCGCAAAAGCCATTGCCAACGGCATGAGTATAGAAAAACTTTTTCAGCAACTGAAAGACTTCAGGAAAGAAATTTATGTACCGGTTATTCTTATGGGATATATGAACCCGGTTTTACAATTTGGTTTCGAAAAATTCTGCCAGTACTGCGCCGATGCGCCTATCGACGGACTGATCTTACCAGACCTTCCTGAATACGAGTACGAAACTGAATATGGTGCCATTATGCAACGTTATGGGCTCGATTTTATCTTTCTTGTTACACCGGAAACATCAGCAGCACGAATAAGAAAACTGGACAGCTTAAGCCGCGGTTTTTTATACGCGGTATCCTCCTCGTCCATTACAGGTAGCGATAAAGATTTTTCACCGGTAGAGACATACCTGCAGCGTTTGCAACAAATGCAACTGAAAAACCCGGTGCTGGTTGGCTTTGGTATAAAAGATAAAACAACATTCAACATGGCTTGCAAGCATGCAAACGGAGCAATCATCGGGAGCGCCTATATCAAAGCTCTGGAGCATACGACAGATATTAATGAATCGACGAAAACATTCCTTCACCAGATTTTGAAATGATGAACCTAATAATTGTAAAATACAATGCAGGTAATATTCAAAGTGTATTATATGCTTTGGAAAGAATTGGTGTGCAGGCAATCGTTACAGATGATCATGATGCAATAAAATCTGCCGACAAAGTCATTTTTCCCGGCGTTGGTGAGGCAAGCAGCGCCATGCGGTACCTGCAGGAACGGGGGCTGGATAAAGTACTAATAAACCTTACACAACCGGTATTGGGTATTTGTCTTGGCATGCAGCTTATGTGTAAATATTCCGAAGAAAACAATACGCCCTGTCTCGGCATATTTGATGAAGTCGTTAGCAAATTCTCGCCTCCGGCAGAAGAAAGCCTCAAAGTTCCACAGATCGGCTGGAACAATATATACGACCTCAAAACAGCGCTGTTTAGCAATGTTCCTGGTAACAGCTACTGCTACTTTGTACACAGTTATTACGCTTCCATCGGCCTGCATACCGTTGCAACAACAGATTATATACAACCATACAGCGCAGCATTGCACAGGAATAATTTTTACGGTGTACAGTTCCATCCTGAAAAAAGCGCTGCAGTGGGAGAACAGATTCTAAAGAACTTTATTTTGAATGTATAACAACCAGCTAATATAAATTACAACGAATGACCATTATACCAGCCATTGATATTATAGAAGGTAAATGCGTAAGACTTACAGAAGGCGATTATACACAAAAAAAAATCTACAACGAACACCCGCTTGAGGTAGCAAAGGAATTTGAAGATGCAGGATTAAAAAGGTTACACCTTGTAGACCTGGATGGTGCCAGGGCAGGGTCGGTAAAAAACTGGAAAGTACTGGAGTTACTGGCTTCCAAAACAAACCTGGTAATTGATTTCGGGGGCGGTATAAAACAGGAAGAAGATGTAAAAATTGTTTTTTCGTCGGGCGCTGTTTTTGCAACAGTAGGCAGTATAGCAGTAAAGAATGAATTCGAATTTGTAAAGTGGTTACTCCAATTCGGAGCCGGTAGATTTTTACTTGGTGCAGATGTAAAAAACGAGAAGATTGCCATTGGCGGCTGGCTGGAAACAACAGATATCTGGATCTATGATTTTATTGAAAAATATATTCAGCATGGCATAAAGCAAGTCTTTTGTACAGATGTAAGCAAAGACGGCAGGCTTGAAGGACCGGCAACTGAGTTATATAAAAATATTACAACAAAGTTTCCCTCGCTGCATTTCATTGCAAGCGGTGGCGTCAGTTCTTTACAAGACCTCGAAGACCTGCAATCCGCCGGTTGCAACGGCGCTATTGTTGGCAAAGCCATATATGAAGGAAAGGTCAGGATTGCTGATTTAAAGAAATTTTATGAATGAGAATTTACAAACATCCGAAAGTTCGTTACATCATCCTGCTACAGCAAACAGGGGGCTTTGCAAACGCATTATTCCCTGCCTGGATATCAAAGATGGGCGCACCGTAAAGGGTACCAATTTTGTTGACCTGAGAGATGCAGGAGATCCTGTAGAACTGGGTGCGTTGTATGCACAGCAGGGCGCAGATGAACTGGTGTTTCTGGATATAACCGCTACGGTAGAACGAAGAAAAACGTTAAGTGCACTGGTAAATAAAATATCGCACCACATCAATATACCTTTTACAGTGGGCGGTGGTATTGCTTCTGTGGATGATGTAAGCCTGCTGCTGCAAAATGGTGCAGATAAAATATCTGTAAATACCGCTGCATTTAAAAGGCCCGAACTTTTGCGCGAACTGGAAAAAGACTTCGGCAGCCAGTGCGTAGTGCTTGCTATCGATACCCGCAAAGAAGAAGATGGCGAATGGTATGTTTACCTGAACGGCGGAAGAACAAAAACAGGCACACGTTGCATAGACTGGGCAAAACAGGCGGTTGACCTTGGCGCAGGTGAAATCCTGCTTACCTCTATGAACAACGACGGCACCAAACAAGGTTTTGCTGTAGATATTACCCATACACTTTCTACTACCCTGCCAGTGCCGGTGATTGCGAGTGGCGGCGGAGGCACACCGGCACATTTCACGGAAGTATTTAACACTGCAAAAGCAGATGCAGCCCTGGCTGCAAGCATTTTTCATTTCAAAGAAATCAGTATTCCTGAGTTGAAAACGTACCTGCTGGCACAAAACATAAAAGTTCGTATATAGCAATCGGTATACGTTTTATGAGCGTTGTTCTTCAGCTGCCTGACTAAAGAATTCAACAATACTGCCGGTACCAGGAAGAACAGCATGAACAATGGATTGGTAACACTTTCACACAACGACAATTACAAAAACTGATGAACCCGTTAAAAAAAATCGTCCTGTTATTTCTTTCTGCCATCACCGGCTCACTTGCATTGCAGGCGCAGGCTGTACAAGAACATGGCCGGCTAATGGTAAAAGGCACACAACTGACAGATAAAAATAATCAGCCGGTCATACTAAGAGGCATGAGCTTTGGCTGGAGTAATTTTCATCCGCGGTTTTATACACCTGGCGCAGTAGAATGGCTGCACAAAGACTGGCACTGCAACGTGGTAAGAGCAGCAATGGGTGTAGAGCCAAAGAATGGGTACATGGAAGATCCGGCAAAATCACTTGCGTTGGTAGAAACGGTGATTGATGCAGCCATCAAAGAAGACATCTATGTTATCGTAGATTTTCACAGCCACAATGTAAGGCTGCAGGAAGCCAAAACTTTCTTTACACACATCGCAAAAAAATACAGTCAATACCCAAACGTTATATACGAGGTCTTTAATGAACCTGATAAAGAAACCTGGCCCGAAGTAAAAGATTATTCAATTGAAATGATCCAAACCATAAGGACTTTTGACACAGCAAATATTATCCTTGTTGGTTCACCACACTGGGACCAGGATGTACACCTTGCAGCCGCAGACCCTGTAACAGGCTTCACCAATATTATGTACACCATGCACTTTTATGCAGATACACATAAACAGCAACTGAGAGACAGGACAACTGCTGCGATCAATGCCGGTTTGCCTGTGTTCATTTCTGAAAGTGCCGGAATGTCTGCCAGCGGAGATGGACCGATAAACATCGATGAATGGACCAGATGGATCAATTGGGCAGAGGAAAATAAAGTAAGCTGGGTTACCTGGTCTGTAAGCGATAAAAATGAAACCTGCTCTGTTTTGCAGGCAGGTGCCGCTTCAGATGGTAATTGGAAAGAAGATGACCTGAAAGAGTCTGGTAAGCTTGTTAAAAAAATGATTACCGCATACCAATAACCATAATGTACCCGGCTGCATTGCTGCAATCAGGCTTTCGTTGCGTCGCACTCTTGTACGCCGGGAACAATGTGCAGCAAACGCGAATATCTAAGCGTAAATATTGAAAGCCCTTAACGTGCTTCGGTGCAAGTACAAACCTGCCGCAAACACTTTGCAGTGCATTATACATAAGTCTTTTCACCCATATTTTTACTGATCTGCGTTTCAAAAAAATGTCGTTTTTATCACACGCCTGTTTTAAAAAAGTACTACATTTATTACAGCATTATTTGACATACCCCGACGAACCGCCGAGGAATTTTATCACCTTCAAAATTTAAATCCCATGGTTCAGACAGACATCCCACAGCTCTCAAAGGAATGTAACGATTGGAGAGAGCGCCTTCATTCCTTCAGAGATGAGTTTAACAGGCTCAAACACGAATTGCAGCATGTTGCAAACAGAGCGCTCTCCAAAGACCAGCTAACCGGCCTGGAACATTATCAGAATCAACTCCACATTCAACTGATCAACATCCACGATCTTAAACAGGCGGTAAAAACACACGATAAGAAAATCCAGTACGAAGTCTCGGAAAACCAGGGCCAGCTTACAGACGACACTTACACCGAACACGAAAATCTTTACGACGCATATCATTCTTTGCAAAGCACGCTCGATGAGTTGCGTTCAGCGTTTTATAAATATGTAAAAAGCATTGCAGTTGCCAATTACAATTAGCAGTTGCACGTTTGCATGTGCCTGTTATAAGCACAACTTCACTTCTCCGGAATTATCATTACGGGTTTAAGCGCAACAGAACAAAACATATGATTTACCTGTATTAAAGTTGTATAAACATACAACAGCATTGCTATTGCCATTACAAGACTGCAGCCGTGCTGCCATTACTTGTTACCGTACAAGAGTGCGACGCAACAGAATCTTCATAGTAGCAATACAGCCTGGCTCATTATTATCCGTAATAACATTTTTGGTGAAGTATTTAATCACTTACTAAAATTATTTAGCCATGGCTGAATTTGATACCTCACATGTAAAAAGCATTGTTTTGCTCGGCCACGCCGGCTGCGGCAAAACAACATTGGCGGAATGCATGCTGTATGAAGCAGGCCTTATTAACCGCCGCGGAACCATTGCCGAACGCACTACTGTTGGAGACTACCACGAACTGGAGCAGGAACGTGGTAATTCTATTTTTAGCAAACTCATGCATACAAAATGGCGTGGTTATAAAATAAACATTATAGACACACCCGGTTACGATGACTTTGTGGGCGAAGTGATCTCTGCACTGCGTGTGGCAGATACCGGGGTCATGTTGCTAAACGCTGCGATGGGTGTGGAAGTAACAACAGACATCATCTGGGAATATACCGAGCAGTTTAAAACACCCATGATATTTGCAGTAAACAAACTCGATGATGACCGTGCAGATTTTGACCGCACAGTGGCAGAGGCCAAAAATCATTTTGGTAATAAAGTACTGGTTGTGCAATACCCAAGGCAGCAGGGCGCTGGTTTTCACGAGATCATTGATGTATTGCGCATGACCATGTATAAGTTTCGCGATACCGGCGGTAAGCCTGATAAACTTGCTATACCGGAAGATGAAAAACAAAAAGCTGAAACACTTCATAAAGAACTTATAGAAGCCATAGCCAGTAATGATGAAACATTGATGGAAAAATATTTTGATAAAGGCGAACTGGATGAAGATGAAATGCGGGAAGGGCTCAAAAAAGCGATGATCCACCACGACCTTTTTCCACTCTTTTGTTTATCGGCAGAGCGCAATATGGGCAGCGGCCGTTTAATGGGCTTTATAGACAATGTTTGCCCCGGTGCAAATGAATTACCCGCACAGCAGACAAAAGCCGGTGATGTACTAACCTGCGATGCAAACGGACCTGCCTGCATTTTTGTTTATAAAACCGTTACCGAACCGCATGTAGGCGAATTATCCTTCTTCAAGGTTTATTCAGGTACCGTTAAAAGCGGTATGGAACTGGAGAACGAATCAACGGGCATAAGTGAGAAACTGAACCAGTTGTTTATGGTAGAAGGCAATAAGCGCATCAATACAAATGAACTGGTAGCAGGTGATATAGGTGCCACACTTAAACTAAAAAACACCCATGTAAACAATACCCTGCACATAAGAGGAAAAAATTACGAACTGGCACCTATTGCGTTTCCGCCGCCAAACATGACTGTTGCCGTTGAAACTGTAAAAAAAGGCGAAGAAGAAAAATTATCAGTGGCACTGCACCAGTTGAAAGAAGAAGACCCAACACTTATCATTGAACATTCTCCCGAATTAAGGCAGTTGCTTATCCACTGCCAGGGAGATATGCACCTGGCCGTTGCTAAATGGAAAATAGAACACCTGCACAAGCTGGAAGTGCGCTTTATAAAGCCACGTATTGCTTACCGCGAAACCATCCGGCAAATGGCTGATGCTACGTACCGCCACAAAAAACAAAGCGGCGGTGCAGGCCAGTTTGGAGAAGTATTTATGCGCATAGAACCCTGGTACGATGGTATGCCCGAGCCGGCAGGATTAAATGTACGCAGCCGGGACACCTATCCCCTGGACTGGGGCGGCAACCTTGTCTTTTACAACTGCATTGTAGGCGGCGCCATAGATACCCGTTTTCTGCCCTCCATATTAAAAGGTGTAATGGAAAAGATGCACACCGGGCCTTTAACCGGTTCTTATGTAAGAGATGTACGCGTATGTGTGTACGATGGCAAAATGCACCCTGTAGACAGTAATGATATTTCCTTTAAAATAGCGGGCCTGCAGGCATTCCGCCAGGCATTTCAGCAGGCAGATCCGCAAATACTGGAACCCATATACCACGTAGAAGTGCTCTGCCCCGATGATATAACCGGCGCCGTAATGGGCGATTTGCAAACACGCCGCGCCATTGTAGAAGGCATAGATGCCGAAGGCCACTTTCAAAAGATCGTTGCCAAAGTTCCACTGGCAGAAATGGATGGTTACTCTTCATCGCTGCGCAGCATTACACAGGGACGCGCAAAGTTTAAGAGCGGCTTTGCAGCATATGCGCCCGTGCCTTACGACCTGCAGCGCCGTCTTATTGATGATTACAGCAAGGCAGAAAAGGAAGAATTGGTTTAGTTGTTTATTATAGTTAGAAATGCTCTCCTGTAACTGGAGGGCATTTTTTATGGAACCGGCATTTGCTTTTCATGGCATCACGTGTTGTGTCACTCACTTGTGCGTTCCGTTTTCATGGCAACAGCAGCGATCCCTGGCAAAATTGCATCGCTTGTACAAACACTTTTGCTCAGGGAAACATAAAGCCGCTTTTACAAACATTGATGAATAATGGAATTTACCCAAAGAAGATTTACTTTGGCAGTAAATACCCACCAATGAAATATACTTTGCTTATAATAATGCTCTGCCTCTCATTTAAATGCTTTGCGCAAACCGGGAAATATGTGCTTGTTATACACGGCGGCGCCGGTACCATTCTCAAAAGCCAGATGACCAAAGAAAAAGAACAACAATACACAAAAGGGTTGAACGATGCACTGGAAGCCGGAAAAAAGATTCTTGCAAATGGCGGTACAGCTATGGATGCAGTAGTAGCGGCAATCAAAGTGCTGGAAGATAATCCCCTGTTCAATGCAGGAAAAGGTGCAGTATTTACCAATGAAGGCAAAAACGAAATGGATGCAGCCATTATGGATGGCAGTAATTTAAAAGCGGGCTCGGTTGCGGGTGTAACTACCATAAAAAATCCGATCACGGCAGCAAGGGCCGTTATGGATAAAAGTGAACACGTGATGATGGTTGGGAAAGGTGCGGAAAAATTTGCACAGCAGCAGGGCTGCACTATTGTAGATCCATCGTATTTTTTTACGGAAGAACGCTGGCGAAGCCTGCAACAAATCCGGGCAGAAGATTCTTCCAAAATGCTCCTTGATCATGACTCTGCAAAAGCCCTGCTTAAACAACCCGGTAATAAAGATTATAAGTATGGCACTGTTGGATGTGTGGCGTTGGACATGAATGGCAATCTCGCCGCAGGAACAAGTACGGGTGGCATGACCAACAAAAAGTTTGGCCGTGTTGGCGATGCACCGGTCATTGGTGCAGGCACTTATGCAAACAATGCTACTTGTGCCATTAGTTGTACCGGCTGGGGAGAGTTTTATATTCGCCTTGTAATGGCAAAAACCATAAGTGACAGAATGGAATTTGGGTACCAGGCACTGGCAGACGCCACAAACGAAATGGTGATGAAACAGCTTGGCGCTTTAGGCGGAGATGGCGGACTGATTGCCGTAGATAAAGATGGTAATATCGCAATGCCCTTTAATACCGAAGGCATGTACAGGGCGTACATCACGGGCAACGGAAAAACCGAAGTAAAAATCTTTAAAGACTAGCACTACATCGCCCTTTTTTTCTGGGCCTGTTTCTCGGTATAAACTGCCCTTCCAAGACATACACCGATCAGTATAATGGTTACGAGGATCATAATTATAAGTTTTCAGTAAAGAGAATGCAAAAAATTATGCCACAAAAAGGTGGGGTGTTTCAATTAACAAATCATTGGTATGAACTGTGATTTGGCTGGTTGTTTAAAGGCCTTCAAGTATAGTCAGTTTTATAATGATGAACCCAACATTTGTGCTGGTGGCATCGCCTGTTGCGTTGCACTCTTCAACTGGTGAAGCGTTATGCAGCAAACGCGAAGACCGTAGCGGGTAAATGCGATTGGTTGCAGCGGCACGGCCATTTACTTTGGGAAAACTTTAGCACCCTACACATAACCGCCCGTTCAAAAAATTTGTTCAATTGGTTTTAATGCAGAACTTCGTTCAGACAAAAAACAGAACTATGAAAAGATTTCTTCCAGTTGCTTTACTAGCCAGCGTTATATCTTTAAGTATGAATGCCTGCGCCCAGGGTGGCGATAAAGGCAGCAAACCAAGTCCGGCTGCCTCTACAAAAGAGACCATCAGCAGCGGAGCTACTATTACAATCAATTACAGCCAGCCTGCACTCAAAGGCAGAACAATTGGTAAGGATGTAGAACCAAAAGATGGCCAGGTATGGCGTGCAGGCGCCAATGAGGCAACCACTTTCCAGGTTGATAAAGATGTAAAAATTGAAGGACAAACTTTACCTGCCGGTAAATACGCATTCTTCACCATCAACAAAGGCGATGAGTGGACATTGATCTTTAATAAGACATGGGATACCTGGGGCGCTTACGATTACGAAAAGAACAAACAGAACGATGCCTTGCAGGTAAAAGTAAAAGCTGCAAAAGACGCACAATCTGTAGAGCGCCTTACTTATCTTATTGATAAATCGGGCAAGGTAACATTACAGTGGGGCACACTTCGTGTACCGTTTAGCGTAATGTAAAAAAGACCTGCGAACTTTTTAAAAAGGAACCGAAACGGTTCCTTTTTTTGTGTGCTTGCTCCTGTTCTATCAACTATCCTTACACTTAACTTTGTTGTATGAACACTGTAACGAAACTTTCGGTTAACATCAATAAGTTCGCAACACTAAGAAACAGCCGGGGTGGCAACAACCCGGACGTTGTTAAAGCAGCTAAAGATGCACAATTGTTTGGCGCCGATGGCGTAACGGTTCACCCCCGGCCAGATGAAAGACATATACGTTACAGCGATGTACGGGAGATAAAAAAGATCATTACTACAGAATTCAATATAGAAGGCAATTGTACAGAACAAAAGTTTACAGATCTCGTATTGGAAACAAGGCCACACCAGGTTACGCTTGTACCAGACGCGTTAGATCAGCTTACCAGCAACCACGGCTGGAACACCATAGAACACAAAACTTACCTGCAGGAAATGATCAGCATTTTTAAAAATGCCGGTATACGTGTTTCGATCTTTGTAGATCCTGTAACAGAAATGGTGGAAGGTGCTGCAGCAACCGGCACAGACAGGATAGAGCTGTATACAGAAGCTTATGCTGCTCATTTTGCCACTGATAAACACAAAGCTGTTGCTCCATATGTTGCGGCAGCAGAGAAAGCAAAAGAACTGGGTCTCGGTTTAAACGCAGGTCACGATCTCGATCTTGACAACCTGCAATTTTTTAAACAGCAGATTTCGTGGCTTGATGAGGTTTCTATAGGCCACGCTATTGTCTGCGATGCACTGTACCTCGGTTTCCAAAACACCATCCAGATGTACAAGAGACAATTACTGTAAAACTGTCTTCGCCTATTTTTTGCGCTACGCTCAATATTCGCCTGCAGCAGCGAAACTTATTTGTTGAATCCTGGTACGCCCTAAGGTGCCGAAATAAGTAATGCTGTACAAGAGTGCGACGCAACGGAAGATTCATGCTTATTCTATAGCCGGGTTCATCATTTTCCTTTTTATTGCCTGACAACAATTAAAAGTTGCTGAAAGTATTTGGGCACAAGGCAGACGGCCGTTTTTAATTCTATATTTGTTACGTTACATAATCCGAACCTTATGACAAGAACTCTACCCATGGCATGCCTTGCTATGCTTTTATTTGCATTGCCGGCACCAGCCCAAAAATTGAAAACTGCCCCACCCGGCACTATTTTTCTCAAAGACAACATTTACATTGACAGGCTACCGGTAACCAACAACGCGTACAAAGAATTTCTCTTTGCGGTGCAACAATTCTGGTCAGAAAAGACACATGAAGCTATTCCGCGGCTGCCATTGTATGGCCTCAAATTTATTGACGACCCTGCTGTGCGGATCGTAGATAAATATGATGCGGATGTTGTAGACAGTTTTTTTCTTACGCCAGACCCGGCGTTCTCTGAGCGTATGAAGATACCCGGCCAGTTGGTTGTTGACCTGGCTACAAACCTCACCATGGAGTATTACACAAAAGCGTTGCTCTATAAAAACAATCCTGTTATTTATATTACCCATGAACAGGCTGCCATGTTTTGCAAATGGAGAAGCGATATGGTAATGCTGCACTACGCTTTAAAATCTTCCGGCAAGGGAGAACGAAAAAGGTATTACAGCAAAGTTAACTACAGGCTTATGACAGAAGATGAATGGAAGTATGCCTATAACGCTTTAGGCAATGTGCTGCTGAGTGACTTTGGTATACGTGCAGACTTTAATAAAAAATCATTTGCCGGCTATGCACCTGTTGACAGCAGAAAAGCTGAGAACAGTTTTAGTATTTATGCCAACAATTTTGCAGAAATACTGTTGGACAAAAAGGCGATTATCGGTGCTTTGTTTAACGAAAATTCACAGGCTGCACAAAATATCATTACCAGTAAATATGCCCCTGCAAGCAATGTTGGCTTTCGGTGTGTATGTGAAGTGGAGCAATAGCAGGTCTTGCTGTTGTGCTCAAAAGAAACTGCCTCAACGTTTAGTTGAGGCAGTTCTTTTTTATGTTGGTGCCTGCATTTTGCCAGGCGATGTTGCTGATAAGCAGGTAAGGAAGGACTATTTTATTTCCCATGCGAGTGCACTTGCACCAAGTATGGCAGCGTCAGATTCTTTGAGGTGACTTACGAGAATCTTTACTTTGTTCTGGAATACTTTAATGAGATTGGCTTCCATGTGTTCTCTGGTAGGTTTCAGGATCAGTTCACCTGCTTTTGTCAGACCGCCAAAAAGAATGATTGCTTCGGGGCTGCTAAACATTACAGCGTTGGCCAGTGCCATACCAAGTATTTTACCGGTATATTCAAAAATCTCTTTTGCCAGGTCATCTCCTTGTATAGCGGCTTCAAAAACTTTTTTAGAATCTATCTCTTCAGGTTTTACATTTCTGAGCAGGCTTTTCTTTTTGGTATTCTTTAAAAACTCGATGGCTGTAAGTGTTACCCCGGTTGCAGAAGCGTAACTTTCCAGTGAGCCTTTTTTGCCTGTGCCCTCGTGCATTCTTCCATCCGGGATGATGATGGTATGGCCAAGTTCTCCTGCAAAGCCGTCATGCCCGTAAATAAGGTTTCCATTTGCTACAATACCACTGCCTACGCCTGTGCCGAGGGTTATCATGATAAAGTCTTTCATGCCCTGTGCGGCACCGTACATCATCTCTCCTATTGCGGCTGCATTTGCATCGTTGGTTAATACCACCGGAAGGTTAAATTTATCCTGTATAAGTTTGGCAAGTGGTAGAATCCCCTTCCATGGAAGGTTGGGCGCATACTCCACGGTACCTGTATAATAGTTACCGTTTGGGGCACCTACGCCTATGCCTTTAATACGGCCAACGCCACCGGCTTTATCTATCAATGGCTTTAAACTGTTGTACAACTCATCGATATAGGTTTCGAGTGACTTGTGCTTTTTGGTAGACATTTCACTCGAGAACAAAACATTTCCCACACGGTCTACAATGCCAAATTTGGTTCCTGTACCACCAATATCAATACCAATTACAAGTGGATCTAAAGCAGGTTTTGATGTTGCCATTTTAATATTTGTCGTTAGTAATAAGCTTTATTGAGTTGTTTAGCTGATAGTCACTTGCCGGTGTAATTGCCTCTATTATTAACCTGTAGCCCATTTAAATTACATTATTAATGCCCGCCACCGATCTGCGAATCGAAATCGAGCCCCTGCGCTTTCAATACACTCCTTAGCTTAAGTGCCAGGAATGCAAGCAAACCGAAACAAGCGGCGGCCACAAGATAAGAATTGTGCATGTTATTGGTGCCATCAGCATGGGTGATATCACCGATGGAACCCTGGAATGGTGGAATAATTGCTCCACCCAGGATCATCATGATCAAAAAAGCTGAACCCTGGCTGGTATACTTTCCAAGCCCGGCAACACCGAGAGAAAAGATACAAGGCCACATGATAGAGCAACAGAGACCACCTGATATAAATGCGTATACAGATATCTTACCTGTTGAAAATACACCTATGAGCATGGCAACGGTTGCAAGCAAAGAAAGTGTGAGTAAGGTTTTTACCGGCTTCTCCTGCCCAAAAAAGAAGGCAGCAATAGCGATAGCAATACATACGGCGTATGGCAACAATTCGTTGATATCGTTGCCATACAAATTATTTACAAACAACACCACAGCAAAAGCAATATACGGCACCACAATGGTTGCTATTTTTTTGCCCATGCCGGAAAGATTAAATACGCCGATAGCGCCGGTCCACCTGCCGATCATAAGACTACCCCAGTAAAGTGAAATAAAACCAGATATTTCGCTTTCATCAAGACCGCTCTGCGTTATGTATCCCGGTGTTTTAAGTAAGGCACCAAAGTTGTTGTCAATTGTTACTTCCACACCAACATACAGAAATATACCAAGCATGCCATATATCAGTTGCGGGTATTTCATAGCGCCCCAGCCATCGTTATTTTTTAACGCACTGCTGTTTGAGTAAAAGAGTATACCCACAACAATAAACAGAGTTGCCAGCAACAAGGGCAACTTACCAACTTCCGTTAACTGACCGATAATGATGATGAGTATAATCAAACCAGTCATTAACAACAATGAACCGGAAGCTTTTTTTGACCCTTCAAATTTTGCATCGCTTTTGCCATCAGGTAATTTTTTTGATAAAGCAAAGAAGGCGGCTACTGCGGCAAATACGCCGGCAACAATCAGGTAAAGATTGTTAACGTTCGTTACTGTTACATTGGCATTGGCACTGCTGGCAGAACCAAATAAAAATACGCTCACTATAATTGGCCCTAATGTGGTACCCAAAGAGTTTACACCGCCTGCAAGGTTAAGCCTGTGCGAACCGGTTGCCGGATCACCCAGCGCGATGGCAAAAGGCTGTGCTGCGGTTTGTTGCAGCGAAAAACCCAACGCGACAATAAAGAAGGAAACCAATATCAATCCAAATGAGTTAGCATTGGCAGATGGTATAATGGCCAGTGCACCAACAACAGAAATGAGCAAACCATAAATGATGCCTTTCTTATACCCTATTTTATTAAGGATATCATAACCCATTACACTCGACAGCAAATAAAGTATAAGTGAACCTATAAAGTACGCACCATAAAATGCAGAACCAATTAACTGAGATTCAAATTGCGAAAGATTGAAATGTGATTTACAGAAGGGAATGAATATACTGTTACTGGCAGCAATAAAGCCCCAAAAGAAAAATACAATAACTAATGTGGCCAAAGCCCCGGTATTTGTCTTGATGGTGGCTGGAGCAGCAGAAGCTGCTGTACTTGTTTGACTCATTGGAATGTTTAAGTTGGTTTATGAAATGGCTGCGTAAATTAAATACATTTTATCTTTCTAAAAATTTTAAAAGTATTAATACGATTTATTACTTTCATCCACGATATTAGTGTTTATGCAGCATATATTAACTATCATATCACAATGGAAATAATTCACGTAAGTGCAGAGTGTTATCCGGTGGCCAAGGCAGGAGGTTTGGGAGATGTTGTGGGCGCACTGCCCAAGTACCAGGTAAAGATGGGGCACCACGCAAAAGTGGTTATGCCTATGTATAAAACAAAGTTCCTTTACCAGAATGAATGGGCGGTAGATTATAAAGGACGCACCAATCTTGGAGACAGATGGTTTGATTTTACTGTTATCAAAGAAAAACACAACGAACTGGGTTTTGATCTTTACCTCATCGATATTCATGGGTTGCTCGATCGCGAAGCCGTGTATGGTTATGCAGATGATACAGAGCGATTCACTGCATTCCAGATAGCTGTGGTAAACTGGCTCAGTCACTGGCAGCACAGACCAGATGTGATACATTGCCACGACCATCATACAGGGCTTATTCCTTTTATGATGAAACACTGCTACGATTACAATAAGCTGGCCGGCATACCTACTGTTTTTACCATACACAACGGGCAGTACCAGGGCTGGATGGGCTGGGACAAAAGCATGTATATTCCACGCTGGGATGAATGGAAACGCGGTATGCTCGAATGGGCAGGCACCATCAACCCGCTTGCCTCTGCAGTAAAGTGTGCATGGAAAGTAACTACGGTTAGCTGGAGCTATATGGAAGAACTGCGCTACAATTCCAACGGTCTTGAAGCATTGTTTGAATATGAAAAAGGTAAATGCGCCGGTATATTAAATGGTATCGATGCACAGGTATGGAACCCTGCTACTGATAAATACATAGACAATCATTTTACTACCGATACTGTTGATGAAGGCAAACAGGCAAACAAAGAACTGCTGTGTAAACAATTCAATCTTGATAGTTCGAAACCACTCTTCATATTCATTGGGCGGCTTGTTGGCGAAAAGGCCGCAGACATTCTTCCGGATGCTATCATGTCTTCGTTATACAACTTCAAAGACCAGGTAAATTTCTTGATGCTGGGCAGCGGAGAACCGAATGTAGAGTGGCAACTAAGCCAGCTGGTACCCGCTTACCCGGGCAGTTACAACGCCGTTATCGGTTACAATGAAAAGCTGAGTCACCTCATGTATTCAGGTGCAGACTTTTTGTTGATGCCAAGCCGTGTAGAACCCTGTGGCCTCAACCAGATGTATGCCATGCAATATGGAACTGTACCGGTGGTAAGAAGCACCGGCGGTTTAAAGGATACAGTAGTAGACATGGGCGATTTCCAGGGCTGGGGCATCCGCTTTAATCATGCAACTGTGGGCGACCTTACACATGCTATATGGCGCGGAATTGACCTGTACAATAACAACCGCGAACACCTTGCATGGATGCGGAAACGAATGATGAATATTGACAACAGCTGGGAAAATGCTGTACAGCAATACCTCAACCTGTACAGCAGTCTCAGGTAGCATTTCATATACATACTCCTTCATTACAAGATCTTTTTTATTATGTACCGGGCTGTAGCAATACTATGAAGCTTTCGTTGCGTCGCACTCTTCCACTGTTGAAGCATTACTGAACAAACGCGAAGACCAAAGCGAAAGTTTTTGCTGCATGTGCTTTGCTGTACAGTGTTTCAGGCTGTTTTATTATTGTGCATAACGCACATGCATGTAAATAGTATGTACATGCAACGCGCCTGTTACGTATAAACAGTTAAAAGCAGTTTTTATAGTACAACTTGTGAGAGACGAAAAAGAGAAATCAAAGAGCGTGTAAACTGCACGCGTTTTGCGGGTGAGAAAAAGCTTACGCAGGTAGCACATTGCCCAATAATGTTATACAGTACAAGTGAGTGACACAACAGGCGATGCCACATGCAAATAAGCTGATAAACAAAAAAATATTCTACTTAAATTTATTGCATATAAAATAATTATTGGTTACATAAACATCTTATATTTATTACCTCAAGCGATTACTTACATTAAATAAATCCAGTTCAATATGTTTTCTATAACACAGTCAGTGATAGCGGTGGTACTTGGTGGCGGAGCCGGTACAAGATTGTATCCGTTAACAGCAGCCAGGTCTAAACCGGCCGTACCAATTGCAGGTAAATATCGTTTGGTTGATATACCTATCAGCAACTGTATCAATTCAAGGATCAACAGAATTTTTGTACTTACGCAGTTTAACTCTGCCTCTCTGAACAAGCACATCAAGAACACTTATCATTTCAGTGCCTTCAGCACCGGCTTTGTTGATATACTTGCCGCTGAACAAACACCTGATAATGCAGGCTGGTACCAGGGTACAGCAGATGCCGTACGCCAGTGTTTGCGCCATATAGCCAATAACGATTATGAGTATGTGCTGATATTGAGCGGCGACCAGTTGTACCAGATGGATTTTGATGCTATGATCAATGATCACCGCGAGAAAGGTGCAGACATCTCTATTGCTACCATACCTGTTGGCGACCGTGATGCGCCTGAGTTTGGTATTCTGAAAGCAGACGGCGACAGTCTTATTACCAGCTTTATTGAAAAACCTAAAAAAGATATTCTTGGCGAATGGGTGAGTGATACCGGTGATGAGATGCGCAGCCAGGGCAGGGTTTATCTTGCATCTATGGGCATATATGTATTTAGCCGCGTGGTGCTGGATAAATTGCTGAAAGACGAATATGCAGAAGCAACAGATTTTGGTAAAGAGATCATGCCTAACTCAATCGGTAACTATAAAGTGGTAAGCTACCAATATGATGGTTACTGGACAGATATAGGAAATATCTACTCTTTCTTTGAAGCCAACCTTGCGCTTACACAGGATATACCACCGTTTAATTTGTTTGACAAAACAAAAACGGTGTATACAAGATCGAGAATGTTGCCGCCGGGAAAAATAAGTGGAACAACGCTGGAGAAAACAGTTGTTGCAGAAGGCGCACTGGTTTTTGCAAGCCGCGTTGAAACAAGTGTGCTGGGTATAAGAACACGTATTGGACATGGCACTACTGTGGTAAGTTGCTATATAATGGGTAACGATTATTATGAAACGCTGGAAGAGATGAGTGCCAATGCCAGCAAGGGCATACCCAAAATTGGTATTGGTGAAAGATGCTACATCAAAAATGCGATCATTGATAAAAACTGCCGTATAGGTAATGATGTAAGGATCAATGGCGGCCCTCACCTGGAGAACACAGATCATACTTTATATACCGTAAAAGATGGTATAGTAGTAGTGAAGAAAGGTGCTATTTTACCAGATGGATTTGTAATATAATTTCGTAAAACATCCTCTTTGCAGGATGTTTTTTTATTGTATTTTCGCTTTTGTGTAATTTTTACATATTAACCAAACTAAACGATTGCTATGGCTGCCACAGCCCCTGCTTCTTCAAATTCAGGTATTAATAAGCCTCGCCTAAGCCTGAAACATATATTCAATATGAGCTTTGGCTTTTTTGGAATTCAATTTGGCTGGGATTTACAACGCGCAAACATGGGGCCCATATATGAATACCTCAAAGCGTCTCCCGAACAAATTCCAATGCTTTTTTTGGCAGCTCCTTTAACCGGATTAATAGTGCAGCCCATAATTGGATATATGAGCGATCGTACATGGCATCCAAGATGGGGCCGTCGAAGACCATATTTTTTTGTAGGTGCTTTATTAAGCACTATATGTTTAGTCCTTATGCCTAATAGTGGTTCGTTATGGATGGCAGCAGGTTTATTATGGATTCTCGACACGTCCGGCAATATCGCGATGGAACCTTTTCGGGCATTTGTTGCAGATAAATTACCAGAAGATCAACGCACATCAGGCTTTGCTATGCAAAGTTTTTTAATTGGCATTGGCGGAAGCATTGCCTCAGCCCTGCCATGGATAATGTCGCACATTTTTAACGTATCCACTACTGCATCAACAGAAGGCATCCCCCTTTCTGTAAAGTTTGCATTTTACGTAGGAGGTGCAATTTTCTTTGTTTCAGTATTATATACCGTTTTAACGAGTAGCGAATACCCTCCAAATGAATTCAGTTTTAAGGAAAAAGTAAAGCAAAGTAACAAAGGTCTTGGCAGTGGATTTAAAGAAATCTTACATGCAATTAAATCGATGCCGCCTAAAATGAAACAACTGGCACTAGTACAATTCTTTACATGGCCGGGATTGTTTCTTATGTGGTTTTATTATAACACGGCTGTAGCAAGAAATATATTTAATGCAACAAGTACTACTGATCCCAATTACATAAAAGGTATAGAATACGGCGGGTTAACATTGTCCTACTATAATATAGTATCATTCCTGTTTGCCTTAACTATACCTTTTATAGCTAAATCACTGGGTAGAAAACTTACACACTCATTATGTTTATTATGTGGCGCTATCGGATTAATTGCAGTTGGATTTGTAAAACAACCTTTTGAACTGTATATATGTATGACAGGTGTAGGTATTGCTTGGTCTAGCATTTTATCTATGCCGTACGCTATGTTAGCTGGTGCTTTACCAGAAGATAAAATCGGAGTTTACATGGGTATTTTCAACTTTTTCATTGTGCTGCCTGAAATAATCGCCTCTTTATTCTTCGGATGGATAATGGAAAATTTACTTGATAATAACCGGATGCTTGCTGTACAAATAGGTGGCGTTCTAATGATCTTGGCGGCATTTATTTGCTATTTCGTGGTAAAAGAAAGGAAAGTTTTTATTACTGAAAATCCAAAGATCTCAAGGATTGAAATTGAGGAGAATCGTTCTGTATAATAACAAATCTCAAATTAAATTAAGAGCAACAACATTTACAAAAGACATTGCTACAATTTGAACAAATCGATAAACTGCTTAACTATGAAGTATAAATTTCTTTCCACTGCTTTAATGTTGTTTTGTTCGATATGCTGTTTTGCACAGTACGCTGAAGTATACCCCACAAACTGGTGGACTGGCATGAAGCATAATAAGATTCAGCTGATCTTTCGTGCAGACCATGAAAGTTTTAGTAATGAAAAAGTACAGATCAGTTATCCCGGGGTGAGTATAACAGGTACACACAAGTTTCCCAACGGAAAATACCTGGCCGTAGATATTACTATTGCACCCACCGCAAAACCTGGCAATGTACAAATCCGGTTTACTGACGGGGATAAGAAAAACGATGTTTCATGGTCATTAAAAGAAAGAAGAAAAGGTAATGGAACAACCTATGCCCAGGGTGTACAGCCTGCTGATTTCATTTATTTCCTGATGCCCGATCGTTTCAGCAATGGCGATCCATCAAATGACCATGTGGCGGGCATGAGAGATCAGTCACTGAACAGGGATTCAATTTTCCTGCGGCATGGCGGCGATTTACAGGGCGTAATCAATCACCTCGATTACCTGCAAAGCCTTGGTGTAACCACACTGTGGATGACACCCGTACTGGAAAATGATATGCCCGACAGAACAGAACACGGCTACGCATTTACCAACCACTATAAAATAGAACCTCGCATCGGCGGTGATGCAGCCTATCATAAACTGAGTGATGAACTGCACAAGCGCGGCATGAAACTAATACAGGATGCGGTGTATAACCATATTGGTTTATATCACTGGATTATACAGGATGCACCAGACAAAGACTGGGTACACCAGTGGCCAACTTTTACCAACCCCAACTATAAAGAGCAGGTCTTCTTTGACCCTTATGCAGCACCAAGTGATAAAAGGCAAATGACAGATGGCTGGTTTACCAACATGATGCCTGACCTTAACCAAAGCAATGCATATATGTCCACTTATCTTATTCAACATGCAATTTGGTGCGTGGAAGAATTTGGTATTGATGCATGGCGCATTGACACGTATAAATATGTTGACCTGGATTTTATGAACCGTTGCAATAAAGCATTGTATGATGAATACCCAAAGATTACCATGTTTGGGGAAGCATGGGGAGAAGGCATTGTAAACCAGGCTTACTTTGCAGAGAACAATATCAACACCCCGTTTAAGAGTAACCTGAACGGCGATATAGATTTTGAGCTGCTTTTTGGTGGTGTATATCCTGCGCTTACACAGAACAACCCGGGAAGGCTATACCAGACATTGAGTATGGACTTTTTATACAAACACCCGATGACTAATGTTATTTTTTTAGACAACCACGATATGTCGAGGATATTCTCTGTATTAAACGAAAATGTAGCAAAACAAAAAATGGCCATTAGCTGGCTGCTTACCACACGTGGTATACCGCAAATGTATTACGGCACAGAAGTGATCATGAAAGGCATCAGTAATCCTGATGGCTGGGTGCGCCTCGATTTTCCGGGTGGGTGGAGTGGTGACACAAAAAACGCATTTACCCAACAGGGCCTTACGGAAGATGAAAAAGCGGTACAGGAACTCACGAAAAAGCTTGGCAACTTCCGCAAAAATTCCTCCGCACTTAAAACAGGAAATACCATGCAGTACGTGCCTGCAAATAATCTGTACGTATATTTCAGGTATGACAATAACCAAACGATCATGTGCGTGATGAATACGTCAGACGCTGCACAAACAATAGACTTTACAAAGTATGTAGAGCGCACGGCAGGATTTACCAAAGCTGTCAGGGTTGCCGATGAACAACAATTTAGTATGGGTGATAAACTTTCGATTGGTGCAAATGAAATGTGGGTGCTCGAACTAAAGAAGTAAAAACAAAATGTTACCGTAACTGCTTCATGCCAAAAGGTATGAAGCAGTTTTTATTTTAGGCATACTAAAAAATGACTAAAAATTGTATACCAGCCCTACCCCGCTACCCGAAACATTAAATGAAGTTTTACCGGACAAGGCATTGAGCTTTTTACCATTGGAGCGCAGCAACGAGTACATGGTGCAATCAAACAATAAAAGAAAAGCACCCTGCATAATAACAGCGGTGCCATAACCTTTTAACTGGTCATTGTTCCGGCTGTTTCCGCGAGTGTTGAGGTATATACCTGTACCAATGTATGCAAAGTCAATTCCGCCATTGACCAGGAAAATTTTCTCTATTTGCTTTTGCGCTTTGATACTCTCTTCAACACCCAAAGTTGTTTGCATACGTTTGCGTGTACCTGCATGACTTAATAAGGCAATACCCAGATTTGTTGCGCCCCAGAATGTGTTCATCTGGTGAAAGTATTGATGACTGCCTCTTTCACTGGTGGCCCAGCCGGCAATACCGGCACCAAGGTTGAGAGCGCCCCAGCCACCGAGAACTTTCATACCCGCAAGCGTGGTTTTGTTGCGCACGCTGTTTAGCGCCTGCAAGCTGTCCTGCGACAACGTTTGACTACTATACACAATACAAAGGAGAAATATGATCTTTTTCATGGTATGTCATGGTTACATTACATATACGAAATGCAAACCGTTTTGTTTGAAAAATGTGATGACAACATGAAGCCGGACGTTTTGTTTATGCCTTAAGATATTTCTATTAATTGTGGAGACCGTAACCGCAGACTACAGTTGCCATGAAAAGATACAGATGAACGGACTGCGACGCAACAGGTGCTGCCATTAGTTTAAAAAGCCGGGAACATCATTTTCAAAAAACTGCATTGAGCACCTGTTGTGTTCTGTTTGCCAGGCTGCCATTTACAGCGATCATGGTGATGTTAAAATCACTGATCCAGCTTTCCAGTATGTCATTGACCTGTGCTCGTAACAGCGGCAGATCTGGTTCGCTGCAAACGTTGAGGTCTGGCTTCTCTATTGGTACAAAGACGAGCAGATCTATTGCCTGCATGGCGGTTTCAACCTGTGCATAGAGCGACCGGATATCTTTTGAAGGATCGAGTGCATAAATGTAAGCCAGCAGATCTATGGGACACCTGTCGAAAATTGTATTGCCCCTGCTTTTACGTATTTGCCTGAATGCATAGCTGAGCTGTTCCAGGAAATCGTCTGTACCCGGTGTTTCTGCAAAAGCATAACCGGCTTCTTCAAGCTGGTGGTATGGCTCAGCCGTTAAATCATAAGTAACCAGTTCCTGCTGCAGGCTTTCGGCCAGCGAGGTTTTACCAACGCGGTGTGCACCTGTTAAAGCTATTCTCATACAATGTTATAAAATACCTTCATCAGCAAAGCTGTAATAACCTTCTTCGCTTACGATAATATGATCCAGCACTTTTACATCGAGAAACCGGGCAGCTTCTTTAATTTTTTGCGTGATCTCTTCATCCTGCCGGCTTGGTTTAATGCTGCCACTGGGATGGTTGTGACAGAGAATGATATTTACCGCATCGTGCTCCAATGTTTTCTTTAAGATGATACGTGGGTCGGCCACGGTGCCTGTAATACCACCTTCGCTGATGACTTCGTAGTGCATGATTTTATTGGCACGGTTGAGGAAGACCACCGCAAATACTTCATGCTTTTTATATTGCAGTTTTGCACGCAGAAACTCGGCTATATCACGGCTATGCGTTACCGTTGTTCGCTTCCTGTCTGCGGTTTCGCGCCTTATACCCAGCTCGAGCGCTGCGGCAATTGTTACGGCTTTTGCTTCGCCAATGCCTTTCACTTTCAGCTTTACCATCTCCTTTACACTTAGCCGGCCCAACTGGTAAATTTCATTTTGTACAACAGCCAGTAATTCTTTGGCCACATCAACCGCCGACTTATCTTTTGTGCCGTTGTTGATAATAATAGCGAGCAGTTCTGCATTGCTCAGGGCCTCGGTTCCTTTCATTAACATCTTCTCTCTTGGCCGGTCATCTTCTGCCCAATGTTTTATACTTGTTCCCTGCATGTTGAAAAGTTATGAAGTATCAAAATACAATTTCATTTGCTAATTTTTATCTTCGCCGCACATCTAAATTATATGGGTCCATCAGTAAAGATATTTTCCGGTAATGGGTCTCATGAGCTTGCCGAGAAAATAGCACAACGATTTGGTGCAGCATTGGGTAAGGTAAACATCCAGAAGTTCAGCGACGGAGAGTTTCAGCCCATCTTCCTGGAAAGCATTCGTGGCGATTATGTTTTTTTGGTACAAAGCACTTTTGCGCCAACAGATAACCTGATGGAACTGCTGCTGATGATCGATGCAGCAAAGCGTGCCAGTGCATACAAGATCATTGCCGTAATTCCTTATTATGGCTTTAGCCGGCAGGACAGGAAAGACAAACCACGTGTGGCCATTGGTTCAAAACTTGTTGCAACTTTACTCGAAGCAGCAGGCGCCAACAGGGTGATAACCATGGACTTGCATGCGCCTCAAATACAGGCGTTTTTCGAAATACCTGTCGATCACCTCGACAGCTCTGCTATTTTCATTCCTTACATTGAGCAACTTAAACTTGAAAACCTTACCTTCGCGGCCCCTGACGTGGGCAGCACCAACCGTGTAAGAGAAGTGGCCAGCTATTTTAATGCAGATATGGTTATCTGCGACAAGCACCGCAAACGTGCAAATGAAATAGCCAGCATGGTGGTAATTGGTGAAGTGCAGGACAGGGACATTGTTCTTATAGATGATATATGTGATACCGGCGGAACACTTGCAAAAGCCGCAGGACTGCTGAAAGAAAAAGGTGCCAGAAGCGTAAGAGCTTTATGTACTCACCCCATCTTAAGCGGTAAAGCGTATGAGAATATTGAAAACAGCGTGCTCGAAGAATTGATCGTTTGCGATACCATTCCGCTAAGGCAGCCGTCTTCAAAAATAAAAGTGATCTCCGTAGCAGACCTTTTTGCCATCGCAATCAGGAATGCTTATGAGAATAAAAGTATCACAAGCCTGTTCATACACTCACAACTGAGAGGTAAAAAATAACCAGCCCGGGTAAAGCAGTGCTGAAACAGGATATATCACCTGCATAAGTCTTTTCTAAATTAAACAATACAAAACAATGAAATCAATTACAATCGAAGGACAACTGAGGACCGAACTAGGCAAAAAAGCCACCCGCCAGCTTCGCTCTCAGGAACTTGTGCCTGGTGTAATTTACGGGGGTGCCAAGGAAGTGAGTTTTTCCGCTTCGGCAAAGGCTTTAAAGCCATTGGTTTATACCGGTGAATTTCAACTGGCAGAAGTAAATGTAGATGGCAACAAGTACACCTGCATCTTAAAAGACCTGCAGTTCGACAAAGTTACCGACACACTTACACACATTGATCTGTTAGAACTGGTAGAAGACAAAAGAGTGATCGCAAACCTGCCTTTAAAATTTGTTGGCGCCGCAGCAGGCGTTAAAGCCGGTGGTAAACTGGTTTTAAAAATGAAGACCATCAAAGTAAAAGCATTGCCGAAAGATCTGAAAGAAAACATTGAGGTAGATATTACCAACCTCGAGATCAACGGTAACATTCGTGTGGAAGATATCAAAACAGAAAACATGGAAATCCTCAATTCTCCACGTATCTCTGTTGCATCTGTGGTTATGACACGTCAGTTAAAACAGGAAGAAGCTGCTGCACCTGCAAAAGGCGCTGCACCTGCAAAGGGAGCTGCTCCTGCAAAGAAATAAGCTACAGCTACATTACTACAGCCCTGTACATTGTACAGGGTTTTTTTTTAGCATGAAAGCAATATTATGAGCCAGGCTGTAGTACAGGCATGAAGCTTTCGTTGCGTCGCACTCTTGTACTGCAAAGCATCACTCAGCAAACGAGAAGACCATAGCGGAACAACCAGCCTGCAATACATGTCTTGTATTGTTTGATCAATAGTATAGCTGCAGAAAGTATTATTTTGCAGGCAATAAAAACCGGCAGTAAGTAATAAAAGAAAACTATGTCAAAGTACCTGATCGTTGGCCTGGGAAATATAGGTTCAGAATATGCACATACAAGACATAATATAGGCTTTGATGTGCTAACGGCTTTTGTGCTCAAACATAACGGCACATTCACTACACAAAGACTGGCAGAAGTAGCAGAAATAAAATGGAAAGGAAAGATCTTTATTTGCATAAAGCCCACCACTTATATGAACCTGAGTGGTAAAGCTTTTAAATACTGGATGGATAAAGAAAAAGTACCTGTTGAAAACACGCTTACTATCGTTGATGATCTTGCATTGCCGCTTAGTAAAATCAGGCTCAGACCATCAGGCAGCAGCGGTGGTCACAATGGTCTTACAGACATTGAAGCAACCATTGCTACAGACAAATATCCCAAACTGCGTTTTGGCATTGGCAACAATTACCCGCGTGGCATGCAGGTAGAATTTGTATTGGGCAAATGGTTTCCTGAAGAAGTTGCAGTGGTTGCAAAAAAAGTACAGGCATGTATAGAAGCCATTGAAAGCTTTTCCACTAACGGCATTGAAAGAACAATGAACTTAATAAATAAAACGGAATTTATTTAATTAAGTGAGTTGCATGTTTTATCTTGCGGTAAGGACATATATACTAAAACGGCTATAACTGATTACCTTATGGAAACAAACGTTCCTGTATTACCCTAAAACAGAATCTGAATCTATGAAAATATTTTGCGTTGGTCGCAATTATGCAGAGCATGCAAGGGAACTACATAACGACATTCCCGACGAACCAGTGATTTTCTTAAAGCCCAAAAGTGCTTTAATTCAACCACACGTACATTTTTACTACCCGGAATTTACCAATGAGCTTCACTACGAAGCTGAGCTTGTGCTGCGCGTTTCAAAAAACGGCAAATACATTCCCGATTATGCTGCCGCCAAATACTTTAATGCCATCACTGTTGGTATTGATTTTACGGCAAGAGATGTACAACAGGAACTTAAGAAAAAAGGCCTGCCATGGGAAAAAGCAAAAGCATGGGACAACTCAGCCATAGTAGGTGAATGGACTGACCTTACACCAGACCTGTTGAAAAAACCCTTCAACTTTTCAATGGATCTCAACGGCGAAACAGTACAACGCGGAACCAGTAATGACATGATTTTCTCCTTCGATAAAATAGTGGCTAACATATCCCAGTATTTTTCCCTTAACATTGGAGACCTCATTTTTACCGGAACCCCGGCCGGTGTTGGTGAATGTGTAGTAGGCGACGAACTCACAGGTTACCTGGAAAGCAAAAGAGTATTTTCACTCATCGTGAAATAATCTGCTACCCGCCCCGTTTATTCATTGCACCTACGGATATTTGCGCATGTTTACCAAAAACACACTTGCTAAAGCCTGGCGACTGATGGCTGCTGCACGCAGCATGGCAGACATTTATGAAAACAACCGCCAGGTTTGCAAATATGTGCATTCAACATCCAAAGGTCACGAGGCCATACAAATAGCCACCGGTTTACAACTGCTCCCGTGCGATTATGTCAGCCCGTATTACAGGGATGACAGCCTGATGCTCGCTGCCGGTTTTAAACCTTACGAGCTTATGCTGCAGCTGCTGGCAAAAGCCGGTGACCCGTTTTCGGGTGGCCGTTCTTATTATTGTCATCCGTCCAGCAGGGATCAGCACAAACCCGTCATCATACACCAGAGCAGTGCCACCGGCATGCAGGCCATTCCCACCACCGGTGTGGCGCAGGGCATACAATACCTCGAACAGGCAAATTCACCACTCTACCGCCGTGGCGATGGCAATGAACCGCCTGTTGTCATCTGCAGCCTCGGAGACAACAGTGTTACCGAAGGTGAGGTAAGTGAAGCGTTCCAGTTTGCGGTGTTAAAAGAATTACCCATCATCTTTCTTGTACAGGATAATAACTGGGGCATTAGTGTAACGGCCGAAGAGGCACGTGCCATGAATGCCTTTGAATATGCAGAAGGTTTTCCCGGCATGCATAAAATGCAGGTCGACGGCTCAGATTTTACCGCGTCTTACGATACCATGCGTATGGCGCTTGCATTTGTAAGAAACATCCGCAAACCGGTATTGGTGCACGCCACAGTACCCCTGCTCGGCCACCATACCAGCGGGGTAAGAAAAGAATTTTACAGAACCAAAGAAAACCTCGAAGAGCATGCACTGCGTGATCCTTATCCGAAAATGCGCAGCATGCTCGAAAGCCACGGTTTCACCGGGCTGGAAATAAACAGCATAGAAGCAGCAGCAATAGAAGAAACGCTGCAGGCTTTTGAAGAGGCCCGCAATGCAGAAGAGCCCTCACCTGCAAACGTAGAGGCACATGTATTTGCCCCCACAACAGTTATGGAAGAAACCGGTACCCGCAGCCCTGCAGGTAGTGAAAAGATCATGATGGTT
This sequence comes from Panacibacter microcysteis, assembly GCF_015831355.1. Lineage (NCBI taxonomy): Bacteria > Pseudomonadati > Bacteroidota > Chitinophagia > Chitinophagales > Chitinophagaceae > Panacibacter > Panacibacter microcysteis. Next base: position 1,190,732 of record NZ_JADWYR010000002.1, read on the forward strand.
GATGCCGCATTGTTTGCCATTGAAGAACTGATGCAGCAGCACGACGAATGTATTTTGTACGGGCAGGATGTGGGCAGAAGGCTTGGCGGTGTATTTCGTGAAGCGGCAACACTCGCAGAGAAATTTGGCGATCACCGCGTATTCAATACCGCCATACAGGAAGCGTATATCGTAGGCTCTACCGTTGGCATGTCGGCCGTTGGGCTTAAACCTATTGTAGAGGTACAGTTTGCTGACTATATCTATCCCGGCTTTAACCAACTGGTGACAGAGATCTCCAAATCCTGCTATCTCTCCAATGGCAAGTTTCCCATAAGCATGATATTGCGGGTGCCCACCGGTGCTTATGGCGGCGGTGGCCCATACCATAGCGGCAGCGTGGAATCTACCCTGCTCAGCATCAAAGGCATCAAGGTTTGTTACCCGTCTAATGCCGCAGATATGAAAGGGTTAATGAAAGCCGCATATTACGACCCCAACCCGGTGGTAATGCTCGAGCACAAAGGACTTTACTGGAGCAAAGTGCCCGGCACCGAAGAAGCCAAAAACATACAACCTTCCCGCGATTATATTTTACCACTTGGCAAGGCCAACATTGTTTTACCAGCAGACAACAACAAAGTAAGCAAAGGCGAAAGCGTTTGTATCATCACTTATGGCATGGGCGTTTACTGGGCCAAAGCTGCTGCCGCCAATTTCCCCGGCAGTGTGGAAGTGCTTGATCTGCGTACACTCTTCCCGCTTGATGAAGAACTGGTGTTTGATACGGTGCGCAAACACGGCAAATGCCTAGTACTGAGTGAAGAACAGCAAAACAATTCTTTTGCCGAAGCGCTGGCCCACAGAATCACGTACAACTGCTTTATGCACCTGGATGCACCGGTAGAAGTAATGGGTGCGCTCAACCTGCCCGCTGTACCCATCAATCTTGCGCTTGAAGCCGCCATGCTCCCCACCCCTGCCAAACTTATTGACAGGCTGCAACAATTATTCAGCTACTGATTGTTGAAATCTATTGAACAGCCGGTTAATTTCCAGGTAGCCGGCTATGGTATCATTGGGCATCGCCTGTTGTGTCACTCACTTGTGCGTTCGGTTGTTATGGCGACTGTAGCGATGCGCTTCATCCGGTCACCCGGCGCATCAACTGGCTTTACCACTTATTGGTCGTTGTTTAACAAATAAGAGAAAAATTAAACAGTGGATTATAGCAACCCTATAATATCAAAACGGCGGATCAACAGTGATGAAATTCATTGATATATGATTTATTAAAATGTTGAAGTATTGCTTTTATATTTGTGTTGTATGCCATTTACTTCGACCCTCTTCAAATTAAAACAGGTAGACTTTAATTGAGAAGTATTTAAAAACAGCATAAATCGCAAGACATAATCAAAGGTTTAACCGTCTTATGGTTATGACACATACATTAGCACGACAAATGACAAGAAAAGGTTACATCTTTATTTTTTTGTTCGCACTATTTAATGCGATGGCACGGACCTTATACTATAGAATATATATCGCAAAAGATTTTGGAGAAGTTTCTTTCGGACATATTTTATTAAGAATTATTATCCTCTTCTTAATGTTCTTCATTCCAGGATTTTTCGCAGTTCGATGGTACTATCGATTAAAAGATAAGTAAAAAATAATGATTATGAAAGAATTGAAAGACGAGCAGACAAGTCTTAGATATGCAAAACCGACTACAATCAAACTATGACTGCTCTTTGGCTTATTACGCTTAGACGCAGTCTTTGACCTGCGCCCGGCCTTCATCAGTATTGATTTTTTTTACTAAAACAACTGAAATGGAAGCTGAGAAAAACGGCATACAACATGGGTTTGCTGCAAATGTGGCTGGACGTTGGAACCTTCTTCCGCCGTTCGCTACTCGACTTCAGTTCGGGCTTTACGGATTGCTATTAGGCTTTAGTTCTTAACTTGTACTTTTAAATCATCAATCAGCGGCGGTGCCGTGCAGACGGAATACTAATACCACAACTGCAGCAAGCCCTGAACGTTGGTAGCAATTGTAAACAGAAATCGTGACACCGAAACAAATTGAAAGAGCAAAGAAAAAAATCGCTGACATTAAGCGGACACTTTCTTCAGAGAAAAGAAAGTTTGGCTGCTATGACGACAGCCGTGGACTTCGTTACTTGCCGACAAAATATTTCATTCAGTTGGGGGACTATACCGATGGTTTGACATACCTCAAGTGGTTCGACAAAAATTTTCCAGACGATGCCGGGTTTCCAGAGTTTTTATTTGAACAAACAATTATTTTTTTCAAATGTGGTAAGGTAAATATAGCAGAACAAAAAGCCTTTCACACTTTTTGCTCTAACCCCTACTGGTTTGACAAATTCTTCGGCAGACACATATCACCGCATGACATGTGGCATAGTTCCAACCTGACAAGGCCGGAATATACAGACGCTGTCGATTATTCAAGTTCTCAGCCAGATCTATCCGATTTTGCTGTGTGGCTTGACTCATTCATCTCGACCGACGATTTTATTAATCGCAGTAATAAGTACGTTGACATTTACAAGCGTCTGAAAACAGAGACTAATAAAGAAATGCGGCACTACTTGGTGCGACAAGCTTTTCAGTTAGAGCAAGGGGAGTAACGATGCACAACTGCTACCAACAAGGGGTTTGGCAAAAATGCGGGCTAACGGAACTTTTTCTTCAACTGCATTTTTTCAATTAAGTTTTTGCACCGGCTGACCGAACGCTATTAAACAAAAATCTATAACTTGAAGAATTAAACATTAATCAAATTCAGTAAGCCAGGCAGACGGAACGCAGATGTCCCGCACTTCGCCAAGCCCTGACCGTTGTATGTAATTTTATTCAACCACTATGATAACCTCAACACTTCAATATTTACTTGCATTTGGTTTGACACTTTCCTTCAATTTCGGAAACCCAAAACCTATTCAGGACAATTCTATTTTCCTTCCGGACACAACAGTTGGTAGCAAGATAATAACAGATGAAATTGCAGGTTCAGCATACAGAAAAAGTGCAAAGGGTTACTTTTTAATTATTGGTAAGGACACATCAAAGTTCACCTGCATTTTTAGTGACTCGAAAGACGGGAAGTATGTTTCATTGGATTTCATAGGAAAAGATAACCAAACATCATACAGAGAACGAATGGAACATTTAAGAATAATTTTACCATTTGCTTCCAAAGATTACAAAATGGACTCGTTAAAATCAATTTACTTTGGGAGGCTTGTAAATAATGGAGACATTGCGATATATCTGACAAAAAATTACAGGATGAAATTTGGGAAAAGTGATAAAATAAGCAATTATTCAACAATTTCACGTTTCATTGAAAAATCAAAATTGTGTTCGGACATAAACCTAATCTTTAAGCCGTATTCAATTTCGGTTAAAAAGGTTATGGTTGAAAAGGTGTTTTTTACCTCAAAAAAAGAACTAAATAGAACAAGTAAAATTGAGACCAAGCCATCTGAAATTAATGATAAAATTTTGGACTGCTTGACTTGGATTTCTCTAAAGCCTCTCTAACAAATACTACATACAACAAAAGGTTTTGTGCAATTGGGGCTGGACGTTGAAGCAATCATCGGCAGTACATATCCAAGCTTTATATTCGGCGGACTTAATTCTGCCGGGCAGTAGTTCTAAACTTCAGCTTTTAGTTATAAATTTAGCTTCGGTTCCGGGCGGACAGTTGGTTAATTCCCCTACTGCACAAAGCCTCGAACGTTGTAGGCAATTTATTTCGATACCCTAACGCAAATTGAAACCAGAAGAAATTTCTCAATATGCCATTTTCAGACGATGAACAAATTTTGGTTGAGGAAAAATCCAAGTTAAAGACACTTGTGTTAATTGGCGGGACTGGACTTTTTGTTCTTTCACTTTTCAATGTTTGCTTTTGTACAGACAACGGTTGCAGGACTTCAATTGAAGCATTGCTAATTGGCTGGCTCGCAATGTCGACTGGTGGTGCAGCAATAGCTTGGTTGGCAAATCCACTTTTGATTGTAAGTTGGGTATTGTTGACAAAGAATAAAAAATCTGCTTGGCTATTTAGTTTGACAGCATTATTATTTTGTATTTCGTTTTTAAAATTTCAGACAATAATTGAAAACGAAGCTGGACATTATAATCCAATAAAACGCATTGGATTGGGTTATTGGCTTTGGCTGTCAAGTTGTTTGACAACATTTGTTGGTTGTTTAACATTGCGAATATTGAAAATAAAAAACTCATAATTAGACATTCTTGGCTTTAACGACAATGAATTAACAGTGAGCAAAACTGCCTACAACATTGGTATTGCCAATAGTGGGGCTTGACATTGAAACAATCAGCAGCGGTAATTCTGCTGTACTGCGGTTCAGGGCTTGACGAATAAAGCCCAGCTTTTGTTCTTAATATTTAACTTTATCAAAAAGCTGGGCTGTTGTTCCGGCGGACGGTTGTCTATTCCCAAGCCTTCGCAAATACCTAACCGCTAGTGGCAATTTTTAACGACCCTACGATTTTAAAATATCATCCGACACAGATCAATGGAGCAAACAACATTAAAAAGAACTTACAATATTTCATTTCTCATAATGCTATTTTGTATTTTCTGTTTTACAGTTGGACAATTTATCCCGATTTATTTTACGGACACAGGCTTCAGGACGCTCTTTTATTTTGTCATTTACATTTTACTTGTAATCGCAGTAAGTAGGACAATTTTTAAGAGAATTCATAAATCACGAAAAGAAAATGTTTCATCTGCTTGGTTTTATTCAATTTTAATTGGCTTTGCAACACTTGTTATTTTCGGACTTTGGACTTTGGGGTTATTCTTTTCAGTTTGGACAGAAGCTTCAATCCTTTATGTAAAAAAAGACAATCCAAAAATAAAAATTATCAGACGCTATGTAAATGAAGGTGCTTTTGGCGGAGGTACACACCCCAACGATTATCAAATTGTACTTCATAGACCAATATTGTTTATTTTTAAAATGGAGACTTCGATTGACACAGCAAAAATTGATAGAACAGTTTGGCTACAACGGCAGGACTAAAACTGCCACCAACAGGGGGTTTTATTCTATTAGGGCTTGACCAATAATCTTCAACTAAAAGCAAAGCCAGTCTTCAGTTTCAGCAGGACAAACACCTTTGACCTTTTGTACAAACAATGAACATTTAATTATGAATTTAGCAGCTGTACCGGGCAGGACATTGGTAAATATCCCAACAGCAAAAAGCCCTGGACATTAGCGGCTATTTTACAGACCATCAGTATGGACAGACCGACAACACTTTTGATACCTGAAAAAACAGACGAAGAATTTGAACAAGTTTTTTCATGGCATTCATGCTGCACATGTACAGAACATCACGAAGATTTTTACCACCCCGCTTGTAAATGCGTGGCTTGCCTCAGTCTCCGCAGCGTCTCCTGAAAGAGACGCTGTATTTTGATCAATCTATGACAGAAATGATTGTTATTTATAACCGCCTTTCAATCCATGAACAAAAGACTAATTCTATTCATAGCTTACAAAGCCTGTGATGGTAACGATTTCGGCTTATCGAAAAGGAATTCTTATCAATACAGAAACGCTTTAAATTTAATCGGGTTAAATGTTTTTATACATATTATTCAACTACTACTTTTTGCTACCAATATTGACTTAATGAAAAGTGACCAGGTAAAGGAAATATATGTAGTTGTATTTTTAGTATGCCTGCTAACCGTGTTCTTGTTGATGAAATTCATATTTCCAAAGAAAGTGTTGGCGAAAGCAATCAGTCAGTATAAAGGCTCAAATTTGGAAGGGAAATGTAAACTAATAGGTTTTGGGTATTTATTTTTCAATTTTGTACTTGCGTTATTTGTTGCGGTATGGAATAACTAGCAATTCAATATCCGCACCATCTCCTGAAAGGCACGCTGCGGATGGTTTAAACGAATTGATGTTATCCAGACATTCATTTAAACACAGCCGACTACGACGTATCGTTGATGCCATAAAAACGGAACGCACAAGTGAGTGACACAACAGGCGATGCCATGAAAAACTGTTGCTGGTAACAAATCTTTTATTTCGGTTAAGCATTTGTACAAGATTCAACAAACGCGGATGGAACATCAATGTAATTTCTCCATTTGGTTTATCAGCGTTAATGAAAGAGAAAAAATGAACTGCGAGCAATGTGGCTTTTATGAAACAATAGTTTTCTATGTAAAGAATCAGATTTTCATTTAAGCATTTGCGCCAGTTTTAACAAAAAGATTTAATAGCAATCAATAAATTGAACAGGAAACAATCATCTATTTAGTAAGCTGGTCAAAAAAAGAAAGATACTTGCATTTTACCTGATCAAAAATATTGTATACAGTATTAAAACATATGAAACCTTAAACATAAAAAATGAAATTCTTAATTACAACAATCATAAGTACGGCCTTATACTTAACAAGTTTTGCTACAGCCCAATATCCTGACAAGATATTCTTTAATGGTAAAGAATATGCTCTTCTCTCAAATCCGTTAGAAGCTTTTTTTGAAAAAAATCCTGAGAGACGACCAGAAGGAGGTGTAATATCATCAGCTCTTTGGCGGGGATATGTTGCAACATTTGAAGTCAGAGACAATCAGTTATTTGTAAAAGACATTCAAATTATATATATAAACACAACGGATAAAAACAATCATGATGACGAATGGAAAAGTGTAATGGAAGAAGTTTTTCCGGAACAAAAAGATGTAAAGGTTGACTGGTTAACCGGATTGCTTGTTCTACCTCATGGAAAAATTGTAAACTATGTTCACATGGGCTATGGTTCTACATACGAAAAATATTTCCTTTTAGAAATTGACAAAGGTGACTACATCAAATCGAAGCAGTTTGATTATGAAGAATATGAAAAATTCAAGGACAAACAGTTTGAAGAATACAAAAAAACTGAAGAATACAAGGAAACTAAAGCAAAGCTAAAAAAAGAAGGTAATAGCGATGAGTATATTGACAATTTTCTTAGAAGTTTTGTGACGGATTACACATCAAAAATTTTGCCTGACTAGAACACATTACATAACAACATCGTTTCCGTCTGTTCGGCATCTCTGAATGGAACGCTGCGGGTGATTTAAACGATTTGGCGTGTTCCGACATCAATGAAAGTAAAAGAAAAACGACTGGAAGTAGCGATACTTACTTTTAACAATCATCCGGAACAAAGTTATGGCTGCAAAAAAACAACAGCTATCAATCAATGTACATCTGGGTGAAATACCTTACCCAGCAAAATAAATACATGATTGTATGTGTAACAACAGGCACCACCCTCAACAGCGGAATCTGTGGAAACAAAAAGTGGTAACTTCAAAATAAAAAAATGATAACATCAACCGGGGCCAGCACACACTTTGCACCTGAACTACATATTCCAAATGGAACAAAGAGCATAGAATTTTATACAAGATTTGGCGCTACTGAAAATTTCTGTTTTAGAAATGATGATGAAAGCATTCATGTAGCGGAACTGGAAATCAACGGCGCCATTTTTCATGTTCACGAAACCATGCGTGATGCGCTTGAACCTGTAAGCGCCAAAGGCGTAACTGCAGTTATCGGGTTATTCGTTCCTGACGTGGAGGAGATTATGCAACAAGCTATTAAGGCTGGTGCAACAGAAATTAATCCTACAACAGATCATGATTATGGATACAGGCAGGGAATGTTTAAGGATCCATTTGGGCATTATTGGCAAATACAGAAAAAGATATAACAGGACAAATTTCAGCTTTTGTGTTTGGCGAAATACCTCCCGAGATCAATGTGAAAAGGGAAGATTGAACTAACTTATGTCAGTCCGAAAAATCTATGCTTACGTTGCCTGCGATAACGCTTCGCTGATGCCATAACAACCGAACGTACAAGTGAGTGACACAACAGGCGATGCCATGAAATGCTACCGCTGAAACAATAATATATAAAGCATTCAGTGCAACTAAAAACTACATTTGATACAATAAATAAATTCAGTTTTCACGCCAGTAAATGCTACCGCTGAAACAATAATATATAAAGCATTCAGTGCAACTAAAAACTGCCTTTGATACAATAACCATATTTAGTTTTCACGCAAGTAAATGCTACTGCTGAAACAACAATAGCTAAAGCATTCAGTGCAACTAAAAATTGCTGCTGGTTTCATACCTTTCTATGCTATCCTGCTACAGCCGATGCTTTTAGCCATAAAACGTTCAATGACTTATTAAGAAAAAAACGCGAATGTTAATTCGCGGTTACAACTATTATGTTTACGTAATTTATTTTTATACCGGGCGTTTGAACATTCTTGTATGCAATGTATATTGGTGTATGATCTGCAATACACCCTGCATCAACAACCAGCAGTTGTACTAACCAAACCTACTTTTGATACATGAAAAAAATGCTTGTTATCAGTTGCCTGCTTACACTTACAGGCTTTTTTGCTCAGGCACAATCCAAACAACACATTATTGACAGCTTTGTACAGGCATTGGTGAAGCACCAGGATTTCAGCGGCAACGTATTGGTGATCGATAAAGGCAACATTATTTACGAGCATTCTTTCGGGTATGCTGATCTGGCTGACCATAGCCCCAACAGGCCAACGATTACTTTTCCTATAGCGAGCATATCCAAACTGTTTACGGCAACAGCGATCTTACAACTGCATGAGCAAGGCAGGCTGAAAATAACAGATGCTGTTGCGAAATACCTGCCTCAATTTCCTTATGCGGATGTAACGATCAGGCATTTACTTTCGCATACATCCGGGTTGCCGCCATACAATGCATTCTTTGACAAATACCACGAAAAAGATCCGCAAAGGGTTTTTACCAACAGGGATTTTCTTCCGGGTGTTGTGGCAAATAAACAACCGCTGGTATACAAGCCCGGCGACAACGGGAACTATGACAACATCAACTTTTTGGTACTGGCGCTGATTATTGAAAAGCTTTCGGGGCTGAGTTATGAAAGCTATATTCAAAAAAATATTCTTACACCGGCAGGTATGACAGAGACGGTATTTTTTCCGCTGCCTAAACAATTTAATACCGTAGCCATACAAAACTTTTCGTTCCCGCACGTGTATCTGCACCTGTACGATTCGCTGCCCGTGAAATCAAATTCGATTGCTTATGTAAAAGCATACTGGCATTCGTACGGCTTTAATGGCTTTGGTGATTACATTAGTACAATGCGCGATTTATGGAAGTTTGACCAGGCACTTTACAGGAATGTGTTGCTGAAACAACAAACCCTGTCAGCGGCTTTTGTACCCGTGAAGTTGAACAACGGGGAAAATAATCGTGACGAATTTGGTCTGGGCTGGGAAATAGAAAAAGACAGCTCGATGGGTAAGCTGGTTTATCACAGCGGAGCGGCTATGGGACTAAGCGCAAACATCATGCGGAATATTACCACACAACAAACGGTAATTGTATTTGACAACATGCATTTTAATGCCCATGAAACGGCCGGCAAAATAATGATGCTGCTCAACAACAGGCATGTTGACATGCCGCGGAGAAGTATTGCGAGAATGTACGGCATCGCTTTACGGAACGAAGGCGCGGTTGCTGCCAAAGCGTTATTGGAAAATTTGCAGAAAGACACCATTAATTATTACCTGAGTGAAGATGAAATGAACTCGCTCGGGTACGACTTTATGGGCAACAGTAACCCCTACCAGTTGCCGGAACAACATTTGTATAAGCAGGCCATCGAAACACTAAAATTAAACGTGTCGTTATTCCCGGATAGCTGGAACGCCTATGACAGTTATGGTGAAGCATTATTGGCTGATGGGCAAAAGGAGGAAGCGATTAAGATGTATCAGCGATCGATAGAACTGAATCCAAAAAATGACAACGCGCAGAAAGTACTGCGACAGCTTTTGCAGTAGCTTCCTCAACCTGCGGCGTTTCGTGAAAGGGAAGATGCGAAAAGCGAACAGTCCACAAGAAAGTGTATAATTGTTTTATACGCTGCTTCCCAGTTTATTATTCTAAGCTTTGTATATTTATTGCCAACAAATAAAACCCTTCTAAAATGAAAAAACTATTTTTCGGATTACTATTCGGCTTGTTATGCCACATTTCGTTCGCACAAAATTTACCAGACTTTGACGCGATTAGCATTGATAAAAAAGAGGATTTTAATGTAACAGCTGATGATGCCGCTTTGCAAGCCGCAAATTATCTCTTCTCAACACCGCTGGAAAAGAATGATGCTGGCAGATTAAGATCAATGCAATACATCATCAAATGGATGTCTGGCACGCCGGATTATAATTTTACGCTTGATGAGCAGGCAACAAAATTTGCTAAAAAGAGCGATGATCTTTTAGGCCTGTACATGGCCGCAATGACAAAGTATGTACTGGAAAATAAAGAAAATGCGAAAGACCAGAACATGATAAAACTCAACGCTGTGAAGTTGATTATTGCTTATGCGAAAGAAGAAAAAAACAAAGTGAAAATAAATGCTGAGTTAAAAAAAGCAATAGAAGCAGATGATAAGGGAGAACTCTCAACATATTTGAAGATATAGAGTGCTTGGTCACTTTTTTAATATTCCCGTTATAGCAGCGTCTCCGGAAAGAGGCGCTGCGAGTTAACAACCTGTATTTACACCACCCTTTACGTTGACCGCAATACCGCTTCGTTGATGCCATGAAAACCAACCGTACAAGTGAGTGACACAACAGGCGATGCCATAAAAAACTACTGCCGGTTACATCCTTATCTTATGAGCACCACGCTTCCTGTACGGGTTATCTGGCCGCACGGAACCTGCGCCTTAATAACATAGATGTAAGAGCCGGTAAGCTGTTTAGTGCCGTTCATGGTGCCATCCCAGCAATCAGACGGATTTTTCGTGTGGAAAATGAGTTTGCCCTGCCTGTTGAAAATGCTAAAATCCAGCGATGTGAGTGTTCCCCATTTACGCACACCAAAACAATCGTTGTTGCCATCGTCGTTGGGCGTGAAGGCGGTTGGTAACTGGTAGCCGTTCTCTACCGATTTGTAAACGTTGACAGTAACGGAATCGTAACTGTAACAGCCACCCGCCGCGGTAACTTTTACATAGTATTTCGTGGACTGCTGGGGAGATGCCACGGGATTGGCAATGGCGGCATTATTGAGTGATGCTGCCGGGAACCATTGGTAACTTATACCCCCTTCTGCTTTCAGTGAAGCGGTAGGTAAAATGCAGTCAATATCGTTTGTTTTAGAGGCTTTGGTATACATTTTTGCACTTGCCGCAATAGTTGCAGAAAGTGTATCGGTTATGCTGCAGGAAGTATCTTTTATAACCACCCGGTAAGTAGTGTTTTCCACCGGCGATGCGATGGCCGTAGTGCCGGCCGCAACCAGCGTAGAGGCAGGCAGCCATTCATAAACATCCCCTCCGCCGGCTGTAAGCGTTATGGTTTTTCCGGGACAGGTAGCTGCCGTTTGAGGATCGAGACTAAACACAGCTTTTGACCTCACCGCTACGGTAACGGAATCTTTTGCAGTACAGCCATATTCATTAAGCGCTTCTACAAAATACATGGTTGTTGTAGCTGGTTTTGCAACAGGATTAGCACCGGATGCATCACTCAAAGTATTGGCCGGTGACCACGTGAAAGTAGTGTTTGGTGATGCTGCCGTTGCCGCGAGTCTTGCTTCTGCGCCTGCGCAAATCAGTGTATCAAGCGTGGCGGCAAGCAGTTTGGGTGAAGGGTTAACTTCTATGGTAACCGAATCACTGGCTGAGCAGCCATTGGCATCTGTTACATGCACACGGTAGGTTATGGTTGTATCAGGTATGGTAAACGTACCGCCGCCGGCATTATGGGTGAGATAATTTTTCGGGCTCCAGTTAAATGTAACGCCGGCTGTGGCAGTCGTTGGCAAGGATACTTTTGTACCTGCGCACACCACCATGTCCTGCGGTGCAATTACGTAAGGTACCGGCTTTACATTGATGCGTATAGAATCAATGCCTTTGCAGCCATTGTCTGCCGTAACGGTACAAACATAAGTAGTAGAATCGAGTGGTGACGCCGTAGGCGTATTGCTCAGCGGGTCTGACAATGAAACGACAGGCAGCCACGAATAACTTTTGATATTGGACCCATTGGCAGTGAGTTGCGTTTTGCCACCTGCACAGATGGTTGCACCGCCACCGATCTGCCAGGCGAGCTGGCTGTACATGGTAACCTTAATAGAATCTTTTGCCGAGCAGCCATTGGCATCTGTGACCCGTACTGTGTAAAGACCTGAGTTTGTAACGTTATAGGTTTGACTCACCGTACCATCCTGCCACAAATACGAGGATTGATCATTCTGCGCATTGAGCAATATACCGGCAACACAGATGGTGGTATCGTTACCTAAACTCACAACAGGTAAAGCATGTTGTATAACGTTTACACTATCCCCTACTGTGCAGCCGTAATAGTTTGCTTCAATCCAGTATTTACCTGGCCGAGTGATTAAAATAAAACTATCGGTCCCTGTATTGGACCACGCAATATTACCTGCAAAAAAAGAGGTCTTAAGTAGCAGGCTGTCACCCATACAAAAGGAAGTATCCGGGAGTAACCTTGCTGCAGGGGGAGCAACAATATGCAGTATTTTGGTCAAAGACTGCTCTGTAGGCAACCCCTTATCTACAGTGAGCATTAGATTGTATATACCCGGCACCTTATAAGTAAAAGGTAACGGCATCGAATCTGAAGAAGTGAAAATGTTGGTGGTACCACTACCTCCTTCAATACCGAAATTCCAGAAAAAGGTAGTGCCCCCGCTTGTTTTATTTACGATGGTTACCGGCGTATTTACGCAAACGGTATCTGCCACTTCAAAATCGGCATTAACAGCCGGCACATCACATTTAAGGGCACATAGTACGGTAAGGCTTACGTCTTTATTTTTCTTTGAAAAATCAGTCGTTATATTAGTCGGTGACTCACTGCCTGTTTTGGCCCATTTAAAGTCTGCACTTATTACGGTGATATTTTCAACAGTAAGATCAGCCGTATCAGTCTGGCAGGGTTCATCAATCACACCGTTGGAATCAAAAGCAATAACAAACATGGCATCTAATCCGCCTCTTTTGTCCGAACCTACTGATACAATTTTATCGCCGATAAGTTCCAGCCGCGTAAGTTTCCGGTCATTACCGCCTTTCAATTTTTTGGAGAATACCGGTGTTCCTTCTTTGCTTACCCTGAAGATAAAGCCACTGCTGTTTGCTTCCATTCCTGAACAGGTTATAAACCCGCCGTCTGGCATAGACCGAAAGCCTGAATAACTGTTGCTTACTTCTTCAGGTATGGTTAACTGGTACGAGGCGTTGATGTTAAAATCCTCATCCAGCCTCAACACCGCCTGGCGCATTTTATTTTGCTGGTTACCGTTGGTCAGATGGCTGTTGATCCAGAATCCGCCATTTACATTGTCTTTGAATATATAAGGGCTGCCTATATTGTTTGTAAGTGTACCGAGTTTTACAACGTTTAATACTGAAGCATTGGCTTTCGAAATCTCCATTACAAATGACTCGGTTTTACCGGCTTGTTGCTGAATACTGCCAGACACCACCAGGTTATTTCCTTTTTCAGCAATGCCAATGCCGTTGTCTTCATTCCCGCTATCAAATTGCCTGGACCAGATCAGGTTTCCTCCTTTGTCCAGGCGCATCACAACTACATCGGCATTTACCGAAGAAACGTTTGTTATACCTGTAACGGCGTGCAGATTGCCACTGGTCTCCATAATATCCATTGCCACATCTCCATTGGGCGAATTGAAGCTGAAACGCCTCACCCACCTTATAAAACCTGCCGGGTTAATGGCCATGCAAAGCATGTCACTTTTGGAAGAGCCGGGCGATGTGGTGGAACCGGCAATCAGCAAACCACCGTTCGATGTCGGGCTTGCTTTTCTTACAAATTCATTGCCCAGGCCGCCATACATCTGCGACCATAAAACTGTTCCTGTGCCTGTTATTTTGGTCACAAGTATATTTCTTCCACCTGTTGAATCTCCTGTTGTTCCTACAACAAAAAACTGGTTGTTGCCCGCATCTACAACGTCAAATGCATTGGCATGATAACCTGCAGTAGAAAGCGCATATTTAAATGATTTGTAACAGTCATCCTGGGCGTGGGTGACCATAGGTGGTAGCACAAAAAGTGCAAGCAGCACAAATGAAGTGGGATAAATCTTTATAGGATTCACGGGTATCGAATTTAGACTGTACGGATCTGGTTCAAAAACACTGCAATATCGTTAATATAATTCAATTACAAAGAATTTGCCCTTAAAATGGAACCACATGAATATGTAGTAAAGAGATAACGGTTATAGTGGTTGATATTAAATACAGACCCTTCAACTTTCCGTAATATTTTTCAATGCCATCCGCCGCAATTTACAGCGCCTGTTTAGCCTAGCGTTAGCTGCAACCCAACACTGCGGCTGTTATCTGCCCACGGTAATCCATGTTGCTTCCTGAAAATATGCCTGCCCATCAAATCTCTTTCTGTCTTATGGTAAGAAAAATTTTTTGGTAACCGGCTGCACCAATACAAGACGTCTTCGTTGTGTCACTCACTTGTACTGCAACGCTTTTGGCAGCAACAATACTGCATGTGCCGGCCCGTTCCTTGGCCGGTCTTGTAAGCCTGTACATATTGTTATTGAATATTATGCCATGCACCAGCATGTCATGTCTTGTTACAACATATCAGGTTAAAACATGGTATTAATCACCGGCAAAAGATAAACCCTGTAACATTGTGTTCTATATTAGCAACCAGGTTTACACAAGAAACGATCAATATTGCTGAGGAAAAAACACTTTTACACGCTTCATACTTTTGTTTGTAAGGCAGTATTTACAACTGTACTGTCGTTGTGCCTGCAAAGCATTTTTGCTCAGCCATCCAAACCTGTTTTTGAAATAATCACGGCCGCCGAAGGCCTTTCGCACAATAAGGTACAGTGCATTTTACAGGATCACCAGGGTTATATCTGGTTTGGAACTGTGTATGGTTTAAACCGGTACGATGGCTACACTTTCCGCACGTTCGAAAACACACCCGGCGATACAGCCAGCCTTGCAAACAATAACATCGTAAGTCTTTTCCAGGATAGCAAGCATATCATCTGGATAGGCTCCTCCACAGGTTTGTCTTCTTACAATCCTGTTACCAACAAATTCACGAATTACAATTTCCCGTTATTGCAGGGTTATGTATACGATTTTTTCGAAGATGCCGACCGTACACTCTGGCTCGCAGGCAGCAACGGGCTTTTCTCGCTGGATCAATACCGCAGGCAAATTACCCGTCACCCCACAGACAACAATGGTAGAGAAAATATACAGGGCATCGTGCCGGATCAGCAAAACAAAAACATACTGTGGTTATCAACAGAAACAGGTTTCCGGAAGTATAACATGCAAAGCGGTAAAACTGTTTCATACCCTGTAGGGGTTACAGCGTTTGAAGATATTTCAAAGGAGATCACACATAATATTATTCAAACACCAGACGGTAATCTCTGGATGTCCACCACTAACAATGGTATCTATAAACTCGATGTAAATAGCGGCCAGGTCTCTGGTAAAGTGATCAGCGGGCCTGCAGGTAATGCAAAAACCGCTACCTGCCTGTCACTGAGCAGTGATTCAACTTTATGGGTAGGCAGCGAAGGACTGTACCGGTACAACTACCGCAAAGACCTGTTCACATATGTAAACCCTTTGCAGGAAGAGAACCCCAATGCCGCCACCAGGGTCAGGAGCATACAGGCAGATAAGAACGGTATACTTTGGGTAGGCACCGAGAGAGGAATCGCCATCTACGATCCCAAGCTCTACGGTTTTACCACGGCAAAAGCTGAATATCCTTTTACACTCCAGAGCGCCAATACCATTATCGAAGACAAAACGGGCAATTTCTGGGTCGGTAACTATGTAGGTCTTGGCACCGTTGACATTACATCAGGCATTTATACCAACCGCAACAACCTTATTGGCCAGGGTGTAGCTATCTACACCGGGGTAAGGGCGCCGGACGGCTCTATCTGGTTTGGGGCAGATAACGGACTCATCCATCTTTTCTCCCACAACAACGAATGGAAAACCGAAAAATTTGCCATCGACGGGCAGCGTAAAATACAGGTAAGGGCACTGGCTTTCTACAATAATGAAATATGGACAGGTACCAACGGCGCAGGCCTGTATGTGTTTGATTGCATTAATAAATCGTTCACGCCTTTTAAAACAGTGGCACCCGATGCAAAGAATGCGGCATCCCTCAGCATTGCAGCAATAACGGTGCTTTCCGCTGATAGTTTGCTCATTGGGACAAAAGGAAAGGGGGTATTGCTGGTATTGAGGAATGCCAAAAAGGTACAAAAGATTGAATTTGTAAAACAGCAGGAAATAAGCGCTATTGACAACGCCATTATCAATGCCATATACGAGGATAAAAAGAAGCATCTCTGGATAGGTACAGACGGCGGCGGCTTGTGGAAGACTGATGCAACCCTAAATAACTTCTTCAATTATTCTATCAAAAACGGTTTACAAAGCACTTCCATATCGCAAATAACGGAAGACGACAAAGGGCAGGTATGGCTCAATACAAGCCTCGGGCTGGAAGTAATAGACCCCGACCACAACAGGTTTGTGCATTACTCTGCCAAAGACGGGCTTAGCATCAACCAGCAGGATTACCTGGTTAAGAAATCTAACGGAGACCTGGTGCGTGTTGATTTCAATGGTCTGCATACCTTTCATTCTTCTACCATTAATCTAAACAAGGAAGTGCCGCCGGTATACATTACACAGATGCAGGTAATGGATAAAACAATTCATGTTTACCAGGACACTGTTATTCACCTTCGGTATGGTGAAAACTATATATCCTTTACCTATGTGGCATTGAACTTCACGCAGTCTTTCAAAAACCGTTATGCTTATATGCTCGACGGGCTGGATAAAAAATGGGTGGAAGCCGGCGACCGCCGTTTTGCCACCTACGCAAACATTGCTCCGGGCACCTACACCTTTCATGTAAAGGCAGCAAACAACAACGGCATCTGGAACGAGGGCGGCGCAAAGATTACATTTATCATCAGCCAGCCATGGTGGAACACCTGGTGGTTTTATACGGTCGTAATACTCTCCATTGTTGCCATTGTGTATATCATATTCCAGGCAAAACTCCGGCAAAAAGTAAAGGCCATAGAAGTCCGAAATACCATTAGCCGGGATTTGCATGATGAAGTAGGCTCCACGCTAAGCAGTATCGGCTTTTTAAGTTCTATGGCATTAAACGATGCGGAAGAAGCCAACAGCCGTATTGTATCTACATTAACCACCATTAACGAATCTTCTACCAGGATGCTTGATGCCATGAACGATATTATCTGGAACATTCAGCCAAAGAATGATACGGTGCAAAACATTATTGCCAGGATGGTGGCTTTTGCGTCTGACCTGCTGGAATCCAGGAAAATAAACCTTCATCTTCAAACAGGTAAAAGCCTCGAAAACCTGCACCTTGGTATTACGGAGCGGCATAATTTTTATATGATCTTTAAAGAAGCAATCAATAACCTTGCAAAGTATTCCCAGGCAACAGAAGCATGGATCAATATGGATTATACCGATGGCTATCTTACGCTGGAAATAAAAGACAATGGTAAAGGGTTCGATCCCGGGCACATAAGAGACGGCGGTAACGGCCTCAGAAACATGAAAAGCAGGGCGGAGAAAATTGGTGCCTACTACCGGCTGGAAACAGAAGCAAATACGGGCACCACCGTTGTTGTACAGTTAAAACCATCCAAAGACTGATTGCAGCCTACATAATCATGTAGTACCGTAAGCAGCCTATTCATATACATTTGTAAAAACACCATCACCTATGATCGGAGTGTTGATTTTTGAAGATAACAACGACCTTAGAAACAGCCTTTCTCAACTGATCACCAGGGCTGAAGGTTTACACCTGCTCGGCGCTTTCCCGGATTGTATGTCTTCTGAGGCGCAGGTAAAAAAGCTGGAACCCGATGTAATTCTGATGGACATAGACCTGCCGGGCATCAATGGCATACAGGCAGTGCAGCAGATAAGAAGGTTCAATATTAATGTGCAGATATTAATGCTGACCGTTTTTGACACAAGTGATAAAATTTTTGATGCACTCTGCGCCGGCGCTTCCGGCTATCTCTTAAAGAAAACAACACCCGCAAAACTCATAGAGGCCATTTCAGACGTTCATAACGGTGGCGCACCCATGACTTCTGAAATTGCCAAAAAAGTGCTCAACCATTTTGCCCGCCCGGTAAAAGTTGAAAAGAAATATGATCTCTCTGCCAGGCAGAAAGACATACTTTTTTGTCTTACACAGGGCTACAGTTACAAAATGATTGCCGAACAGCTCGAGCTCAGTATAGATACCGTACGCTTCTACATAAAACAAATCTACCTGAAGCTGCAGGTAAACTCTGCGCCCGAAGCGGTCTCAAAAGCTTTGCGGGAACATATTGTGTAGAAAATTTTACAACAACAATTATGTTACCGGCAGTATATCTTTGGGCGTCGTTCCTTGCTACGCTCAGTTCAACTGTTCTTTTCATGGCATCTGCTGCGGGTGTAACGGGTGCCACAAACACTGGCCTTATGCGGTTGTAACCGCAGCAGGCCAAAAAAACCGGAACGCTGCAGCCGCCATAACAACGGAACGTTGAAGTGAGTGACACAACAGGCGATGCCACAATGAGCCATAGCCGGCAACATTATTTAATTGTAAGAAGAACAACGGCACAACGAGCTATATCGTTTGCAACTTGTCTGTAACATGTACGGTGTGTTTTCCGTATCCAAAAGATCAAACTGCTGATGATCGTTAATGAAACAACGCATAAAAGAAGTTTACGCAAAATAAAGACAGCGACCTGGCTTGTTTCGCTGATAGCGCTGGCCGCTATACTCCTTGCCGGTTACGCTTTTCAGCAAAAGCGTTATGCAGACGAACAGGCGCGGCTTGCCAAACGCAACATAACAGAAGCCATGGAGCAACAGCAGATAGCCCTGGCACAACGCAATATTGCAGACAGCAGCAAAGAGCAGGCGTTACAGCAAAGAGAACTGGCACTTGAAAGCGAAAAAAATGCATTGCTGCAAAGCCAGCTTGCAGAAGACCAGAAAAGAAATGCGGAATTGAACCGCCTGGAAGCATTGAAGCAGCAATACCTGGCACAACAACAAAAACTCTACGCGGCACAGCAAACAAAACTTGCCGAAAGCAATGCGGCAGAAGCAAAACGCCAGCAGGCCGAAGCCGAAAGCCAGCGTATCATTGCAAACGACCAGAAACAAATATCAAGCAGGTTAAAAGAACTGGCAGACAGCCGAAAACTGGCAAAAGAAGCGGTGGTAATGATGAATGAACACCGCTACGACTCCAGCAAAGACAGGGCCTTGGAAGCATACCTGGTAAACGCTATTAACGATGGCCCCGCACAGAACAGTGATATTTATGATGCACTCAATGTAAACTGGATAAAAAGTATAGCATACAAAAACCAGTTTAACTTTCACCGTTTGCCGGTGCGTTGTATATGTGGCAGCCCTTCAACAGACATTATTTTTACGGCAGATGAAGCTGGCTTTATATATGCATCTCGGATGAATAATTATAGTGTGCAGAAGACTGGTTTTTATAATGTGAAAGAAGAAATAAGATCCATCGCCGTTTCAGGAAGCGGTGAAAAACTGGCCGTTATTACTGCAGCAGGAAACGGGATGTACTTTAAAGTTGCCGCAGGTGCCATAACTCCTGCCGGTGAATTCAAGTTCCAGGGTATTGGCAAAACGGTGCTGTTTGATGAAAGCGACAATATTATTGTGGCAACAACCAAAGGGCTCGTAAAACTGCAGCCGGGCAAGCCTGGTGAGGCCGCTTATATACCGCGGGATGGCTTAAATGATGTGGCACTCGGCAAAAGTGGCATTTTGTATGTAGCCTCAGGCAATACGCTAAGCGTGTACAAAGACTGGAGCGATCTTGCACAAAATAAAACCTCGGCATCGCAGTCGTTCGACGCTAAAATAACGAGCATTGCTATTGACAACACCGAAAAATATCTTGCTGTTGGTACATACAATGGTTTTGTATGGCTGCTGAACAATAAAAACACGAACATTATCTGGAGCCGCGCCCTGCATGCCTCGAGCATTAATGACCTGCAGTTTTCTGTGGTCAATGGCGGCTTTGTACAGCTTGCATCTGCCAGTGCTGACCAGACAATCAAACTAACCGATGTTACCGCGGTTATGCAGCGTAAATATTCAGAGGATGTATTAACACTGCGTGGCCACAACAAGTGGATCTATGGGTTGTGCTATGCACCCGGCGGATCGTGGTTGTATTCTGTAGGAGAAGACAATAAGCTGATTGCCTGGAAGCCCACCACTGCAGACCTTTATAAAACCCTAACAGAAAAATAATTATGCTACAAAATATGCTGCGATACTGCATAATTATGGTGTTTCAGCTTACATGTATATGTGTGTATGCGCAGGAAAATACCTGTGGCCGTGCTTCTATAGACTCGGCAGAACAGCGATACGATGTAGGCAGGTTCATCGAATGCATCGACGGTTTATCAAAATGCCTGCAGACAAGAAACGGGTTTGATGCAGATGAAAAAGTACAGGCCTATCATTTAATGGCAAAATGTTACCTCGCTATAGATTCACTTGATAAGGCTGATGCGGTGATTGAGGAACTGCTGGTACTGAAAGAAAACTTTGAAACTGACCCTAAAGATCCCGAAAGATTTATTAACCGCATTGCGCTGATACGTTCCAGCATTATTTCGTCTGTATCAAAAAGGAACGAAGATATACGCCTTGCACCGGCTACCACCGCCGTAATTACAGCGGAAGAAATATTGCAACGTGGTTATACCGATCTTATTGAAGTACTTAAAGACCTCCCCGGTTTTGATATTTCGATTTACTACGGCCAGCTTTATGCGAATGTTTATCAACGCGGTTTACGAACAAACAATACAGATAAAACACTGTTGCTGGTAGACGGCGTGGAGGAAAATGATCTGTGGTCTAATTTTGCGGATATCTCGCAGCAATACCCCATTTCAAATATCAAAAGAATTGAAGTGATTTACGGGCCCGCATCTACGATGTATGGGCCAACCGCATTTTCGGGTGTTATCAATATAATTACAAAAGACCCTGTTGATTATCTTACCAACCGCCGTTCATTTGGCGTAAGTGCAAATGGCGGTATTGCTTCTTATAACACGCGGTATGCAGATATAAACACTGCGTATAAGGGACGCAACTTTTCGGCAAGTGTTACCGGCAGGTTTTATAAATCAGACAGGCCCGATCTTTCAGGGCAGGGGCTTTGGGATTTTAACCCGGATGATTATGAAGATAGCATTGCAGCATTCCGGTATCAAAACCTGCTATCTATAAAGAGCGATGGAAAGGCATACCTGGCTGCCAACAATCTGCCTGCCAGCAGTCCGTTCTTTCGTGTAAGCCGCGATACGAACAGGCTGACGCTGACGCAGGCCGGCATTGAAGAAGCTACGAGGCTTAATAAACTGATATATGATAATCCAGGTTACACAGCCTTCATCAATCCCTCCAATTCTTACTATTTAAGCGGCAAAATGAATTTCGGCGATTTTACGCTCGGCCTTGTATCGTGGGAAAAACAGGAAGGTATTGGTACAACATTTACAGATGCCATTGCTTCTGTAAGCAATTCAAGATGGATTACCGGGCATAATTATGCGTATTTCAGGTACACCAAAAGAATAAATGAAAAGTTTCTTTTTACTTCATTTGTCAACTACCGTATTCATGCTATTAAGAATGGTTCAAAAATAACCACGAAGAACGATTACAGTACATTTGGTGGCTTAACACTGGCAGACCTGGTAAATGGCGTTCCCGCATCATGGAAAACAACTTATTATTATGAACAGTCGCAGCAATTCAGGTCAGAATTTAAACTCCTGTACACACCCAATAAATCATTTTACCTGAATAGTGGTGTGGAGATACGTAACAGCCAGCTCCAGGGTTATTACCTGACTTCTTTAACCTCTGCAAGGCCACAGGATGACGGAAGGGCGCCCAACATCCCCGGCGGTAACACGTTCAATGTAAATGATGTGGGTGTTTACTCACAGGGCAACTACCGTACGAGATTCGGGCTTGGTGTTACCCTGGGTGCCAGGATGGACTATAACCAGATACGCCAGGGCGGAGGGTTGGGCTATCATGTAAGTCCCAGGTTTGTATTAGACTATACCATAAAGGATGTTATCTTCAAGGCTATCTATAGCAGTGGTATAGAAAATGTTTCCAACTACACCAAGTTTGATGAAGTGAACATTGCACCAAATCCAAACCTGAAACCGGAGGTAATTGCCAATTATGAGTTTTCTGTTGGATCAAAGTTTTCTAATATACTGAGTGGTGATATAGACTTTTATTACTCCAATATTTCAGATGTGGTAAGTGCAGTACTCACCAGCAGGAGGCTGCAGAACCAGAATATCGGGGAATTCAGGATCAAAGGTTTGCAGGCCAATGTTTTTTTTAAATCATTGGATAAAAAGTGGCAGGCCACGGTAAACTATGCCTATACAGACCCTCACCAGACAAAATCTGTTGATACGCTGAATAATGTAACAGATGTAGACCTGCCTGTTTCAGACATCGCCACGCACAAAGTGAATGGCATACTGAATATGCTGTTTTTTAAAAAATTCAATATTAACCTGCGGGGTAATTACCTGAGCAGTAAAAAAAATACAATTGAAACCAGCGCGCCGAATAACCGCCTGACTTTTGCGGGTTTTTTTGTAACCAATGCCACAATCAGCGCAACCGATGTAATGAAGGGTACAACATTGCAACTGGGTTGTAACAATATTTTCAACACCACCTACTATACGCCCGGCATTCGCACAGCTGGTGGAATACGGGTGCCCAACCAGGTACTGCAAATGGGCAGGAACTATTTTATAAGGCTTCACTTCGATTTCTAGCAACACAATTATCACAATAACTAAATATGTAGCTGAACCCACATGTTTATGTACTTGATGTGGTTTAAAAGGCACCGTAGTTTTACAAAAAATTTCGAGGGACAAACAGTACCCGAAAAATCAGTTTTTTCACTCCTGACACCTGTTTTGGTTTTTTCAACCTTGAAAACTTATTAAACTTTATGGGGGTTTTCAACACTAACCTAAGGAAAACATCAGCCCCGGCTATTTACCGGGGTTTTTTCATAGCCACCACCTGCCCTGCCTTGAAACGGCCGAAATATGTCTTTAGCGCATAGTGAAACACTTCCTGTTTCCAACATATTCATGTGGCTGGTCGTATTTTCACGTTCCCGTAGATTTGTAAAACAAAAATCCGTACGGTTTAAAACATCACGTCATCTTTACCAAATATTATCTTAACCTGTAATCATCAATCAGACTTTCTTATGAAAAAGATCCAACTGTTTTTATTGCTGTTCCTGTGTTGCTCAACTGCTGCTATTGCGCAAGGCAACTATTACCGCGAACTCGTTACAAAAAATATTCGGTACGTGAATGCTACCAAAGATGGAGGTTACCTGCTTACAACGGCTGCATACATCATTAAGTTTGATAAGAAAGACCGTATTGAATGGACACGCAGGGCTGCGGATACCAGCCGTACAAGGTTTGTTCAGGCTATACCGGTAGAAGCAGGCGGTTATATTGTAGTGACGAACGGCGGTGCAACGCCACTTAACCATACCGAATTGGTGCGCCTCGATTCCGCAGGTGCCGTTGTGTGGGACAAACGTTTTTATAACACAAATGAAACGCCGGCAACATTTATTGCCGAAGATTGGGCTGGAAACTTTGTTGTTACCGGCTACTATATTTCCACCGCCGCTGACACAATTGGTTACCTCGCCAAATTTGGCGCAGATGGCAGCCTTTTGTGGAAACGCTCAGAATTTACTACCGGCATTAACCAGACTGTTATTCGAAGTGTAGAGCCTATCAGAACTGGCAGGCGATACATGATATCGGGCTCGCAAAACGGTGCGGCCTATGTATCTGCCATCAAAGATGATGGGAGCGTTATCAATGCTACTGCCTATGTGCGTGGTTCAGATATATTTAAGGGCAACGCCATCAAACAGGTTTCAGACGGGCTTATATTACTACCCAATGCTGATAACACGCAAACAGACGGCCTCGTGTTAAAACTCAACAACAATGGTGCAGTGGTATGGCAGAAAAGAGTTGGCGGAGACGATAAAGATTACTTAACAGCCGTAAACATTTTTAGTGATACCATTATGCTGGCAGGCAAAACAATCTCTTTCGATAATGCCACGCAAAAAACTGATATCTACCTTGTAAAAATGCTTACCAACGGAACCGTTGTTTGGTCTAAGACACTTGGTACAGACAGAGATGAGGAAGCGGTTTCAATTACAAGGCTTAAGAATGGCGGCTATGTAATAGCAGCGAAAGATCTTGACCCTGTTAACCCTTCCTGCTACCTTATGCGCATTGATGAAAATGGCAATAATTGTAACGCCGTTACC
Source organism: Panacibacter microcysteis (assembly GCF_015831355.1). NCBI lineage: Bacteria > Pseudomonadati > Bacteroidota > Chitinophagia > Chitinophagales > Chitinophagaceae > Panacibacter > Panacibacter microcysteis. The sequence goes on from NZ_JADWYR010000002.1 coordinate 1,215,459, forward strand.
AGAACAAGTACTTTAACAGACGCTGTATTGAAAAAGAAAACCGGTAATACATTTCAGCCGGGTAGCTTTTTTACGGCTACACCTCTTGCCGGTACTCAATCTGCAGCTTCACTGTCCTTCAACAATATCTGTGTGGATCAGCCTTCACTGATGGCATCATCTGCTGCTGCTATGGTAAATATTGCAACAGCAGCAACGATAAAAGTGTATCCTAACCCCGCAGTGGATAAAATAAACATCGAGCTTACCGTTGCAAAAAGCAGTTCAGCCGTTATACAAGTTATCAATACCCAATCGCAGCTTGTGCAACGTTTGTCCGTAAACCTGCAGGCTGGCAAAAACATACAGACTATTCCTGTAAGTATGCTTGTTTCCGGCAATTACGTAATGCTGGTAAAAACTGATGAAGAGACTAAAACGGTAAAATTTGTAAAACAATAAAAAACACACCGCATCACGCAAAAGCAGGAACGCATGTTCCTGCTTTTTATTTATATTAGAGTTTGTTTTACAATTATTTACAAACTACTTACCAGTATGCAGCGAAAACAATTTATACAATCTGCGTTGTTAACAGCAACGGGCTTAACGTTATTCAGGCAGGCTTCCATTGCACGAATGTTTCAGCAACCGGCATGGAAAATCCAGATGCTGACCAACGATGCCGGTGTGTTTACAGAAAAAGGCGGCACCATTCTTTTTTACTACACAAAAGACGGCATTGTGGTGGTGGATTCCCAATTCCCGGAACAGGCGCAACACCTTATAGATGAACTAAAAAAACAATCTCAGACATTCAGGTTGCTGATAAATACACACCACCACGGAGATCATAGCAGTGGCAACATAGCCTTTAAAGATATTGTGCAGCATGTGCTGGCGCATGAGAACAGCAAGAAGAACCAGCAGGATGTTGCCATAAAAAACAAAACCGAAGACAAACAACTTTATCCTGGTCAGACATTCGGGCACGTGTGGTGCGAGTCAATTGGTAAGGAGCGACTTTGCCTGTATTATTTTGGCGCAGCACATACCAATGGTGATGCCCTCATCCATTTTGAGAAAGCAAACATTGTACATACAGGCGACCTGGTTGCCAACCGCCGACATCCGTATGTGGACAGGACTGCCGGCGCCAGTATGAAAAACTGGATAACAGTACTCGACAAGACGCTGGATAAATTCAATAAGAAAACGACCTACGTGTTTGGTCATGCAGAAGCAGGCTATAATGTAACAGGTACCGCAGAAGATGTAAAAGCATTCAGAAGCTATATTGAAAAAACACTTGTCTTTGTGGAAGGCGCCATAAAATCCGGTAAGTCTAAAGAAGAAGTGCTCAAAACCACCGTTATACCAGGTGCTGAAGAGTGGAAAGGCCCCGGCATTGAACGACCGCTTACCGCCGCTTATGAAGAACTAAGTGCTTAAAAAGCCACCTTACTTTTTGTAAACGCCGTATGTATACGGCGTTTTTTTATGTAGCAGGCAGCAGTTTTAGTTGCACTGAATGCTTTGTCTGTTATTGTTTCGGCGGTAGCATTTACTGGCGTGAAAACTGAATTGATTTATAGTATCAAATGTAGTTTTTAGTTGCACTGAATGCTTTATATATTATTGTTTCAGCGGTAGCATTTACTGACGTGAAAACTGAATTTAATTATTGTACCAAATGTAGTTTTTAGTTGCACTGAATGCTTTATATATTATTGTTTCAGCGGTAGCATTTACTGGCGTGAAAACTGAATTTAATTATTGTACCAAATGTAGTTTTTAGTTGCACTGAATGCTTTATATATTATTGTTTCAGCGGTAGCATTTACTGACGTGAAAACTGAATTTAATTATTGTACCAAATGTAGTTTTTAGTTGCACTGAATGCTTTATATATTATTGTTTCAGCGGTAGCATTTCATGGCATCGCCTGTTGTGTCACTCACTTGTACGTTCGGTTGTTATGGCAGCTGCAGCGCAATGCTTATACAAGCACGTTTAAACCAGCGTTATAAAAAAAGCAGGTGGTTAACCTGCTTTATACATAAACTATAACAACAAAAATTGTTACGGATATTTTATCTTTTTCGTCCTGCAACAGCCAGCGCTACACCTGCTACTACCGCCACACCACCGGCCCATGTAGGCCAGCCTATAGATTTATTCTCTTTCTTATTGATTTCGATTGGTCCTGCGTCAACAACCTTTTCTTCTGTGGTGAAGTTGATGTTTGTAAAAATGAGCATCAAAATGCCAACTACGATAAGTATAATGCCGAATGCTTTCATGGTAGAATAGTTTTGTTTCGCAGTATGAGTGAAATTATTATACCAAAAAAAAGAATGGCTGAATATCAATGGTGCTGTGTAATTGTTTACTCAAAACATGCAACCAGTGTAAATAAAAACGGATTTAAAACTGTTTTAGGGTTTGTTTACTGATCGCAAGGGCTGCATATAGAACCGGAAGTACAAGTGAGTGACACAACAAAAGCCCCATTGAAATACCGCTGCCTGTTACCAAAAAACACACTATTTGTTTTAAATATCCATACTTTCAAACTTTATTTGCAATACATGAGAATCATACTATCCATTGTTTGCGCACTGGCTGCAATAGCACTTGTTTATACACTTGATCACCAGCTTACACTTGGCGACAGCAAAACGCCAAGGCTTGGCTATTTTTTGTCGCCGCAAAAAGGTTTCTGGCAAAACGCAGAGCGGTCAAACGAATCATTCAGCATGAACATCATTGCCGAAGCGTTACACGGTAATTCTGAAGTATATCTTGATGACAGGCTTGTGCCGCACATTTATGCAGGTGACGAACACGATGCTTATTTTATACAGGGTTTTATACATGCAAGGTTTCGCCTTTGGCAAATGGAATTTCAGACAGATGCGGCTGCCGGCAGGCTTAGCGAAATAATGGGCGATTCTGCCAACGGTACCAACTTTCTTGCTATTGATAAAATGTTCAGGAGACTGGGTATGGTGTATGGTGCAGAAAACACTTTAAAAGCCATTGAAAAAGACCCGGAGATACTCGCTGCATGCGATGCATATACAGCAGGTGTAAATGCATACATCAATACACTTGATGAAGCCTCCTACCCTGTTGAATTTAAACTGCTCGATTACAGGCCGGAGCCATGGACGAATTTAAGAACAGCATTGCTTTCAAAATATATGGCGTGGGACCTGGCGGGTTTTGAACGCGACTTTGAGATGACCAGCGCACGTGCGGTCTTCAGCCGTGAACAGTATGAAGCGCTATACCCTTATGGCCAGGATTCGCTCGACCCGATTATACCAAAAGGCACAGTATTTCCTAAACGCGGTGCTGATATGAAACCGCCGGTAATGGCAGATTCCCTGTACACGGCCTTTAAAAAGGTTACTGCCGCAGTTAAGGCAATGCAGCCGGAGCGTGACAATGGCAGCAATAACTGGGCAGTAAGCGGCGGCAAAACAAAAAGCGGCAGGCCAATACTTTGCAACGATCCGCATCTTGGTTTAAACCTGCCATCTATCTGGTACGAGATGCAGATTACCGCGCCGGGTTTAAATGTATACGGCGCAAGCTTACCGGGCTCTCCTTCTGTGATCATCGGGTTTAATGATAGCTGTGCATGGGGTGTAACAAATGCCGAAAGAGATGTAAGAGATTATTACGAGATCACATTCAAAGATGAAACCCGGGCCGAATATTTGTTTGACAGCACCTGGCATACAACCACATTCAGGCAGGAGATTATAAAAATAAAAGGCAAACCAGCCGACACACTGCAAATACCAATGACCGTGTGGGGTCCCGTAATGTATGATGCCTCATTCCCTGACAAACTGCAGTCTGGCAATGCATACGCGGTAAAATGGGCTGCACACGAAGAAAGCGACGAACTAAAAGCATTCTACTATTTGAACCGCGCTAAAAATTTCGATGACTATAAAGCCGCACTGGCAGAGTATTCCTGCCCCGGTCAAAACTTTGCATTTGCATCAAAAGGTGGCGATATCGCGATGCGCCAGCAGGGAAAATTTCCCGCCAAATGGAGAAGACAGGGAGATTTTATAATGCCCGGCACCGACAGCACATTTGCATGGCGCGGCTTTATACCAGACAGTATGAATATAACCATGCACAATCCGGATCGCGGTTTTATCAGCAGCGCAAATCAATATCCTTACGATACTTCTTACCCTTATTATCTCGGGGGTACTTACCCGGTATACAGGGGTATAATGGTAAACAGGTTGCTTACACAAATGCAACAGGCTACCATCGACTCTATGCAGCAAATGCAGAACAATAATTACAACCTTTTTGCAGAGATAGCAAAACCCGTGTTACTCCGGTACATCAGCGACAGCAGCCTTTCAGCAGATGAACTAAAATATTTCAACACATTTAAAACATGGGACCTGCAGAACAATGCAGCAAGCCGTGGCGCCACTGTTTTTTCTTTGTGGATAGACAGCCTTGTAGCAACTGTTTATGGCGATGAGCTGGCGCAATCAGCTTACCCGTTACCAGCGCCTGAAAACAGTACACTCATAGAATCGCTGCTAAAAGATTCGCTAAAGCTTTTTGCAGACAATATAAACACCGGTGAAAAAGAAACCATACAGGATGATATTTACACTGCATTCAGAAAATCTGTAACAGCATTAAAACAACTCGATGCTGACGATAACCTGGCATGGGGCAAGTATAAAAACAGTGGCGTAAGACACCTGTTAAAACTGCCTGCATTCAGCAATCTTCACCTCTTTGCCGGTGGCGGAGATGGCATCATCAATGCATACAAACAATACCATGGCCCAAGCTGGAAAATGATTGTAGAACTAACCGATGAAACCAATGCATACGCTATTTACCCGGGCGGACAAAGTGGCAACCCCGGCAGTAAATATTACGATGCTTTTATAGGAGACTACGTGGCAGGCCGGTACTACAAATTGTTGTTTACAGATAAACTTACTTTACAAAAACAAACCAACCTGAAAGGAAAAATCACTTTCAGTAAATCATAATCCAACATGAAATTCTTTGTAGCTATTTTGCTTACTGCATTACTTGGCCATGCCGCGCCACTGTTTTTTCCATGGTGGAGTTTTGCCATTACATCTTTTGTGGTAGCAGTAGTGGTGCACCAAAAGGCAGGCCTGGCCTTTGTTTCCGGCTTTTTTGGTGTATTTCTCCTGTTCATCATACACACCTTTATCATTGACTACACCAACGATCATCTTTTGTCAAAAAAAGTGGCGGAGATTTTAAAAATAGGGAGCAGCGCTTTTTCAGTGATGCTGTTGTCGGCATTTGTAGGCGGGCTTATCTCATCTCTGGCTGCATTAAGCGGCAGCCTGGCAAGAGGTAAGGCAAAATAAACAGGTAACCGGCAGTATATCATTGTGCGTCTGCTGTTGCCACGCTCGGTTCATCGTTCAGTTTTCATGGCATCAGCAGTTCGCGGTACGAATTCCCCGATAATTTATTGCTGCATGTTGGCAGTATAGTGCTGGTGATTATCCAGGTAAGAAGACGCAGCGTTCTTTTGCTTCCACGCATTAAACCTGAAGTACAATATAATTACGGCAAGTGCTGCAATAATAACGGTGGTAAACATGCCTGCAAAAAATGAGGCTGCATCAATGTTTGATAATTGAGAAGCTTCCATCGATCTAGCTTTTTTTAGTTATCGTAATAAACATACCAAACTTCACCAGCGGCATCGTTTGGTCGTAGGCAAACTCTGTGTAAAGTTTTGTTTTTTCATCTACCCCTGAAGTACGCATAATACGAAGGCGGCCACATGGTTGAAACTTTCCTTTTACAGGGTATGTTATTCCACCGTCTTTCGATTCTGATGAATAATCATACAACTGCTGTAAATGCGTTTCCACACCGCCCAGCAACGCAAAAGAGAACCGGTCAAATACAGGTAAATAAGTACCGGCCAACAATGCAAAAGACACCGGGTGATCATTATCAAGCGGCACCAATACACTAAGTTCTGTCAGCGGGTAAAATGCGCCTCTTTCATTGCCTACAGTAAACATGTAGCCTGCGTTAACGTTTAGCATAGCAGTAAGTTTTTTCTGCCCCCCGTTATTAAACGGAATGTACTTACCAACAGCTATCGCCGGGCTTATTGTTGCCTGTGCATTACCTCGGGAAAAAATGAACAACAGTACGGCTACAAGGATTAGGTTGATGTTAGTCATAGTCTGAGTTTCACGGATAAGCAATACTAATGACTAATAAAACATCTTAAAAGAAAATTAAAATATTAATTTTCAAATTATATAATTTAAGGTTTATGTGTATAGAATAAGGGAAATAAGTTCTACACAATCCACTAAACGTTACGGTTTACCGTAAAAACAAACGGTTCTACTTTCGTAAAACCGTTTGTTTGAAATGCAGCCTTAAATGTCTATTATTATTTTTCAAAGAAAACCAGCGTACCGCCTACCCATTCTTTGTCTTTGTTATAGCGTACGCCAATCATTTTGCCTTTACTAAGCCGTGCAAGATTTTGTGCCGGTACTGGTCTTGCTTCACCTTTTTTCCAGAAGTAAAATATTCTTATTTCAGCCTTGGCTGGTATATCAGGTGTTTCAATCACCTCTGCATACTTTACTTTTCGTTGCAGTATCCAGTTATGCGGATCGGTTACTTTTTCAATGTCTTCTTTTGTAACGTCAATCACCACGCCCTGGCCTGCAAAAGAAAACAATGGTTTTAAAACATAATTTTCAAGGTCTGCAGGCAATTGCTTTATATCACTCAGGAAGTTTGTTTTCGGCACGTATGGATGATCGATATAAGGCAGCGTAAATTTGCTGATGCGGTAAAACCAGTTAGGGTGTGGCACCCATTGTACATCCAGTTCTTCAAACAGGATTTTTCCTTTTTCCTGTATTTCCGCAGATTGCTGCTGAAGATCATCAAAGATCACTCGGTTATAAATTCTTTTCACCTGCGTCTTTACACCGTTGTTCATATAAAAGAGCTTATTGCCTTCTTTTACCAGTTCAGTTATGCAAACAATCGGTATACCCAGGTAATCCTGTGTACAGTAAAAATCAATCCGGGTTTTTTGCTTATGCGGTAATACTTCCAGCAAGATCACTTCACCGGGCTTGCAGTCTGCCACAATTATTTCTCTTAATAAAGCGAGGTAAGAATCTTTATCAAAACCGCCGAGGTAGCCATCGTAATTATCAGGAATATCAAATGCTTTTTTTGCAGTTTCTGTTATCAGTACTTCAAATGCAAAAAGTGTGGGAAAGCCCTGCATTTCGATCAGTTGCGGTTCCAGTTCACCAGCTTCATTTTCGCAAATACCAAAATCAAATGCGATAAAATCTGAATAATCATTTTCTCCGGGTACTTTTATTTCTGCCGGTATAGCATGCGCCGTAAGCGTTTTAAAATTGAATTGCGTTATTACATCCACAATACTTTCACAGGCAGCAAGCATTTTTTCCGTAAACACCTTATCAACAAATACGGGTGTTTCTGCAATGCGGAATTCAATATCACCCGGGTGCGAAGCATTCAATGCATCAAGATATGCCTGGTACTTTTCTGTAGTAAAATTTTCATTGAACCATTGCCTCATTGATGGAACCATAACCATGTTGTTTGTCAGCTAAAGTAAGAAAGAAAACTTCACAATGTTATCGTGCAAGGGAGTTTGCTATGTTTTGGCCTAATAACACGGTAAGCGGAAAACGGCCGTGCATATATTGGCTTCTAAACATGAGCTTACAGCCTGGACAAGCGCTGCTAAACAATATAAACAACAAGCCCCGCAATACCTGGCGGGGCTGAGCTTTGATGGCTATTTCTTTGCTGCCTTTTTACCGGCAGCTTTTTTTACAATCGCTTTTTTGGCAACAGCTTTTTTTGGCAGTGCCTCTTTTGCGGCAGCCTTCGCCGCTTTTTTCACCGGTTCTTTTTCCTGTGGCTGTTTGTCTTCGGTTAGGCCTTCTGCCAGCAGTTTACCGGCTTTTTTCATTTTCTTATGCAGGTGTTTTGATATCTCTTTGCCTTCCAGCATATCCGCCATCATCTTATCCAGCGCGGCTTCGATCTTATGCTTCAGTTCTTTTTTATTTCCTTTCGTTGTAGAATTTACTTTCGCCATATTTAATGATTTAGTAACCTAAAGTTAACATTGACCATGTTTTTTCAATGTTAAGTTTTTTACGTTCTATCGTACCAGTCCTGAATATTCTATGCTTACGGGCATGCAGCGCCTACACTTACACAACAGGCTTTCGGATCGTTTAATAAAAAAAGAAAGCTTTTGTGTACCCGGCTACAGTATAAAAATGTGGCTGTTGTTGCGTCGCACTCTTCAGCGGCCGGAACATTATTGGGCAATGCGAAGATGGAAGCGGAGCGTATGCAATCTTGCTTTAGCTGCTACCGGTTGGTAAATGGCGGCATAGCACAAACAGATCGCTGAAGCTGCCCATTGAACCGGAAGATAAAGTGCTTGCGACGCAACAGGCGATGCCATGAAATACAAAAGCCGGTACCTGCACAAAAATAAAATGGCTGCTAAAATCTGCATTAAATAGCATCAGGCTCCCACCCTTTCCGGTAGCTTCTGCTAAGGTATGCATTGGCTTCTTTTACATTTGTAATGCTTTGCGATGCTGCATCGTACTTCAATATCTTATTCGCCCGGAGTGAAGCTGCATAAAGGTTTACAGCTTCTGTAATATAGGTTGCTTCAGGAAAACTTCCTGCATATTGCTTACCGGTTTTGCATGCGTTTACAAACAACGGCAAGGCGGCAGACGTTTGCGATACCTGGTCGCGGCTATCGCTGTTTGTTTTAGGCGCTTCCATCTTTTTCCCGGCGATGATCTGTGGATTCTGCACATTGAACCCTGCGAGAATTTTACCGCTCTCACCAACGAACATCATGCCTTCCTGCTGCAGTTCTTTGCCTTCTGCCAGCAGCTCTTCGGGAACCGGCGGCCTCATTCCACCATCGTACCAGCAGAGGTCAACAGCGGGCCTGCTGCCATTTGCAGGATATTTAAAGCGCACCATACTCGCCATCGGAAAAGAAAAGTCGTTATTAATGCGGTAAGGTACGGGCTCATGAAAACCGCATACATGGCTGCGGTTTGGAATAACCGTTACCGGCGACGTAAGTTTAAGCGCATTGAAGACAGTCCACAGGCTGTAATGCCCCATGTCTGCCATGGCACCGCCGCCAAAGTCGTACCAGCCACGAAAAACCATATGCGTATAGTCGGGGCTGTAGTCACGCATGGCTTCGGGGCCAAGCCAAAGATCCCAATCGAAGCCTTCGGGCACAGGCGGTTTATCTTTTGGCAGATCGGGGTATTGCGGCCAGACGGGTCTGTTGGTCCAGTTGTGTATTTCTTTTAACGTACCAATGGCGCCTGCATTTATCCAGTTCATGACGGTATCCATAGAACCATTCGAATCCCACGGAATAAGATGCGTAATAACATTTGGCTTACCGGCTGCCATTTCAATCACTTTCTTTCCTTCTGTAAGCCTGTTGGAAAGCGGTTTGTGTACCAGCACATGTTTACCTCTTTTTAAAGCCGCCGTACAAAGCACACCATGCAGGTGATCGGGCGTCATTATCTTCACGGCATCCACGTCTTTTTCTTTGGCAAAAAGTTCACGAACATCGGCATAAGCTGCGCAACTTTTATAAGCGGGATCTTTCCTGGCGTTTGCATAATAGGCGTCAACGATTGCTTTGCCATTATCCCTTCCACCGGCAACAGCATTATCGCCGCCGGGGCTCCAGTTAGGGTTATTGATGGCTTTCCTTATTTCATTGCGCAGGTAATCTTTGCCCCAGTCGCGGTAGCCACGCGCTTCTTTATTGGGATCACATACGGCCACTACCTGTATTTCGGGTACTGCGAGCAATGGCAGCATTTCCCGTATTCCCTGCGTGCCCATGCCAATATATGCAAGGGTAATTTTATCGCTCGGCGCCGTGTAACCGGGGCCACCGAGCACATGCCTGGGCACAATGGTAAAACCGAGCGCGGCAGCCGAACCAAGCCCAACAAATTTGCGGCGATTAATAGCGGCTTTTACCTGCGACTTTGTAGCAGCAGCAAACATTTTTTTCATCTTGTTGCATTTATCGTTAGAGAAAGAGGTCTTTAAAATTAAGGTTTATCAGAAGTACCCGGAAAAAATACATGCTGTTTTTATAAATGGTTTGCAGGTTACTGCTTTAACTATACGTCTTTCCAAATATGTAATTGGTCGAAAAAATTTACCCGCACTTTTTGTGCAGCTTACTTTAGGGCAATAAGTATTCAACATGAAAAAAAGATCCGTTTTTATAAGCATTGCTGTACTAATAACCTGCTGCGGCGCAAAGGCACAGGCAAAACACATAACTGTTCCCATGCAACCTGCAGCGTGGCAATTCGATTCTTCCAAAACTGAGTTTGTGTTATACAAATCAGTGCGTTGTGTAAAAGGCCGGAACAATGCTTTTTACCAGGTTTTTCTCAAAGACCAGGTATTTACAGCCGGCACCATAGAATTCGATGTGGAATTGTCCGGCATGGGGTTTCCCGGCATTAACTTTCGTATGTCGGCTGACAATAAAAACGGCGAGCATTTTTATATCAGGTCTTTTGGCCCGGTAAGCAGTGCAACAAGAACAACCCTTCAATATGCCGAGATAAAAGACGGTGTAAGTATGTGGGATCTTGCTGATGAATACCAGGCCGGCGCAGTCATACATCAGGATAGCTGGAACCATGTAAAGCTGGTAATATCCGGTAAACAAATGAAGGCTTATGTGAACGACATGCATAAACCAGCGCTTGTTGTACCAGAGCTGGAAAGCAGCCAACGATCTGGCGGCATCTCCTTATCAGGAAATGTGATCTTTGCCAACCTTGTTATAAAACCGGGAGTTGTTGAATCGCTTGACTCTTCGGCAGCATTAAACGTTATTGCCAACGACACACGCTACCTGAGGAAATGGGAAGTTGCACCGGCGATCGGGTTCCCTTTTGGCAAAGAAATCATCATCAGTCTCCCCAGCATGTACGGCACCCTCACTAAAGCTGATTTGCCGGACAGTTCTGCGAAATGGCAACCTCTTATTGCCAACAACAGGGGTATTGTAAACGTATATAATTTGTTTGGCGCAACAGAAAATGATGCACGCAGGTTAACCTGGCTGCGCACCACCATTATAGCAGATAAAGAACAGGAACGAACAATACAACTTGGTTTTAGTGATGAAGCATGGGTATTCATCAACGGGCAAATAGTGTATGCAGGCAAAAATTACTTTGGTACACCACAGGCGAAAAATGATGGCAGGTGCACCATAGAAAACGCAAACTTTACATTGCCATTAAAACAAGGCAAAAACGAAATAATGATCGCGCTGGCAAACTACTTTTATGGTTGGGGAATTATTGCAAGGCTGGATGATACAGCAGGCTTATCGCTGAGTGAATAAGCGTTACTTGCGGCATAAATAAATCAGTTCATTTTCTTTAAGACCGTACTTAAACCGTGTGTTGTGATCGTATTGATAATACCATTGTATTACCTCCACAACAAAGCCTGCAGCCTGTAAACGGTCAACATAATCTTTGCCATACACCCTTACATGGTCTGGCTGGTTAAAAAGCTCCGTACGTTTTACAGGGTCGTGTATAGTTGGGTCTTCAAAGGTTTTTGTGCGGTTAGGATCAACGGGAACATTAATGATTGCCCAGCCGCCTGGCTTAAGCACACGATACATTTCCTGCATTGCTTTGGCATCATCCGGCACATGTTCCAGCACATGGCTGCAGATAATGATATCAAAATTATCTGCATCAAATTGAAGGTCGGTAAGATCCATGGCAATGGTGGCCGGTGCATAATCGTATGCATCAGGCTCAAGGTCTATGGCCACATATTCAATATCTTTTCGCGATTGAAAATAGATACTGAATATTTTTTCAGGCGCTACGTGTAATAACCGGTTGTGTGCTTTAAATAAACCTGGATTGTCTTTAAAGTACAACGACAATGCCCTGTGCCTTTCCAGCGAACCGCATTTTAAACATGCCGCATTGGGCCGTTTCTGAATACCTGCAGGCAAAAATGTTACAAACGTAGCACCGCAACAGGGGCATTCAACATTTTTGCCACGCATGGCAATACGCAACATTTTTTTCTGTAAGATTTTTGGATGCAGTGCTCTTTTGATTGACGAAAACATGATGCGGGGTTTATGTATTACCGAAAGCTCTAAATTAAGTAAATACAGCAACTCAAACGCCCGCCCTGATCTATTTATTGGCATGCGCCGGTAAAGTATTTTACTGTTTTATCTTTCTTTTCGCAGCGCACGTTACATTGGTTGTTCGATGAGGTATGAGCCAGGCTGCATTACTGCTATGATGCATCGTTGCGTCGGCGATGATATATTACTTTAACCACGTAAAATAATTAAAGAAGGTAGTTAGCCCCGTTGACGTAATGGATTTGTGCACAATACCCATTAAATAGGGGCTCTACTAAATATTATTTCTATGCATAAAATAATTGACTAAATTAAGAATTGTTAATTCGAGTATATTAAATTCATCCTGAGTAAATTGTATTCGTTCTTCTTTGTCTTTAAATTTTAAAAAACCAACTGAATCAGTTTCTAAATAGGCTTCATATCTCGTGTCAGGAATGCAATGCGCAAAAACATTTCTCTGCTCAATAACCCATGTCAAATCTTTATTCATCAAAACAGAGCCTTTTTTAGATTCAACCTCTCTTACTGGTTTATAATTCTTATACCACCAATTATCGTGATGTTGAGCAATGTAATGGAATATTTGTCTTTTACTTTCCATTGTCATTCTATTATCTCCAAATATTAGTAATTGCATCTCACTAATTTTAACCTCGTTATTATCAGTTAAATAGTGTGCAATGTATGTATCTAATGCTTTTTCCAAATGAGACATTTGATGTATTACAACGCCTCTATATTTCAATGTAGTTTGAACTATGCGATTATATTGCCTGTCAGCCATAAAAAAATATTTGTTTAAAGTTTGTAACTTTCAACTTTAGTATGTAATTTTATATTATGAAAGTTGATATTGCTAATTTGATGACAATAAAAAATTACGCTTTAAGAGAAAGTGTAACTCCGTCATACATTTACAAGTTAATAAAAGAAGGCAAAATGTCTGCATTCATTATTGATGGAATACAGTTTATAGAATTGAATAGATTTCCTTCTATACCTGTTGTTAATCGTAGATAAATATATTTTTTTACCTAAATAGTTGAAAGTTATAAACTTTAAACAATGAAATACTTTAAGAACATAATCGAGTTTACAAATTTCTTTAATAGCGATGAAGTATGCAGAAAGTTTTTAGAAGATGGACGTTGGCCTAATGGTGTTGTATGTCCTTTCTGTCAATCAACTAATGTTTGCAGATTCAGCGATAATAAGCGTTTTAAATGCAGAGAAAAAACATGTAGAAAGATATTTAGTGTTACTGTTGGCAGTATTTATGAGAATAGTAAAGTGCCTTTACAAAAATGGTTTCTCGCTATGTATTTAATAGGTAACCATAAGAAAGGTATAAGCTCACATCAACTTGCTAGAGACTTAGGAATAACACAAAAAAGTGCATGGTTTGTATTACACAGAATACGTGAAATGTACGTAGATAAGTCTGAGGAAAAATCTTCAAATATGGTGCAAATTGATGAAACTTACGTTGGCGGCAAAATGAAGAATAAGCATAAATCCATAAGGGGAAAGGCTCATGCTGAGAATAGAAGTCACATAGACAACAAAACTCCTGTTGTAGCTCTTTTGGAACAAGATAGTAAGGTTAAAGTCCAAGTTTGGGATAGTTCAAAACAGACTTTAAAAGATATGGTACGTGCGCATGTTGATAAGAATACAGTTGTAGTTACTGATAGCTTTATTGCTTACCGTGGCTTAGACAAAGAATATCTGCAACATGAAGTAGTTAACCACAATTTAGATGAATACGTCAACGCAAGTTGATTTCATACAAATAGCGTAGAAGGTTTTTTTAGCCACCTTAAACGCTCTATCTATGGAATATATCACCAAGTATCTGTAAAACATTTAAGCAGGTATTGTATTGAGACTGCATACAGGTATAATACACGTAAGATAAAAGACGTAGATAGATTTCAGGTAAGTATAAAGAAGTGTGAAGGGAGATTGAAATACAAACAACTTATTGGTAAAGTTGACTAAGAAGCTTGCTATTGTCAAGTTTAGTACGTACTTTACATATAATAACAATCCCGTACACAACACTTACGCCTAATGAGAGACCCTTATGAGAGGCTGTGTGCACAGGGTTAACAGTACATATATTGATACTGTTCTTGTTATTGTCGCCTGCGAAACGACAATTTGTTCTTAAGAAATTTGTTTATCTCATTTAAGCGTATTACCTTGCATATACGCAAAAAGAGAGGGGAGCGGGGTACGATCCCGCGGTTCAGGAGTACCAGTCCTGTGCCTTAACCAACTTGGCCATCCCCTCAGTATTTTGTTATCCATGTCTACTAAAAAAATTGCCGCCTCTGAACCAGGCGGTTTTTTATTAGAAAGGTAAGTCTAATTCTTCTTCACTTTCAGGTTCTTTTACTACCTTTTCTAATAAACCGTATTTATACTCGCCGTTAATGTTTTCTCTATAAAATATCTCGTTTTTTTGTAGTTTTTGATATAATGTTGCTCCGATGTTTTTATGTAATGGGTCGATTACGCTTTCGTTTTTCTCGTCAAACCAATTTTCAATCTCAAATATCCTTTCTGCCAGTTCCCGCGTAGTTAGTAATGTTGAAGAGTTATTTAATATGTACTCACATTTTTTAAAGAGCGGCCACTTATCGCTATACTCATTTTCTTTAGGACTAATTTTAACATAATCACTTATAGTCTTTCCTGTACCTGCGTATTTTAGTTGCTTATTGATGTCATATATGAGCGTTCTGTACTGCTCGATTTCACTTGAAGTTTCTTCCAACTGTTTGTTCAAATCGTTAACTTTATCTTGCAGATTTGCGATTTCGGTTTCATATAATTTAATGTGAAGCCGAGCTTGCTTGTCTGATTTTAAATCAATATGGATAGAAATATTTTCCATTCATCAAATATAGATGAAATAATCCTAATGGCGACAAAAAATTTAGTCTAACGTTATCCATAGAATTAGACCGATTGTGAATAATAAGATTTGGATTAGTCAAAATATTTAATTACGTCAAAGAAAATTAAGGCCAATGCAACGCAAGAGAAAAAAATAAAGCTCAACACCTCATTTGAAGAACTATTCAATATGAGTACTTCTTATGTACCAAAAGATAGTACTGTAAATAAAAAAGCTAAAACAGAACAGGTTTTAAAAAAGAAAAATAAAAATTGATATTATGGGTGTGCTGAAAAATGAAATGATGGAAAATGAGGAGATTAAACGAGATGCCCTACTAGCAAAAGTATTAGGGATAAGCTATGGCCAGTTAGTACAAACTGATTGGGATTTTGAAGAAGATGAAGTCAACTTAGATGTTCAATTTTCAAAAAATTCACCAACAGAAATACTCAGACAAATTAAGGGAATAAGTAGTCGAAGAAGAGTTTCTATAGGATTGAATGCATTAGAGAACACCGCATATTTATACAAAGAATATGCTCAACAACTAGGTATACTTTATAATGAAATTCTCATGTTTGATACATGGGAAATTGATATAGAAAATGACGACGAGTTTATATTTATTCAATTTGAAGAAGATACGGAAAATTATGAGTTGCTCTCTAAGATAAAACCATTTATAGATCAATCAAAGCCCAATTATACAGTAAAAGTTAGACGCGTGGACTAGCGTGGTTAAAGATGTATATCATTGCCGTTGCGTCGCACACTTCAGGGTTCGGTACGCTGGCAGGCATGTGCTACTATACAACACTTACTACGAGCCGGTTCCTGTGCAGGTTGTAAAAACTAAAATGACTGACCCGCAGTTTCATGCAGGCTAAGCAATGCATCAGATATATGATCAATAATGTCAGAAGCCAGCATTGATTCCTGCGCCATGGTTTGTGCCGCAATATCTGCTGCCAGCCCATGCAGGTAAACACCTGCAATGGCAGCCTGTAAAGGCTCGTAGCCCTGTGCGAGTAATGCAGTCAGCATGCCCGTCAACACATCCCCGCTGCCACCTTTTGCCATACCGGCGTTGCCGGTTGTATTGAACCATGCATTACCATTTGCAGCTACCAGCGTATAATGACCTTTCAATACAATGATCAGCGGGTATTGCTTAGAGAGTGTAATGGTTTTTTGCAAACGGTCAAAATCATTGTCACTTTTACCAAAAAGCCTTTCAAATTCTTTGGGATGCGGTGTTACAATTGTTTGTGCCGGCATTTTTTCCAGCCATGTTTTATTGGCCGAAACAATATTCAGCGCATCCGCATCTATAACCATTGGCGCTGTAAACTGCTCCAGTGTTTTTGATACCAGGGAACCGCTTTCAGCACCTGTACCTATGCCGGGGCCTATGCCAATTGTTTTATATGTTGCCGTATCAACAACTTCATGTTGCGACAGGCACATAGCTTCGGGCAGTGCACTGTGTACCGCGCTGAAGTAATCTTCGTGTGTGCAAAGTGTAACCAGGCCGGCGCCTGTTTTTAAAGCAGCTTTTGCACAAAGGATTGCAGCACCCATTTTGCCTTTGTTACCTGCAACAAGCATTGCATGCCCGTATGTTCCTTTATGTGCGAAGGATGTTCTCGGCTTCATGATCGCAGCAACATCTTCCCGGTTACTGAAACGCGGTGCCTCAACCGTATGGAGAAAAGCGGGTAACAAGCCAATATCCAGCACATGAACCAACCCTGTCAATGCTTCATTTTCTGCTACGATAAAGCATTGTTTCAACGCCTGGAAAGTGAGTGTATGGGTGGCTTTAATTACAGCGGCACCTTTCGAACTTTTATCTATAAACATACCACTCGGCACATCAATGGCTACTACGCTGGCACCGGAGTCGTTGATATGGTAAACAAGAGCGGCACTCAGATCCTGCAAGGGCCGGTTTAGCCCGCTGCCAAACAATGCATCTATAACAAGATGATCTTCTTTATCAATAAACGGAAAGAACTCCCCGGACTGAATATAATGTACCTGCACATTGGCCTGGTGCAACCGGTGCAGGTTTATTTGAAAATCATCTGTACCCCGTGCTCCAAACTCCAGTATATACACCACAGCGGTTAAACCTGCATCGGTCAGTTGTCTTGCTATAGCAAGACCATCTCCCCCATTATTGCCTTTACCACAAAAGATCACCACCTGTTGTTGCGGGAAATTTTGTCCGATAATAAAATCAGTACAACGTTTTGCGGCACGCTCCATCAGGTCTATAGAGGCTATTGGTTCGTTGGCTACAGTATAGGCATCCCAATCATGTATCTGTTGCGGCGATAGTAGTTTCATAGCAGCGCTAAAATTACTGCTTGCTTTTAAAATGCATGTTGCCTTTTTACAAACAACTTTTTTTACAGGGTAACAGTAGCTTATACATAAACATTGACAGGTATGGATAAAACATAAGCTGCCGGAACCGGAACTGCCGAAACATGCAATGCCGTACAAGAGTGCGACGCAACGAAAGCCTCATGCATATACTGTAGCATGGCCCACAATAAAACCATGTTAATTACTGTTTGAAATAAGCTTTTATACACACAACTTTGTATTTAACTTAGTATAACAGTTAACCACCACATCATGGATAACCAGGAACTGAAAGGATTTTTACAGCAACATAATATTGACAAAATAAAATTTGCTTTTGCAGACATCGATGGCATATTGCGTGGCAAAGTAATCAGCAAGCAAAAACTGCTCGACACACTGGATAGCGGTATTGGTTTTTGCGATGTGGTATTTGGATGGGACAGCAACGACCACGCCTACGATAATGTACAACTTACGGGCTGGCACTCCGGCTACCCGGACAGACCCGTGCGTATAGACCTTTCAACAATGCGCAGTATTCCCTGGCAGGATGATATACCTTTTTTCCTGGCAGACTTTAGTGGCAAACCTGGCCATGATCTGCCATCCTGCAGCAGGAGTTTATTGAAGCGTGTGGTAAAGCAGTGTGCAGACATGGGCTACCATGCTTCTTTTGCACAGGAATTTGAGTGGTTTAATTTTAAAGAGACACCGCAAACCCTGCAACAAAAACAGTTTACCAAAATAGAACCGCTTACACCGGGTATGTTTGGTTATTCTATTTTGCGTACATCTATGCAAAATGATTATTACTACGACCTGTTTAATTTGCTTACACAATTTGATATTCCAATAGAAGGCATACACACAGAAACAGGCCCGGGTGTTTATGAAGCGGCTATTGCACATGATGAAACACTGAAGGCTGCAGACAAGGCGGTATTGTTTAAAACAGCGGTAAAAGAAATTGCTTACAAACACGGCATTATGGCTTCTTTTATGGCCAAATGGAACGAGGATTTACCGGGTTGCAGCGGCCACATACACCAAAGCCTCTGGAATAAAGACAACACACAAAACCTTTTTTACGATGCCGCTGAAAGCAACAACATGAGCGATCTGATGAAGCACTACATTGCAGGGCAGTTGTACTGCATGCCGCACATAACGCCAATGTATGCACCAACCATTAACAGCTATAAACGGCTGGTAGAAGGCGCCTGGGCACCCACTACTATTACATGGGGCATCGATAACCGCACAACAGCTATACGTGTATTGCACCCCACGGAAAAATACACGAGGGTTGAAACAAGGGTGCCCGGTGCTGACAGTAATCCTTACCTGGCCATTGCAGCGGCCCTTGCATCAGGCCTGTATGGCATACAACATAAACTGCCGCTTGATATACCTGCTACGGTTGGCAACGGCTACCAGGATAAAGCGAACGGCGTATTACCCGCCACTTTGTTGGAAGCAGCAACACAAATGCAGCAATCAACACTGGCAAAAGAATTGTTTGGCGATGCGTTTGTTGATCATTTTACGCAAACACGCTTATGGGAATGGCGGCAGTTTGGCAAACATGTTACTGACTGGGAACTCAAACGTTACTTCGAAATAATATAGACTGTTGGAAATTTATAAAGACATACCCGCATTTTATGCAAAGGACAGGAAAACCTGGCGCAGATGGTTGCAAAAAAACCACGCCACTGAAACACGGGTATGGCTGATCATTTATAAAAAAGACAGCCCCACGCCATCAGTCAATTATGCAGAAGCCGTGGAAGAAGGGCTTTGCTTTGGCTGGATAGACAGCAAACCAAACAAACGTGATGAGGACAGTTTTTATCTTTCATTTACCAGGCGCAAACCCAAAAGCGTTTGGAGCAAGATCAACAAAGAAAGAATAGAACGCTTGTCTGCAGCGGGTTTATTGGCACCGGCAGGTATTGCAGCAATTGAAAAAGCCAAAGAAAACGGCTCCTGGAATACACTGGATGTAATAGACAACCTGGTAATTCCTGATGATCTTGCAAAAGCGCTCAGCAAAAACAAACAGGCAAAACAACACTTTGATCAGTTCAGCATTTCTTCGCAGAAGATCATTCTTACCTGGATCTATAGCGCCAAACGGCCGGAAACACGCCAGGCCCGCATTGCAACAACTATAGAACTTGCAGCACAAAACATAAAAGCTAATCAATAAGCATAAAAAAACTCCGGTACAGCGCCGGAGCTTTTTTTATGAGGGTAAAGGTTTTAGTACCAAACAACAGAACTTTGCCCGTCAATATTGAAATCTTCAGACATGATCAGTTCGCCGGTTGCACTATTGTACAACTTCACCCAATCAATATAGCCGGAGCCTTTGAAAGACACAGACAACTCTTTGAGCCTGCCTAAAAGTGGCTGCCCGGCATACGGCAACCCTCTCAGGTACTGGTCGTCGCGGTATGCCACCACACCATTGTTAAATGTTTGAATGATAAGTGTTCCCCAGTCTTCAAACAGGTATTGCAGTTGCGTTACATTATCAATGCGGTTACTGCCGATCTGCATGATAGCATAATCATGCGCATCGCTTCGTATACTGTCCGGCGTTACATTATTGATCAGTGCACTGTCTGTTTCACCAATAATTTTCAGCCCGATATCTCTCCCGTGAAAAGGAATATACTGAGATGAATTAGAAGGATTTTTTACATGCGCTTCAAACGTTATACTGTCTGCGTTAATGTTTCTTGATGCAGGAACCCTTAGACGGAAAACAGTGGAGTAATAATTGGACGGGTATATCGCGACTGTGTCTGTATATAGCCTTGCATACCCATTGGCCACAAAAAAATGATCGGCAAAACGCCGCGATCTCGGGTAGCCGCGAAATGCAATGTAATCTGCCCACCATCTATCACCGGTAACGGCCTCAGATGCAGCAACACTGGCAACAACCGCTTCTCGTGGCGGGGCTGCTTCTTTTTTACAGGCAATAAATGTGGTAACAAAACATAAGGCTGCTAATAGTGTGCGGAAATTTTTCATGACAAGCATTTAGGTTGGTAATCGTTGAGCACAACAAATTACGAAATCATTTTGCGTATCCGTCATATGCAAAATAATATTATATCGGCAGCATTCATTCAGTCAAAAAAATTGTAGGCATGACTATGACCGCCAATAACGGGCAGAAAAAAAGTTTGGAAACCAACTGAGGTTTTCATGGCATCGCCTGTTGTGTCACTCACTTCAGGGTTCCGGTGTTATAGCAGCTGCAGCGATCAGCGTATCAAAACTGTCAAGGTCTTGTGCAGCATAAAGTAAAGGCTATAACGTTACATTCTTTCAGGCACCTCTATGCCCAGCAGTTGCATCGCTGATTTGATGGTATGCGCAGTTAATTGCGCCAGTTGCAGACGCAACATTTTTTTGTCAGCCGTTTCAGCATTTGAGATAGAATGTTCGGTATAAAAAGAATTGAATATTTTAGCCAGGTTAAACACATAAATGGCAAGTTTGGAAGGGTCATGTTCTGTGGCACACTCATCAATTACTCCGGCAAATTGTTCAAGCTGGTTGATGACAGCTTTTTCCAAAGGCAATAATGATTCATTGTTTCCTGATACATTGTATTCAGTGTTTCCAACCTTTCTCAAAATACTTTTGATCCTGGCATAAGTGTATTGCACAAACGGGCCCGTAAACCCATGAAAGTCTATACTCTCTTCAGGATTAAAGATCATTTTCTTTTTAGGATCTACACGCAGTAAAAAGAACTTCAATGCACCAAGACCAATCGTATTATAGAGTGCGGCAAGTTCCGTTTCTGTAAAGTCTTTTACTTTTCCCAGCTCTTCTGTTTTTTGCCGCGCAATGCTGATCATTTCGTTAACGATATCATCTGCATCTACAACAGTACCTTCCCGGCTTTTCATTTTACCGGTAGGTAATTCTACCATGCCATAACTCAAATGGTAAATGCCATCTGCAGAAGGCAAACCAAGCTTTTGGGCAATCAGTTTCAATACCTTGAAATGATAATTCTGCTCATCTCCTACTACATATATGCTTTGGTCGCAGCCGTATTCTTCGTACTTATTTACAACAAGACCGATATCCTGTGTTATATAAACCGATGTGCCGTCTTTACGGCGAACAATTTTTTCATCCAATCCGTCTGCCGTAAGATCTATCCATACACTGCCGTCAGCCCTTTGTGTAAATACACCCTTAGCAAGACCATCTTCCACAAGATCTTTACCAAGCAAATAAGTCTGGCTTTCGTAATATATTTTATCGAAGTTGCTGCCAATTCGTTTGTATGTTTCATCAAAACCGGCGTATACCCATTCATTCATCGTTTTCCAAAGTTCAACCACAGCAGGGTTTCCGGCTTCCCAGTCAACCAGCATTTGCTGTGCAGCTTTCATTATGGGTGCTTCTTTTTCTGCCGCTTCTTTTGATAGTCCGCCGGCCATAAGCGCTGCCACTTCTTTTTTATACTCTTCATTAAACTTCACGTAGTAATCGCCAACAAAATGATCACCTTTAACGCCTTCACTTTGTGGCGTGGCCCCATTTGCAAAAAGCTGCCAGGCAATCATGCTTTTGCATATGTGAATACCGCGGTCGTTTACAATGCAGGTTTTTACAATATCGTACCCGCCGGCATTGAGTATTGCGGCCGTGCTCCAGCCGAGGAAATTGTTTCTTAAATGACCAAGATGAAGTGGCTTATTGGTGTTGGGTGAAGAGTATTCCACCATTACCTTTTTACCATTTCTGGCACTTTCTCCCGGGTGTTCATTGCTGTAATTGTTAGTGAGAAATTGCAGCCAATATTGATCAGCCACAACAAGATTCAGAAAACCTTTGATGACGTTAAAAGAACCAAACAGGTTTGCATGGTGTTGAGTAAGGTAAGTGCCCAGTTCATTGCCGGCTACATCCGGTGCTTTGCGCAGTTGTTTTATCAAAGAAAATATTACAATAGTATAATCACCTTCAAACTCCGGCTTTGTGGCATTTACAGTAATATCTTTTGCAGCAATCTCCACATTATACAATGCTTTAATTGCTTCAGACGCAGCTTCTTTTATCTTTATTACAATACTCATTCCTGTGATTTGGGTGGCAAAAATAAGAAAGCGCCACAAGATTAATACAATAAGCCGTGTGCTGCTGTTGATGCACGGGTCTAAAAAAATCAAATTGGTTTAACAATGCGTAATATCCTTATACTTTACCTTCGCCGCCACTATGCTTAAGCTGCATTATTGGGTGAGGAATACAATTTTAAATGTGGTGGATTTTTTTTATCCGCCATTCAAAAACTTTATTCCGTTACAAACCTTTCGCTATGCAGCGTGTGGCGGTGGCAACACTGCGCTGGGCATTTTGCTGTACTATATCGGTTTCCATTACATATATCCCCAACCGGTGGTACACCTGCCTTTTATTGCATTTTCAAACTATATAGCTGCGGAATATCTTTTTGCAATACTGTTTACTTTTCCTATTGGGTTTTACCTGAGCCGGTATGTTGTTTTCCCCGAATCTGGTATGCGCAAAAGGGTGCAGTTGTTCCGGTACTTTTTGGTGGTGGCAGGAACAATGTTGCTGAATTACTTTTTACTCAAGCTGTTTATCGAATACTTCGGGTGGTACCCTACTCCATCTAAAATGTTTACGGCAATATTTGTCATCACCTTCAGTTATCTCTCCAGCCGTTATTTTTCTTTCCGTGAAACGAAATGAGGTAGCAGAACAGGTCTAAGTCGAAAAAAAGGAGGAGCGTTGTTTACTTTTTTTGAAACCTTTGTAACATTGAGAATTGACAACGGGTTTAAAAAATTGCTATGCAATTTTTTAAACCCGTTTATATAATGCTCATGGCGTTGATATGATTTGTTTATTACGGCTCTTGGCGCTTTGGCATATTGGATATGTTGAAGGCCTGCAAAAGCGCAGGGCTACAGTTGCCACAAAAAACGGAACGTACAAGTGAGTGACACAACCGGCGATGCCATGAAAACTGCTGCCGGTTACATAACTATCTTACGCTGTGTTATAAGCCCATTTTATAAGCGAAGCACCCCAGGTAAAACCACCGCCGAATGCGGCAAGCACAATGTTATCGCCGCGTTTAAGCTGTTTTTCCCAATCCCACAAACAAAGTGGCAATGTGCCGGCAGTTGTGTTACCGTATTTCTGTATGTTGATCATGACTTTTTCTTTGGGCAGGTTCATACGGGCGGCCGTGGCATCTATGATACGCAGGTTGGCCTGGTGTGGCACGAGCCATGCAATATCGTCAGCCGTAAGATTATTACGCTCCATTATTTGTGCGCTTACATCTGCCATGCCTACCACCGCAAATTTGAAAACGGTTTTTCCTTCCTGGTACACATAATGCTCCTTGGCGGTAACCGATTCTACTGTTGCAGGTTTTAAAGAACCTCCGGCTTTCATATGCAGGAAATCGCGGCCGCTGCCATCGCTTTTTAAAACTGAATCGATAAGTCCATAGCCTTCTGTGTCGGCCTCGAGTAAAACAGCACCTGCGCCATCGCCAAAAATAATGCAGGTGGCACGATCGGTATAATCGATAATCGCACTCATTTTATCTGCGCCGATTACAATTACTTTTTTGTAGCGGCCACTTTCAATGTATGCGGCACCTGTAGTAAGGGCAAAAAGAAAACCGCTGCAGGCGGCACTGATATCGTAACTAAATGAATTGGTTGCACCCACTTTATCTGCAACAATGTTTGCTGTGGCAGGAAAAACCATATCGGGGGTTACGGTGGCGCAAATAATGCAGTCAATTTCTTTAGGGTCCAGATTTTTTTTGCGAAGTATTTCCTGTACGGCGGGCACACAAAGATCGCTGGTGGCTTTACCGGGTTCTTTAAGGATGCGTCTTTCTTCAATTCCGGTACGGGTTCTGATCCATTCGTCATTTGTTTCTACCATCTTTTCCAACTCTGCGTTTGTTAGCCTGTATTCGGGTACATAGCCACCAACCGCAGTAATAGCGGCAGTAATTTTATTCATAAGTATTCCGATTGTCGGGCAAATGTATTGAAATAAGATATTAGTAACTGTTAGTATTTGCCGGGCAGGACTTTTTGATAACTGAATACATAATCGGCTTACGCTTAAACAATTAATAAGCTAAATCGTTATTGATTATACAAAAACTAACCCATTCAAAAGGTATTTGAAAAATGTATGAATGAGTTACTCAAATTGAGGTAAATAATTTTTACACTATCGACTGTTAGTTTTATAATTGTTTCAGCTACATTTGCGCATCTATTCTAACAACCATGCATTTTCAATTTACAGAAGAACAACTGATGATTCAAAAAGCTGCACGGGATTTTGCAGTTACAGAGTGTTTGCCCGGTGTTATTGAACGGGATGAATTACAAAAATTTCCCAAAGAACAGATCATGCAACTGGCAGACCTCGGGTTTATGGGTATGATGGTAAGCCCGGATTACGGTGGTGCCGGTATGGACACGGTAAGCTACGTGCTGGCAATGGAAGAAATCAGTAAAATAGATGCGAGCGTAAGTGTGTGTATGAGTGTAAACAACAGTCTTGTTTGCTGGGGCCTTGAAAAGTTTGGCAATGAAACACAAAAGCAACAATACCTAACCCCACTCGCACAGGGCAAAAAAGAGGGCGGACTGTATATTGGCGCGTTCCTGCTAAGCGAGCCCGAAGCAGGCAGTGATGCAACTTCCCAAAGAACGATAGCAGAAGATAAGGGTGATCACTATTTGTTGAACGGTGTTAAAAACTGGATCACGAATGGAAACAGTGCCAGTGTATATCTTGTAATGGCACAAACAGATGCAGCAAAAGGATCGAAAGGTATCAATTGCCTTATCGTTGAAAAAAACTGGCCGGGTGTAACCGTGGGTGCTAAAGAAAACAAACTGGGTATACGTGGCAGCGATACACATACCATACTTTTCAATGATGTAAAAGTGCCCAAAGAAAATCGTGTAGGCGAAGATGGATTTGGTTTTAAGTTCGCTATGAAAACACTTGCCGGTGGGCGCATTGGTATTGCATCGCAGGCACTGGGCATAGCCAGCGGCGCTTATGAATTGTCTTTGAATTATGCCAAACAACGTAAAGCTTTCGGCAAAGAGATCATGCATCACCAGGCCATACAATTTAAATTGGCCGACATGGCAACACGCATAGAATCTGCCCGCTTGCTTTGTTTAAAAGCCGCCTGGGAAAAAGATAATAACATAGACTACACACTAAGCAGTTCAATGGCAAAAGTGTTTGCAAGCGAAACAGCTATGTGGACTGCAACCGAAGCAGTGCAGATACACGGCGGCTATGGTTTTGTAAAAGAATACCATGTTGAACGTTTAATGCGCGATGCAAAAATTACACAGATATATGAAGGTACCAGTGAGGTACAACGTATTGTAATAGGACGAAGTATTTTACAATAGTTGGTTTAATAAAGCACATGAGAAAATAGCCCCGTAAGAAATTGCGGGGTTATTTATTTTATGAGCCCGGCTGCAATGCATCCATTAAGCTTCCGTTGCGTCGCACGCTTCAGCTGCAGTAACCATATTGAACAAACCCGAAGATCTAAGCAAAACATTTCATAAGGCCTTTATCAAAGTCCTGAACACGCTTTTAATACCAGATAAAAATCAACGCTTTCACAATTAACAGTTTATACCCTTCGCATTTAACAATTATATTTTTATATTAACATTTCTATAATTTATTATTAACCACTATTTGATTATATATTAATATTTATTTTAATTACAATTTTATTATAATATGTAAATTTGTAGCTCTTTTACTAGTCCGAATTTCAAATCCATATCATGCAAAAGAAAAACCACCTTCCCGTTGGTATTTTTTTAAAAGCAATTGTTGCTTGTAAAAAAAACCTCCAGGTAAAAAAAACCTCCGCTGCAATACTTTTTCCTTCATTCCGCATATATTTAAAATGGTCTGTTAATTGCCTGGCTGTTTGCCTGTTAGCACTTGTATTACCTGCAAAAAGTGTGGCGCAACAATTTTGTAACCCCTCAGTTATTTATGATGAGGTTACTTCTGCCTATCACTCATCATTTGCACGCCTTGCAAACGGATCGTTTGTAATTTGGGGCGAGCAAACGGGCCCGACAACTACAAATGCAGATCTTTTATCGCCCACAGCCGTAACACCTGCAAACGGGTTTAATTATACCGGTTCTCCCTTACTTATGGCCATGGGATCAACATGGGAAGAGCCGCAGGTAATTTTACTTACTTCAACACATCTTTATGCCTGGGGTACAGAAAACCTTGTTATCCCCACAGCTATAACAACCAATGACGCATTTCAGTCCATAACCCCGACAGGGGCCAATAGCTACGGCTTACCGGGAACCCTAACGCCGGCAGACATTGCATATATGACCGCCAGTCACCAGGTCCTGGCCATTCAAACCAATACAGGCGATGTCTACACGCTCGGCTCGCGGTACCAGGCTTATGGAGATGGTACAACTGTTACAAATAATGCGTGGCACCAGGTTAAAATAAACAGCACGACCAACCTTACCAACGTTGTACATATGCGCATCACCTATAAAGGAGGGTTTGCAATAACCAGTACAAATGCATGGTACACATGGGGAGATGAGTCATTGCTCGCAAATGGCAGCGCTAGTGTCGACAGACGCTTTGCAACAGCTATGACTGTTCCTGCAGATTTTACCAGCGCAAGCCAGGTGAAGATGATACAGGTGGGCAGTAAGAATACTACCACTGACCTGATGGCTTATTACGCGTT
Source organism: Panacibacter microcysteis (assembly GCF_015831355.1). Lineage (NCBI taxonomy): Bacteria > Pseudomonadati > Bacteroidota > Chitinophagia > Chitinophagales > Chitinophagaceae > Panacibacter > Panacibacter microcysteis. Next base: position 1,242,867 of record NZ_JADWYR010000002.1, read on the forward strand.
GCATACCAATGGTAAGATTTATGTGGTGGGTGAAAACACCACAGGCCAGATGGGTGTTGGTAATTATACGGATCAGCTAAACTGGACAAACGTGGTGCAGCCCGGTACAGGAACAGCTGCTCTGACAAGTGTAAGACTCATCAGTGCCAACGAAAGCGATGACCATTATGGTGCAGCGGGTGCAGTACTTAATAATGGAACAGTTTATACATGGGGAGATAACTCTTATGGCATGATCGGTCACAACCAGACCATCACAACGCTTAACAGGCCAACTATTCCCAACGGTTTTACAGTTGGTACAGATATAGCCACTTTTATGGAAGTTGGTGGTCACTCCACCATTATTGTAAAACAGGGTAGCTCAAGGTATTGTTACATCGGCCACCGTGTATTCGGCTCTATGGGAGACGGTACATCGATAGATGATGTGGAAGTTGATTTCAACTGTACAAATACAGGCACAATAGACATTTGTGCAGCCACAAGTTTCGACGCCGGGGATGTTCCCGCCAGCTACGAGAACGGGAACTATGCCACACATTTACTTACCACGAATCCGCTCACGCTAAGGCTTGGTGCAACTTTTCCAACAGCCAATAACAATAACATTGTAAATGTTGCTGCAGGTGCAGACAATAATGGCAGCAATGGTGATGGTACCGAAGAAGATGGCATTACAACATTGCCCGCATATACGCGAAACGGAACTTATAGTGTAACCGTAAACACCGTTAACAACACCGGCGCAAACGTCAACCTGTATGCATGGGTAGACTGGAATAATGATGGGAAATTTTCGAGCAGTGAAATATTGGTCAGGTCGGTTGGAACCGGCACAGCAAATGTCACACTAACCTGGAGCGGGTTGCCTACGTCAGGCCTGAACAGCAAACTTTATATGCGTACCAGGATTACTTCTGCGGGCCTTACAGATGATATATCGACAACCAATATTGATGAAAGAAGTACCGGAGTTGCAAGCAATGGGGAGGTGGAAGATTACCAGTTAGCTGTAACAAATCTTATTTCAGGCACGGTATGGAACGATGTAAACGGCAATTTGTTGATCGACGGCTTAGAAGCGGGAACAAACGCGGGGAACACCGTTTTTGTGAATCTTATAGATGGCGGGAATAACATCGTCAGATCTGTAGCCGTAGCCACTAACGGAACCTATTCTATCGGTGCACCTCAGTCGGTAAGCGGGTATAAACTGGTATTAACAACCACATCTTTTTCCTCATCACCACAACTGCCCGGCGGATGGGTTAATACCGGTGAGAATGTAGGTAGTGGGAATACGGCAGCACAAAGTTCAACACCTGGCAGTATTGATTTAACTACCGGCACAACTGACATAACCGGGCAAAATTTTGGTATTGAACAGCCTCCCACTGCAGGTAGTGGTAGCCAAAATGCAGGCAACAATCCCGGCCGTACGTCACAGGTTACCGTAAATGCATCCACCTTTACGAATACCACTGCCAGCAGCGATCCCTCGCCAGGAGCTGTAACCGGCTTACGTATCACCTCGTTTCCTGTAAATGCCACGAGTATTGTCATTAATGGCACCAGTTACACAAGTGCAACCTTTCCTGTTGCCGGCGTTACAGTTACGACCGACGCCAGCGGCAATCCTGCGCAGACTATTACAGTAGATCCATTATTTAACGGAAGCGGCACAGTAACCATTTCTTTTGTTGTAAGAGATGCTGCAGGTATGGAATCTTCCAATACAGGCACAGCGGCTATCAATTTTACAACTTACATATCAGGTAATATATATAATGACTTCAACGGTCTTTCTGACAATGCTGTTAATGGCACAATAATTAATCCGGGCAATCTCATTAGTGCGGTACTGGTGAATAATACTACCGGGTTAGTAGCAGCCTCTGCTGTCGCAACGGGCGGCACCTATACTTTCAGCGGTCTTACAAATGGTAATTATTCGGTTAGAATCACCACTACTGCAGCTGCGGTCGGTAGTGCCCCTCCTGCTGTAACATTACCATCCGGCTGGGTAAGAACAGGTGAAATTGTTGGTTTTATTTCCGGTAGTGACGGAACGGTAGATGGTATCCTAAACCTTGGCACTATAACAGCATTTGTAAATAACGTAAACTTTGGAATTGAACAGCCACCCGCCGCAGGCAGCGGTATGCAAAGTGCCGGTACCAACCCGGGTGGAACAACACAGGTTACCGTAAACCCATCGGCCTTTACGAACACTACTGCCAGCAGCGATCCTTCACCGGGAGCTGTAACCGGCTTACGTATCACCTCGTTCCCTGTAAATGCCACGAGTATTGTCATTAATGGCACCAGTTACACAAGCGCAACCTTTCCCGTTGCCGGCGTTACAGTTACCGCAGATGCCAGCGGCAATCCTGCGCAGACTGTTACGGTAGACCCTTCGTTTAACGGAAGTGGTGCGGTAACGATTTCTTTTGTTGCAAGAGATGCTGCAGGTATGGAATCTTCTAATACAGGCACCGCGGCTATAAGCTTTACCACTGCCGTATCGGGTAATATATTATACGATGCAAATGGTCTTAGTGACAACACCGTAAATGGCCCGTCTGTAAACCCCGGAGACGTGATCAATGCTGTATTGGTCAACAATACCACCGGCCTGGTGGTTGCTTCTACTGTGGCAACAGGAGGCAACTATACTTTCACCGGTCTTACAAATGGCAATTATTCCGTTCGCATCACAACACTGGCAGCTACGGTCGGCAGTCTTCCTCCCGCAGTTTCAGGCCCGGCAACATGGGTGAACACCGGTGAAAACACCGGCCCCGCCGCTGGCAGTGACGGAACACCGGACGGTATTCTTGATATTGGCAATATTACCGGTGTAGTAACAAGCGCCAACTTTGGTATAGACGAGCGACCTGCAGCAGGAAGTGGTAGTTACAATGCAGGTACAAACCCGGGTGGAACAATACAGGTTACTATAAATGCAGGTGCATTTACCACTATAACACCCAGCAGTGACCCCGCTCCGGGCGCTGTCACAAGTATCCGCATCACGACATTTCCTGCAAATACAACAAGTATGGTTATCAATGGAACCAGTTACACCAGCGCCACATTTCCGGCAGCAGGTATAATTGTTACCACCGATGTAAACGGTAACCCTGGCCAGGCAATTACGGTTGATCCATCCTTCAACGGAAGCGGCACCATAACTATCTCGTTTGTAGCGAGAGATGCTGCAAATGTCGAATCGGCCAATACAGGTATAGCAACGGTAAGTTTATTTAATGCAGTAGCAGGTAATGTTTACAACGATACAAATGGCCTTACCGATAACATAGTGAATGGAAGCGGAACCAATGCGGGCAACACACTGAATGCAATACTCGTAAATACGGCAACAAATCTTGTGACAGCATTGTCTTCAGTAAGCAGTAGTGGCAACTATAATTTTACAGGTCTTGCTGACGGAAGTTATGCGGTTCGTATAACTACCAATACATCAGCAGTGGGCAGCGCACCACCCGTTGTTACACTTCCCGCGGGATGGGTAAACACCGGAGAAAACCTCGGTAGCGGAACAGGCAGTGATGGAACTATTAACGGGATACTCAGTATTGGCACTATAAACAGCACGGTTTCCAATGCAAACTTTGGCATTGAACAACCACCAACAGCCGGCAGCGGTACACAAACCGGTATAAACAATATCGGGGGTACAGCCCAGTTTACTGTAAACGCAGGAACATTTACCAATGTTACAACAAGCAGCGATCCTGCACCGGGTGCTGTAACGGCTATCCGCATCACTACGTTTCCTGCAAATACAACAAGTATGGTTATTAATGGAACCAGTTACACCAGCGCCACATTTCCGGCGGCAGGCGTAATAGTTACCGCAGATGCAAACGGGAACCCGACCCAAACAATTACGGTTGATCCATCTTTTAACGGTAGCGGATCTGTGTCGATCAGGTTTGTGGCAAGGGATGGGGCAGGCTTCCAGTCTTCGAATGAAGGAACAGCCACCCTATCCTTCAACCTTACAATATCAGGCAATGTATATAACGACGTTAACGGACTTACAGACAACATGATTAATGGTACCGGCACAAATGCAGGCAATACCATAAATGCAGTGCTTATCAATACTGCTTCAAATACGGTTATTGCGGCAACTGCTGTATCCGGCAGTGGCGCTTTCAGCTTTGCCGGCCTCACAAACAATGCTTATTCGGTTCGTATCACTACCGCAGCCGCAACTATAGGTGCCGCACCACCGGCGGTAACCTTGCCTTCGGGATGGGTAAACACCGGCGAGAATTTCGGCGCCGGTACAGGCAGTGATGGCACTGCAGATGGTATATTATCATTGGGCAATATAACAGCACAGGCCTTAAACGCCAATTTTGGTATTGCCAATTGTTTAGCAAGCGGCACATCATCACCAAACGCAACAGCAGGCGTAAATAAAGGCGTTTACTGTGCGCAATCCCTTCCGTCTTCCATACAACTGAACGCTTCGGCAACAGGTGGCATAAGTCCTTACACGTATGCATGGGCAGGAAGCGGCGTAACCAATGCTAACCTTCAAAACACCACTGCAAATCCAACTACAACAGGAAGTTTCACTGTTACTGTAACCGATGCCATTGGCTGTAAAGGCAGCGCGATAACGGGCGCAGTTATTTACGACAACACGCTTCCTTCTATTGCATGGTCTTGCGGCTCTACACCCAATAACTGGTTGCGATTGATGGAAAATAACGGCTATAGCTGGAAATGGACCACTACTTCAGGTGGCAGGTTTTATACCAGCAATACCTACAGTACGGCAGATGACAATGCCACTTCCAATATGCGCATGCCGTATATCAACAAAGCCGGTCAATACACTGTGCAGATTACCAGCATTAACGGGTGTACCAGTACCGGGTCAATCAATATGAGCCCGACTCCTGTATCGTGCAGTATTGTTCTACCCGATGAATCAATTGATCTTAACGCAGCATGGTCTGGTAACAGCGTATTGCTTAAATGGAGTACAGCTATACCCAACGTTACCGGCTTTACCATTGAAAGAAGTACAGATGCGGTAAATTTTACAGCAATAAGTGAAGTAAGGGCCGGCCAGTCTGCCGCTTACAGCTATACCGATGCCAACATTCCTGCACCCTGTAACGCTATCTGGTTCAGGATTAAAACAACAGACATCTTTGGAAAAGCAGTGTTGAGCAAAGCCGCGATGCTGACATGTAAACAACTGCAGGCTGGTTCGATACTCGTGATGCCAAACCCTGTTACGGGCGGGCATTTTACCATCAACTACAAATTGCCTGTGGCCGGAACTATTAACTACGAACTATTCAACATAAACGGGCAACGTCTTTTAAATGGTGTACTTGAAAATGTGCGGGCAAATGAAACGGGTAGCAAAACCATTATACTACCTGCCGGCACAGCAAGAGGAACATACATTATCAGGCTACTGAACACACAATGGGCCAGTAAACCCCTAAAAATTATTGTTACAGATTAAGCAATGATTTTTCCAATACACGCCCGAAAAACCGAAGGCTGTCTCGCAGGAGACAGCTTTTTTCATGAGCGCCTATCCGCTTTATGATTGCAACAAACAAAACCAGTTACACAATGCCCACTCATTTGCTGCCGTACAAGTGAGTGACACAACAGGTGCCTGATAGTAGCAATGCAGCTTACTTTATAACAGATCTTATAAATGGCATAATATTGATGCAGAATTCAATCTTCGTGTAATGAAAGTAATGCGATTTTTTTTATGGCTGGTGGTTGCTCAATGTGTTTGTTGTGTAGCGGTTGCGCAGGATAGTTTGCTGTTGAAATTTATTCTCGAAAGAATCAATACGCACCAGGTGCAGCAGGATGATTTTTTTATACGCGGCGTTTACCCTTCTTACATCAATAACAATGAAAAATTTTCCACGGCAAAAAAAGACAACAATATTTTCTTTAACGGGCTTATTGCATATACGTTGCAGGATATTAAAGCAACGCTTAATAAAAACTTACAACCGCTGACCAATACGATGCTTATCAATGGAGTACCTGCCTATGCATTTTTTAAAAACCGGAAAGGCAGAAACACCTATAATTTTTGGCGCACAGATACAACTTATGATTACCCGTATGCAGGCATTTTAACGCCATTTGCAAAAGATATTTCATTGCCGGATGATATGGATGACACCGTGCTTTCTTTGCTGGCCCTGGAGACGGACAGCGCCAATGCTGCTGTTGTACATGCACTGATGCAGCAATTTGTAAACAGCGATACGAACAGGGTAAGATCTGTGATAGAAAACTACCGCAACAAGCCTGCCTATTCTACCTGGTTTGGAAAAAAGTTCCCGGTAGTGTTTGATGTATCTGTTTTGTGTAACGTACTCGCATTTGTGCAGCAATACAACCTCCAGTGGACAAAAGCCGACTCTGCAAGCCTTGACGTAATTATCACCACATTGCAGAACGACTATCACCGAACGCATGCGGTGTATGCATCACCGTATTATCCAAAAACATCGCTCATTCTCTATCATGTAGCAAGACTGATGTACATTAAGCCCGTTGCCGCACTCGAGCCACTGCGTGTTAAAATTGTTTCTGACGCTGCAAGAGAGCTGGCTTTAACCACCAACATGCTGGAAAAAATAATACTCAGTACCACGATATTGAAACTTGGTTACGAACCTCCTCCCATACAAATAGATATGCAGGATGTGGTACCGAAAATTGAACAGAACGATTTTTGTTTTTTTGTTGGCAACATACCTTCCTACTTTAAAAATCTCCAAAAAAAGTTTGCAACAGCAAAAAAGATCGGCTTCTTTTATCATTATTGCCCTGCATACAATGATGCGCTGTTGCTGGAATACCTTACCCTTACGCGCAAAAAATAGGAGTGGTTAAATGCACGACATGTTAGTTTGTGAGAGCCGGCTTTTGTGCTTCGTGGCATCTTCGTTGCGTCGCATTACGTTCATCGTTCAGAACACTGGTGAAGCTGCAGCGATCAATGTTTAAAAAGCATTAGCTTACAAAGCTGATCTAACATTTAACCTGGCAGGTTTGCGCTCAACATTTCATAGTGTTCTACAACCGGAAAAGGATCGTAATAATGATGCAACAATTTTTTCCATTCCAGGTATTGCAGAGATTGCCTGAACCCAATGGTGTGGTCTTCCAGTTTTTGCCATTCCACCAGCAGTAAGTATTTATTTGCCTGTTCCACACACCTGCGTAATGAATGTTTAATGTAACCATCTATCGAAGAAATATACTTTCCTGCGGTTTGAAAATCTTTTTCAAACGCAGACTCCTGCCCTGGTTTTATATTAAGTATTGCCACTTCAAGTATCATCGTATTTAATTAAAATTTTTTTGCTGTTAACATTGCTAACGTAAAATAACTGTAAGCTCATCTGCCAGCAATTGCAATAGTTGCTTATCGATTTTTTCCAGCTTCTTTACATCCTGGCCTGGTATAGTTACCACGCGAAAATTACTTTCTTCATCGCGTTCAAAGTAAACATCCATCTCATCAATTTGTACGACTATCTTATAACTAAAACCTTGCAGCAGCAGGTGTGCTTTAAAATCGCGGCTGGTTTCATTGTAGTTGGTGGTGAGAATAAATTCGTCCGTCATTATACTGCGAAAGTAATGGCTTGTTGTAAATCCTGAGCCGGTTTCCAAAATTAACATAAGCGTATTGGCATTACGGGTTACAAAAACTTCAGGGGTTGTTACCAAAACAGTGCATTATACTATGGCTGCAACATTCTAAAAAACCTGCATGCTAATCCTGGTCATGTTTTTTTAAAATACAAGCGGTTAAATTGCTATGGTTATACCTGCAATTGTTTCATTGCTTCAGCACCCGATTAACCTTTGAAAAATTACCAACCCATATTGGTTACTAACTACAAAAATTGCCATTAATATGAGAAAAATAATTACCTGCCTGTTATGCATTGTATCGTTTATAGGCAAAGCACAGGTTACAACAGCATGGGTAAATGAACCGCGTGGTGTTTCAGTCGCAACCGATCTGTTCAACAATGTTTACACTGCAGATTGGGATTATAGTCCCGGTGGAGATATTACCCTCACAAAACGAAATACTTCGGGCGAAATTCAATGGCAGGCTTCTTTTGATAACACAGACCAGACAAGACATGAAGTAGCTACCTGGGTTGAAACAGATCATCAGAATAACGTATTTGTTACCGGCACAATAAGATCAGGTTACTCCAACCCGGTAAACGCCGCAAGCATTGTTATGAAGTATTCGTCTTCCGGCACTTTGCTTTGGCGTAAGGTGTACGAAAGCAGTTTCGACGGCTCTTCTACAAAAAAATGTGTCACAGATGCCAACGATAACATCTACGTACTAGGCCTGGGCAATGGCCCCTCAGGGCTCGTAACCAGTGTAAAAAAAATTACCCCGGATGGAACTACTGCGTGGACTTATTACGATGATGCAGGAATAGGCGCACCGCTAAACATTAAACTTACACCCGATAACAAAATACTGATAACAGGACGGGGCATAACCGGAAGCGTAAACGGATATTCAAAGATCGACCTTGAAGGCAATAACATATGGAACTATGCAGGTGTTTTGAGCTTGTATACAGGCGATGCAGCAGGTGATCTGTATGGCAACACATACCTTACACATCATGAGTATGTACTAAATGGTAAAGGTGTGATAAAAAAATTATCGCCCGCAGGAAATATTTTGTGGCAAAAGCTACATGATGTGATTGGCTACCTGGCAGAGGTCGGTTCGGATAATCAGCCCGTCATCAGCGGATTTCCCAACAACGGTAACGGCGGCGCTGCGTTTGCAAAATTTGACAGCAGCGGAACGATGCTGTGGCAAAATCTTGATGCTGACGGGCCATTGTACAACCTGTTATTACCTGCACAAATGAAACTGGATGCCATTAACAATGCCTACCTCGCGGCAGGCACATTAACAGAGATGGCTGTCTGCAAAATAAACAGTAACGGCACTATCGGCTGGACTCATTCAACGAGCGGGGGATTTGCCTACGGCTTGGATATTGGAAATGACAATAACATATATGTGGTTGGCGGATATACCGCTAAATTTATGCAAGCACCTCTGTGTACAACCCCTGTTGGTTTAACTGTTTCAAACATCAATGCCAATAAAGCCAGATTAAACTGGTTGCCCGTACCCGGTGCGTATGGATACGAAATATGGGCGAAGCCTATAGCTGCCAGTCGATGGAAGAAAGTAATCACCGGGGCAGGCAGTAATACATTTATTGCCAGGGGACTTACCTGTAGCACCGTTTATGAATGGAAAATCCGGACAATCTGTGACAGTTCCCGGAATACAACATCTCCATTTTCTGCAGTGCAAAACTTTACCACTGTTGCCTGCACCAGCGCTGTAAACACCGCAGATCATTATGCCATAACGTTGAATGACAAACAACAGTTGATCTACCCTAACCCTGCAAAACCGGGTGGAATTGTGTACGTAAAGAATATTTATGCAAATACCGCATATAAACTCTTTACCGCCAGTGCTGCAATTGTAGCAAGCGGCATGAGCACTGCCGGCACTATAAAATTGCCGGCAAACCTGTCAACAGGTACTTACTATATCGAAATATACGGTGCGCCAACAGCCAGGCAAAAAATTATAATCATTCGCTAGAATGTAGATACTTTTTTATAACTGCAGTAGCAAAAAACTTACAGGAGCCCGCAAGGGCTTCTTTATTTATTCAAAACCGGAACACGGGTAACCTTTCTTTTGTTATTGTTATGCGAACCCTCAAGCGGCTATTTTCACAACTGATACATTACCAGGATTGAGCGTTGCGATTTTAGTAGCGGGCAACATACGGGTACTGAACCGCTGCAGGCTATGCTCTGCTGCCCACCGGCACAGCCCTTATGCCGTATACCAACAAATAAGCGATCATCCAAAACTCACCGGCTGTTGCGGGTATAACAAGCATACCAGTATAAGCGCTTTGAAATCCTGCACAGTTAAGGCACGTTTGTAAAAGATAACCTGCTCCGCCTGCTATAAGTATTCTGCCCAACCATAGCGGCATGCTGCGGGAAGTGATTACCATATAACCCATCGGCAGTAGCCAAAGCCCAAAAAACAAACCACCTACAGACCATGCGTTTGCGATTATACCCATTAATATTTGTACCCCGATTATTTTTTCACGTGGCGTTGAGAACGATGAGCCGGCAATATCGATGATGGCGCTCATTGACGTTGCACTAACCATGATTATTACCGCATTTACTGTGCCCCAGATTGCCAATACCAAAGCAGCCCATCTATTAATACCGCAAAACAATTTATAAAACCATACTGCAGTAAGTGCCTGCGCAACGATAATAAGTAATTCAAAAAAAAGCCGGGTTCTTGCAACCGGCGCCAGGTCAATGACATTATTCAATGTTTGCTGCGGATCATCACCAACAAAAATACGGGGATGAAAAACCATGAACCCGAAAACACCGGAAACTGCCAGTAGCAGGTACCACAGCCCTGCAATTCTTGCGGTTTTAACCAACCGGGCGTGTTGTATACTTGTATCCATATTTGCTGCTTTTTATTGTGGTTGGTTTTTTCACAGGAGCGCTTACCGGCACAGACGCCAGCGCACCAATACGAAACCGCTACCGCATCGCTGCTGCCGCCATGAAAAAGGAAAGCACAAGTGAGTGACACAACAGGCGATGCCACATGGAACCGATGCTCACCCAATTATTTTTTTCATGGTTTCTTCAAGCTCTTTTTACTATAGCCGTATTGGATTTCCTGCGCCTACGGTTGTTGTTTTGCTATCATTTTAAGGCCGTAATTCCTGATGGCTGTAATAAGTTCTATGATGTCTTTGCCCTGCTCTGTAAGACTGTACTCCGTTTTGGGCGGTACTACAGCATACACCTTGCGTTCAATATAACCATCTTCTTCCAGTTCTCTCAACTGGCTTGTGAGCATTTTATCAGAGATGTGCGGAATGTCTTTGCGCAATTCGCCATAGCGCATCACGTGGTCTTTTAATCGCCATAAGATGGGAGCCTTCCACGTACCCCCTATTTGTTCCATAACCAGTTGCACAGGGTTGTAATAAATTTTACCGTTGTAGTTAAAATCAGGCATTATATGTAACGATTGGTGGCAGCATTACTTACCCAAAAGTGCGTATCGCACTTTTTGGTTATACTGCTTGCGAAGGTAGATATGGCAGTGATATTTGTGGTACAAAAGTTTTTGGGGGCACTAAGCAGTGCACCACGAGTATTTAACACATCAAACCAAACATAATGATTACAGAAGTAAACAGCTACGTGCATTTTCATGGTGCACCTGCAAAAGGTAAGATTTTAATGGTGGCCAGTTCGCCGGCTGTAAGCACACAAACAGGCTGGCCTATTGGTTTTTTGGGCTGCAGAACTAACACATCCGTTACGGGTTTTCCAGGAGGCTGGTTATATGGTAACACTGGTTTCTACTGCCGGTGGCAAACTTGAAATGGACAGCTATTCTAATCCCACGGATGCAAGCGGATACTCGGCCGGGGATGTTATTTCTTTGGGCTATATGCAGCAGCAATCGTTTAATGATATGCTGGCAAATACGCAAAAGCTTACGGAAGCAGATGTTGCCGACTATGATGCTATTTTTCTGGTAGGCGGACAGGGCCCGATGTACACATTCAGGGGGAATAAAGGCCTTGAGAAATTATTCGTTGCCTTCTATGAAGCGGGTAAGCCCAGTGCAGCGGTTTGTCATTCCACCACGCTGTTACTGGAAGCAAAGAAAACGGATGGAGAATTATTGGTGCATGGTAAAACATGGACAGGCTTTGCCAATGCTGAAGAAGATTACGCTGATGAGGCAGCAGGTATAAAAATTCAACCCTACCGCATAGAAACAACAGCAGGCAAACTGACCGGCACCACATTTAAAGTGGCCGCAGCATTTAGCAGCTATGCAATTGCTGATGGAAATTTGATTACGGGCCAGCAACAGAACAGCGGTGCTGCGGCGGCAGAACTGGTAGTGAAAGCATTGAACAGGTAATAGCTCAATTATAAAAAAGCATTACCAAAGTCTTGCCATAAGCTGGCGGTAATACATTGAACAAATACCAGGAAAAGTAAAGCGACAGACGGTTATTTATTTTAAATTTAATGATGATGAAAATTGCAGTAATAGGATCGGGTAATGTAGGCGGTGCACTTGCGCAGCAATGGATTAAAGCGGGTCACACCGTTTTGATCGGTGCAAACTTTCCGTTGAGCGGTAAAAGCATTGAGCTTGCCACAAAGATTGGCGAAGACAGGTTTGCGGTGATTGAAAATGCGGTAAAACAATGCGACGTTATTTTGATTGCCACACCAGCAACAGCCATATTTGACATTATTCAGCAGATGGGTGACGTTTCAGGTAAGGTTATCATAGATGCCTCGAATGCCGTAATGAAAGGTCCTGAACCTTACCCGACAGTTTATCATTGCCTGGCCGACAGAACCAGTGCTGCGATTGTGAAATGTTTTAATACTACCGGTTTTGAGAATATGCTGAACCCTGTGTACAATAACGAACGTATCGATATGTTTATGGCTGGTGACAGTGATAAAGCCAAAGAAACTGCCCGGCAACTGGCACTTGATTGCGGTTTTGGCGGCTGTATTGATTTTGGCAAAGCAGACAAAGTTGTACTGCTGGAACAATTTGCATTGTCGTGGATAAACCTTGCAATCATGCAAGGTAATGGACGAGATATGGCATTTAAGGTTGTGCGCCGGTGATATGCTTCGCCGGAAGAGTTGACAGCATTGTTGAATGGCAGCATCCGCTGCTGACTGCTCCAATGTGAGGCCTCAGTATTGGCAATACTTGTGTTAGCCTCAACAATGTCGCTCTGAAGCATTGATTTCATTTTTTTGTCAACCAAATGAAATTTAGCCCATTCCTCTTTGCTCTTAATGTTGACTGATGCTGGATAATCAATTAACCAATTAACCTTTTCGATTTCAATACTTGTGATATCAGTCAAATCAAAACTGTAGCTCTTTGTCTTTAGCAATGAAGTCAGGTATTTTATTTTTACGTGTCTATCGTCAGGGATGAAATTTGTTAAGTATTTGCGTTCTCCGAAAAAGGCTCTGATTAAACTTCCAATAATAAGTCAAAGGCCGAATAAGATATTAAACGCTTTGCAGTTGGTTGATGTTAGTTTGTCGAGCTGAAGCCACACCTGCACTAAACCCAAAGTTGGTGGCTGGCGTTTTCTGTCTGCTTTGAATTGCTTTACCAAATAAATTGATGTTCTGCAAAGTCTTCACTTTGTTTATATTCATTGTTTGTCCCAAAATAAATTTCAGATTCATGATAAAATAATAACGCCCAAGTCAAACTTTGGTCAATTATTGTTAAGTCATCAGAATAATAAAAGCTGTCAAAATATTTTATGAACAGTTTCCAAGGTACAATCATTGCTTGGTCAGGTTGCCACGAAAGAAAGACTTGCTTATCAAACGGAAGTCCACGATGATAAAGCCATTTTTTAATTACTTTCTTATTGTCAAAGTCAATTTTTGCTTTGTCAATAGTTTTGAAAAAATTCGCTTTAAATGGAACGTCGTCATGAAGTCTTGAATTTGAAATATAATCCCACAAAAATTTAGAAGCAAGGTTGTCTAATGGTTGGAGTTGGTCTAAATGTAGTTCAGGCAGATTGTCATATTTATCGTCAGTGAACCGCCAACTTAAACTAAAATCCTTCATTGGGATTGTGTGCTCATAAATGTTTCCAAAGTCTACTACCATTTACTTGTAAAATTATTAGGGCATTCCAATAATGCTTACTACTAACGTTCGAGGCTTGCCAAAGAGTTGATATTTTATAATTGCCTGCCTTCAAACTGAAGCCGCAGCATTGTGTTAAATACTCCGCCATGATCTGTTCTTTTAAATCCATGATTTGGTTGATTTTTAGTCAACCTATTTCAGGACGAGACAACAAAAAGCTGATGCTGGGTTCCGTCAGCCGGCATAGCAGCAAGCCGATGTTGTGCGTTCGCTTTATTTTGTTTCGTGACTTACAAAATACAGGCTTGCAGTTCCTTTATATTTCATTATTAACTCTGTGATTTGGTCCTTGTCCTGTTCAAGACGAGTAATGTCAAACTTCATATCCGCATACTCCTTGAAATGTAATACCAAATCAATATTACGGTTTTCACTGTAGCGATAATAAAGGGTTGAAAAGCTCTCAATCATGTCCCAAGTAAAAAAGCCTTTGTCCCGTAGCTCAATTCCCTCTTTATTTAAAATTATTTCCGCTTTACGTGTAATTAACTCGTTTAAGAAATAACCAAGCAACGTGAAAAAAACAATGCCTAAAATGATTGTAAAAGTTGGGCTTTCTTTGTAGATAATTCTGGTCTTCTCATAAGGACCAACGAAGTAATAGATAATCAAACCCGCCGTCAATAAAACAATACCGATTTGCTTCTTTTTAGACTGTCTGATTACGAACTGGTCTTCCAACATACTATATCTGCAATAGCTTATCTGGCGATGAAAAAATTAGTTTGAATGGTTTTGAGCCGATCTAACTTGAAATGACGCCTAACGGTCTACTGCTTGCCGAAGTAGCGGGAATAGCATTCCATTAGTTCAAATATAGTTATATCGTTCAATAGAATTCCTGTTGCTGATAACTCCTGTCAGCCGCTATTTTGGCAAGCAAATGTTAGCGGCTGTTTTATTGTTCTTTGATTAAACTTTGTTTAGAACATCCCTAGCTTCCATCAACGCAAATCCAAGCAAGTTAAGTCCGTTCCATTGGTTAGGATTCTCTGCTTTATTACTGTCCGCAGTCAGTCCGATGCCCCATATTCTGTCAACCGGACTTGCTTCTACCAATACTCTGTCTTTTGTATTTAGCAGGAAACTTTTAAGTTCCTCATTTTGGCTAAACTTATATAAACTACCTTTCACAACAATATCAAAACGCTTTTCATTCCAAACAACGTCATCAAAGTTTCTGACTTCTCTTCCCAACGCTTTTGCCTCAGCTGGTGACTTAGCAATAATAATTTTACTGTAGTTGTCATGGTCATTAAAAAGCAGTGCCTTTTGTGCCATCATCCAATGTTCAGCCGTATTATATTTTACATTATCAATGATGAAAGGTGAAGCCCACCACTGACTAAAACAAGAGGAAGTGAGATCGCCACTTTTACTTTTCTGATGTCCCCAAAAGAATAGGTATTTAATTCTGTCACCTGTCTCAAAATTCTGTTTCAGCCAGTCTAAGTTATATGTCATGTCACTTATAATGTATGTAGTCTGCAAGCTAAACAGTAATTTTATCAAATAGCTGCCAACGGCCACGGCTTGGCGATGTGGCGGTATTTGAAAATCGTCAGCCTGTAACCGCAGCTAAATTTATAATTAAAAGTTCATTATTTATTCTATTGATTGGCATTATTCTTTGGCTGGAACTGAAACCGATTAGCGAAAAAAGTTGAGCATATATTCGTCGCCCCGCCATATTGCCAAACCGCCTGTTGTACGCACACCCTTCTTCTACTTGTCTTTTTCTAAATGAACTTGAAGGCCTAGTCCAACTAATAACGAATTGTTAGTGCCACTAAATTTGACATATTTTGAAGTAGAATAACCAATTAAAAATTCCAAGCCAACACTTGAATTAAAGTATAGAACTGGTCCAGCAGAGATGGAGAAGGTATTCTTTTCATACTGAGTAATTGAAAAGTTTAGAGGTTGTCCAATTGGTGCAGAAGCTCCACCACCACGCTCTATACCATATTGATAACTTCCATCAATAAGAATATTGAATTGTTTTTTCAAAGGCAGAAAATAATATCTAACAAAAGGGCCAAAACTATAGGTTGTGTTTTTAGTTAAACTATTTTGTCCTTCCACTCGATATCTTGATGAGCCAAAGCCAAGTTTTAATCCTGTAGCAAATTTGTCTGCAATGAAATATCCGATATTGGGTGTCAATTGAATATTTGTCACTTTTTGACCTGAGGCTCCTGCCGAATTATTGTAGGCGGTTGAATTGAAATATCCATTACCTCCAACTAACCAATTATTTTTTGTCAATTGTCCTGATGAGTTTTTAACTACTGAAATAAATAAAATAAAGAGTATGAAATTTTTCATTAAAATAGATTCAGATGTTTAGTAATTGCACATAAATATAAAGCAGGTAAACCCGAATTGTTAAAGCGAAATTGAAAATACGTGTTAATAGTTGTGAGGTGTCAAATAGGGTTGCACACAACACAAATATAACCGCAATACTTCAGCATTTTAAAAAATCATATATCATTGAATGCCATCACTGTTGATCCGCCGTTTTGATATTATAACGTTGCTATAATCCACTGTTGAAGTTTTGATTATCTTTTTTAAACAAGCAGCCAATCACAAGCACAAGTAGGTGATCTGTAGGGAGCCGGATAAACGGCTACGCCACAGTCGCCATAAAAACGGAACGTACAAGTGAGTGACACAACAGGTGATGCCATAACATACCACTGCCGGCTAAGATAATCTTTCTTTACAGGCACACGCAGCAGGCTGGCATACCTAATCAGGCAACGCGAAAGCGATATAACCGCCTTTGAAGTTGTTTTGCGGCTCGCCGTTTACAGATACTACCAGGTACTGCTTTTTACCCACCGCATACGTAGATGGTATGGAACTGGCCATACCCGGTAGCTGGTACTGCCACAGCACTTTACCGGTTGACTGATCAAATGCACGCAGCATATTATCTCCCGTGGCACCGATGAAAATAAGCCCGCCAGCCGTTGTAATAGCGCCGCCGCGATTAAACATACCCGAATTGGGAATACCCATGTTTTTAAATGCCGTGTCTTCGCCCAGGGGAACCTGCCATGCAATATTGCCCGTGTTAAGGTCAATAGCCGTCATGGTACCAAACGGCGGTGCAATAGCCGGGTGGCCATCGGGATCGAGGTAGAAACTGTAACCGTTGAAACCATAAGGCTCATTGTTGGCAGGTATATCGCCGGTTTCAAAAGAGGTTTGCTGTATGGCCGTATCTTTTATGTAAGAGATAATAGATGCAATCTGCGCCTGTGAAAGAAAAGAAAAAGAAGGCATGGGTGCTGCACCTTTTTGTACTATGCCTGCAATCTTCTCATTGGGGTACGTTTTCACCTTGCCTGTAAGATCGGGCCCTACCCCACCCTTCCTGTCTGCGCCATGGCAGTTGCTGCAGTAGGTCCTGAACAATATCTCCGGATTGAGCTGGTTGGCTGCACGTATCTTTTTGAGGTCTGTGATCTTTAAGATCATGGGTATATCGGTGGCATTCACAAAAAGCATATTGGTGTTTGGGTTTACCGTAGCGCCGCCCCAGTTGGCACCACCATGCGCCGTTGGCAGCATAATGGAGCCGGCCATTGATGGTGGCTCGTAAATGCCGGTCTTATACCCGTTTTTGGCTACCTGCTCTTTTATCCATGCAGCAGAGCGGCCATAAAAACTATCCTGGTAGCCCTGTCTTGCAAACGGTGGATTAACAGGCCGCGGCTGCGTGGGCCAGGGCTTTTCGCCCGGCATGGTACTTACGGTATCTACCGGTACTTCGTCTATGCCATAGAGTGGCTCTCCTGTTTCGCGGTTGAAAAGAAAGAGGTAGCCCATTTTGGTAACGAGCGCCACGGCGTCTATTGCTTTATTGTCGCGACTGATTGTTACGAGGTTTGGCGGCGAGCCATTGTCACGATCCCACAGGTCGTGGTGCGTGGTTTGAAAGTGCCAGATGCGTTTGCCTGTTTTGGCATCGAGTGCCAGCAGGCAGTTGGCAAAAAGATTCTGACCGGGCCTGTCTGCACCATAAAAATCAAACGAGGGCGAAGCGGTTGGTATAAACACGATACCACGTTTTGCATCGAGCGCCATACCGCCCCAGCAGTTGGCACCGCCATTGCGTTTGCGGGCATTGGCGCCCCATGTATCGGCACCATACTCACCCGGTTTGGGTATTACATGAAAGGTCCACTCCAGTTTGCCGGTATGTATGTTGAATGCACGTATATCTCCGGGTATGGATGGCAGTTCATCGGGTACTTTACAGCCCACGATAAACAGGTCGTTATACACTACACCCGGCGCATTGCTCGATACAGCCACCGCGGCACGCATAGAGTCCGGCACTTCGAGGCCTTCATAAAAGTCTACACGGCCATTGGTGCCAAACCCGCTGAACACTTTACCATCATCTGCATTGAGTGCATACAACGTGCTGCCCGAAATAAGAAAGATGCGGCCGGGATTACCAGGGTGATAAGTAATACCCCGCGACCAGTTGGAGATAGCTGAAGAATCCGGCATAAACTGCCACAGCAACCTGCCTGTTCCAGCATCCAGCGCCACCAGTTTATTGGAAGGCATAAGGCCGATCATCTTATTGTCTACCATTACAGGGTTAAAGTATACGCCTCCTTCTGTTGTATCTTCAAAACGCCAGGCCTCCTGCAACTGCGTAACATTTGCTGTATCTATGTAAGTAAGCGCTGAAAATTTGTTGTTGGATGCGTCGTGCCCGTAAGTGGGCCAGTTGGCCGCATCATCCTGTTCTTTGGGGCCACAGGCACCCAGTGCAAACAATAAACAAATGCCGGTAATTTTTTTCATCTGGAGTAGCTGATAAAATCGTTTGTAAATATTTACTGGCCCTGCACCAATGCAAGGCCATCATGGCAAATATAAAGATATCAGCAAACGGGCAATGCAGGAAAACGTGCAAGTGCTGTTACAGGCGTTTCGCTGTTAAACATACTAAAGCGTTTTTGACTTACCGGTGGTGTATGCAGTTGCGCTGAATGCCCTATTTGCGCTTTTTGGCAATAGCATGGTACGTGGCAGGAAAATAGTATGGGATGAGGGTTACCGGCAATGGTTTTCTATGGCATCATCGTTGCGTCGCATTCCGTTCATCTGCAGTGCAGGTGGCATCTGTGGTTCGCGGTGCGGCCGGCGTGGCAGGGAAAGGCCTGTAGCCATGCAGTGTTCTTTTGAATAAGCAGCAAATGGAATAAGTACTTACACCTGCCCCACGCCACCAGAGACGGCGGCTTTAAGTACCTCAATACTGATATCTTTCAGCGCTTTAAATTTAATGCAGTAACCTGTTACCGTTGCTTTACCGATCTGTTTTGCATAAGTATTGCTGAGGTACGTTTTATCTGCTATGCCCAGAATATACACCGAAATACCCGCAGTATTTGCACTAAGGCCTACCTGGTAAAAATCTTTTGTTTTACCATCTGCATATTGGGTGGTGCGCTCCCCGTAACCAATACTGGGGTTGGAGACTACTTTACCCTCACTGTTCTTACCATCCAGGAACCACAGTTTACAACCGGGCATTAATTGCAGCATCATTTCATGCAGTGTTTGCATATCACTGCGTTTGGCAGCGGGCTGGGTGCTGAGATACCCGGTTATTTGTGCCTGTACATACATATCGTTACAATTATTGTTGGTTATTGTGTATAAATGTAAACGCCTGGCAAATAAAGGCATGCCGCAAAAAAGGAACGCTGCAGCCGCCATGAAAAACGGAACGCACAAGTGAGTGACACAACAGGCGATGCCATGAAAAACTACATTTGATACTATAAATCAATTCAGTTTTCACGCCAGTAAATGCTACCGCTGAAACAATAATATATAAAGCATTCAGTGCAACTAAAAACTACTGCCGGTAATAAACTTCTGCTAATGCCTGTGCATTGATGCCGTAAGCAAAAAAAAACTGTATTATGCCAGGCTTTATGTGATTACTGCAAAAACTGCTGCATGTAGCCGGCTAGTGTAGCCGTTTGCATCATTACACTTACATGGCCCTGTGCAGGTACAATAGCCAGTTGCGATGTTGGCATGGGCTGCAGATCTGCCGAAACCCCGCCACCAAGTAGCTGGTAGGTTTTGGCAAGTTCAACTTTATCAAGCCCATCGTTATCACCCGCAATAATCAATACCGGCGCGGTAATCTTTGCAATATTTTCGGCACCCACATCAAATGGTTCTTCTGCAAACTGAAACATCTGCGTTAGAAACCTGTGCCAGTTTGCTTTGTCCGGCGCTACCTCATCATATGCTGTCTGAAGTGGCGTATTATCGAACAGTTCCGGTTTAAAATCTTTGAACCCGCCATTTACAACGGGTAACCAGCCCGCTGTTTTATACGTAGAAGAAATGATGACCAGCTTTCTCAGGCGTTTGGGGCTTTGTACGGCAAACTGGTAGGCTATTGAGCCGCCCATACTAAAGCCCGCCACATCGGCACTATCGATTTTCAGGTGATCCATCACCTTCTCTACATCGGCGGCCAGTGTGGTAATGGATAATTTTCTTTCAGCATACGCTGTATGGCCGTGGCCCTGCATTTCAATGGCAATTACCTGGTGGTCTTTAGCCAGTTCGGGAATGAGTGCTGCCCAGTTAAGACCGATGGTATAAAAGGCACCATGCAATAGTACCAAAGGCTTACCCTGGCCATAAATTTCGTAGTATACACTGATGCCGTTGGCAGGCGCATAGCCACTGCTAACCGGCTTTAGCTGCTGGCCGTTTGCCTGGGCAGCAGTTAGCACAACAATGATAGTGCAACAGAACAGTTTGAAAAAGCGGGCTATGGTACATATATTTTTCATAATGCAGGTTGATGGTGGTAGGCAATTTTTACAAAGCAAAGATGCGCAACCTGCACAAATAACCGTGGTGTAAATACGACAAGTTTAGGGCTCAATACGACAAGCGTAAAAGTGAGACTTTGGCGGTTGCCGGTATTACGAATAATTGGCTGACCGGTGTAGACAGTGTTCATATTTCACTACTCAACCTTTTTGCCCCGAACAGGGTATCATCCGCTTGCCCCAACAACCGCCTGGCATTACAATTTTGTAGTGGCTTCATTTTTGGTAACAACCTTTCCCAATGCGCCAAATTCATGTAAGTCTCCAAACACTTCTATGCGAACAGATTTATCTAAACTGCCTGCACGAACTGCTTCAAACCCGGCATCTTTTATCAGTTGTTCAATTGCTTCATTTATGCTTTCATCATCAGTTGCATAGAATAACACATTTGCAGGTTGCTGAAAAGCAGCACTGCCAAGTGAAGCAACACCCAGTGTGCCTAACGCCTTTGCAAGTTTTGCACCTTCAGGAAGCAGGGATGACAGGATTTCACCGGCAGATTGATTCTCTGCAATGATTTTTTTAAAGCCGCCTTTATCATCCGGAGCTATCGGGTTTGAAGGATCTACAATGATCTTACCCCGTAACGTTAATGCATAAGTATTGAACAGCTCTTTAATAGCATCAAACCAAACAGCAAATACTATGATATCTGCATCTTCAATAGCAGCAGCAATTTCTTTTGGTTGAGCCAGCTTGCCCAGCTTCTGAGCCAGTGCGCCTGCTTTTTCAGGATTTCTATCCGCAACGATCACGGAACGATTACCTCTTACAAGATTCGTAGCTACAGTAGTGCCTATATTGCCAAGACCAATCACTGCAACCTTTAATGTCTGTGTCATAACCTTTTGTTTCTAAATTAACGAATGATTTACCGCACAAAAATCCATCATTGTGGCGGCTGTAACCAATGACCTTGATTAAGAAATAGTCTTGATGTAGATTAAGATGTTACGTTTTCGTTGCCCGGCTTCGCCTGTTGCGTAAGCGACTTAAAAATTCAGGGGTAATGCCCAAGAAGGCTGCTATCTGTACTTGTGAAAGACGGTTTACCAGGTGCGGGTAAAGGTCTAAAAATGATTGATAACGTTCTTCGCCTGTGGAACTAATATTTTGCAGCAGTCGTTGCTGCAAACGGATAAAGCTGTTTTCCAAAAGCACCCGGAAGATGCGGTCAAACTTTGGAGCTTGTATGTAAAGCGCAATCAAATCATCCCGGGTTATTTGCAGCACAACCGTATCTTCCAAAGCATCGATGTTTAAGGATGATGGCTTAACTCCGTGAAAGCTTCCCAGGTCGTTGATCCAATAGTTTTCGACTGCGAATTGAAGAATGTGTGTGCTGCCTTTTTCATCAATTTTATACATGCGCAAACATCCCCGTACAACAAAATAAAAATGTGTACAGACATCTCCCTCCTGCAGTATAAATTGTCGCTTTCTGAAAAGACGTGGTTTAAATAAGCCTGTAACCAGTCTTGCCTCTTCACTGTTTATTGGAATAATCCTGTTGAAGTAGTTAAGTAATGGATCAATATTTGTCTGCAATAATGCTTCCTTATTCATTTGTTACAATTACAAAGATATTTCACCAGCTTGTTTAAACGCCGCTCTCCTGCTCAACCCGGCACAATCAAAGCCTGCTGCAGTGATTACGATTTTCCCTGGCGGGTGAAATATACAATTGAAAGTAAGCACTAAAGTTGAAAGTTGTTTGTACTGCCCCAACCCATTGCCTTATTTGCAATCGGCCAGTAAACCTTTATGTCTTTAAAAGGAAGGTTATTGTCAATCATGCACCGGAGTATCACTGTTTGCATCCTCGCAACGTTTGTATAATTATTACATGAAAATGCGGTGCATTTTTTTGCTATAAATCTCTTTTTTATCAGGCTGCATTACTACTATCACCACCTGTTGTGTCACTCACTTGTACTGCAGCAAATATGTCGGCATCGGCTAAGTGGTTTTTGTTAAATTGACTGCTTTGTTGTGGGGGGTGAGTTATGAATTCCCTGGTGAATCATTATCCATTTGCAGATGGTGGTTCTGCTGATGCCATACTTTGCTGCCAGCTTCTTGAAGCCGCAGCCTTGCGTTAAATACTCCGCAATGATGTGTTCTTTTAAATCCATGATTTGGTTGATTTTTAGTCAACCTGGTTCAGGACGAGACAATAGATTTACAAATGTTGAATCTAAAACTGTCAAGCCCCTATTGCCAATACGATGTTAGCGGTTCGGTTTTCTTTTTTGTCGTATTGCTCTACCAAAATTTCCACCAGGGTTTTGTTTGCTCAGATTCGTCTGTCTCTGCAGTTACAGCCCAAAATTCTTCTTTAAATGGTAAATTTGTAAATTCCTTTGTCACCATATGCACATACGGATAGATTGCGTCTTCATTTCCGTTTTGAAATCTTTTCATTATTTTTTGAATCGGCCAAATTTGTCCTTCATTTGGAAGTTGTAAAAATAAATTTAGTTCGGCTTGTGGGTCGTTGTCGTCGGTTACCCAGTCAGCACCTTTCACGTTTTTAATGATTGTTTCACCAACATACGAACCAATAGAAAAAAGTTTTGGTCCAAATCCTTTTCCGTAAAGTCGCCCACCTTTTTTAGGTCGTCCGTTTTTCATATTTACGGTAAAAAACCTGTCCACTTCAACTATGCTGTCAATTGTGAAATCAAGTTTGAAACCGTCAGCAGCAAATGCTTCCACTATCCAGTCTGATCGTGATTTAATGTCTTCTCTTAATGTTGCCATGTTTTAAATGTCTTTTTTGCTCTTCATTTCGGTGTCTTTCTCTAACTGACCGCTAACGATTTCGGGCTCTGCGTTCGAGCGGGTTTCGAAGCACAAAAGCCGATGTTATTACTACAATTCATTAGAAGCGCAAAGCTCCAAGATTGTTCGTCAGCCCGCCTGACGCAAAACCCGTGGTAACGTTCGTTTTTCTTTCTGCTTACATGTCAAAGTCGAAATAGTAAGCCTTTTGTTCAGTTTTGTCGTACCAAAAGTATTTGAAATATTGATGGTCGCCTTGCCAGCTATACAAGTCCAGGTTCACAATTTTTTTCTTGTCCCACCAGTCAAAGTCGTGTTGAAGTCCAAACGCATAGTCAGCCGTTTCTTTGTCAAGTTTTAATTGATGCTTTTCAATTATTTTTCTTGCCGTTGTCGTGTCGCAGTTGAATGAAAACATATAGTCTGCGTCAATGCCAATTGCATCGTCAAAGCAATAAATATTTTTGATGTCAGGCGTAAGGTCAACTTTTAAAAAATCTATGAAACGTTCTTTATTAAACTTTGTATCCGGTTTGTAAGCATCAAAATGGGGCACAACTTTATCAACAAGGTCTTTTGATTTGTCCTTAACTTTTTCCCCAGTCTTGTCGGCTAGATCTTGTCCCTTATTTTTTATTCGGTCGCATGAAACTATTGTCAAAGCAAAGATGATTGTCGTTATGTAAGTTGTTAGTTTCATAGTCGTTTTAAAATGCCGCATAAGGTTCGAGGTTTGCCGCAGGGATGGAATAGTTGCTGTGTCCGCCCGGCTACTGAAGCCGATTAAAATTACTAATGTTGAAGTTAACAACTAAAAGCTAAATAGATAAGGTCAAGCCCGATATTAGCTGATAGTAGTCAACCTATGGTTATTATAAGGTCTTCCAGCCTTGCGGCAAACATTTTGTTGCCAGCAGTTATTCTTAGTCAGTAAAAATATTCTTTTCTAAATATTCTGTCGTTCTCTCGCTTGCGTTTTCCGTTTCCTTTCGCTGTTACTTTAAAGATTTTGTTTTCTGTACAGTTGCCAAAACTATCATAAGTGTATTCTTCTTCAAAAATAGTTTCAGTTCCATTCATATTTAGTCTTGTCCATTTTATTAAGTCGCCATTTACGTTATAAACTTCATTGTCGCGGGGAAATTTGCTGGCTTCTGTAAAGCTGATTTTTACCGTGTCGCTGGATAAAACTCTGCCGTCATTTGATAAAATAGAGGTCACAACTTTGTTTTTGTCATATAAGTATGTGGCGGTTTCTTTGCCAAAAGAATTTCCATTACCGTCAAATAATGACAATTCAATTGGATGTCCCTTTTCATTACAAATAAGATTTGTCTGATTAATAACGTTTCCATTTTCGTCCTTGTCAGTCGTACCAGTTAAAATGAAGTTTGCGTCGTAGGAATAAAATGCAGTTTCTTTAGAATAGCCAAACTGTGTCCACCTCTCAAAAACTCTTGTCAATTTAATCCTGTGAACTGTGTCGTTTGTATAAGTTAACCTTGATGTCAAAGTACCATTGTCGTCATACCGTTCTTCTGTTAAAAGCATACCCGCTTCATCAAATGTTTTGATGTTTTTATCAATTTGTTTGCCACTTGAATTGAAGAAAGTGTTTGTCTCGATAATTTTTTTGGGTCGTTTGGTTTTGTATTCTCGTTCTGCATTTAATTGTAAAGCAGAATAGATATTTTGTGATTGCACAAGTCCGCCTGCAAGGGTTAGAAGAAACAGGATTGTTAATTTACGCATGGTCTAAATATAATTGCTGGACGGCGGCTACGCATTGATTAAGGCGTGGTATTAGCATTCCTGTCAGCCGATAACCGCTGCTGATTGAAAATATAAAGTTGAATTTAAGAACTAAAGTTGAAAGTTGTTTATACTGCCCCAACCCATTGCCTTATTTGCAATCGGCCAGTAAACCTTTATGTCTTTAAAAGGAAGGTTATGGTCAATCATGCGCCGGAGTATCCCTGTTTGCATCTTCGCAACGTTTATATAATTATTGCATAAAAATGCGGTGCATTTTTTTGCTGTAAATCTCTTTTGTACCAGGCTGCATTACTACTATCACCACCTGTTGTGTCACTCACTTGTACTGCAGCAAATATGTCGGCATCGGCTAAGTGGTTTTGTTAAATTGACTGCTTTGTTGTGGGGGGCAAGTTATGAATTCCCTGGTGGATCATTATCCATTTGCAGATGGTGGTTCTGCTGATGCCATACTTTGCCGCCAGCTTCCTGAAGCCGCAGCCTTGCGTTAAATACTCCGCAATGATGTGTTCTTTTAAATCCATGATTTGGTTGATTTTTAGTCAACCTATTTCAGGACGAGACAGTACCGCTGATGATTGTTCCAATGTCAAGCCCCACTATTGGCAATACCAATGTTATCGGCTCGCTTTTTCCGTGAACTCAATGTAGCTTTCATTGTCAAACTCTTTAAAGTAAAATATTTCAAAAACTATTTTTGATAAAATTAATTTCACTTGGTTCAAGATGTATTCTTTGTCGCCAGTAAGTGTCAAAATAAGTTTCGTTTTAGTTTCTGTCAAGTTGAAACCTAAATTTTTAAAAGAGTTTATATTGTCGGCATGTAGTGTCCATTTTTTTGTATGCTGTTTGACGTACGGTAAAGTCACTTTTAATACTCTGTTTGAATAGCTAAAACTTATAAACAAGTTGTCAGCTTTTTTTAGAATTAGCTTTAGGTTTTTAACTTTCTTGTCTACCAGTTTTTTTAGAGTTTCGTCAAGTAAAGTTTCGTTGTCGGGATGTGTCGCAGGTCTGGAAATTTGATTTAGTTTTTCTAATTTTTCTTTAGCCCGTTGAAGGTCTTTCACATAATATTCCTTCATGTAGTCTGAACTTTCAGTCTCGATCCGTTTTTGTAAGCTGTCAATTCTTCTTTGCCTAATATCTTTCTCGTCAAAGAGCTTGTCGTCAATATTCTTTAAAGTTTGAAGTCTGCCGTTTATTTGATATAAGGCTTGTGAATGATAATGAGCCATTAAATATTCAGTCTCAACTAAAGACTTGTCAATAAGCTTTTGAAGTCGGGCTTTTTCTTCTTCGTATAAGGAAATTAAAAGTTTTAGTTGCTTGTCCACTGTGGTCATTTAAGCTTGCCGCTAACACAAATATAAAAGCAATACTCCAGCATTTTAATAAATCATATCTCATTGAATTGCATCACTGTTGATCCGCCGTTTTGATATTATAGGGTTGCTATAATCCACTGTTTATTTTTTTCTCTTCATTATTAAACACGTACCGATAAATGGTAATACCAACTGATGCGCCGGGAGGCCGGATAAAGCAGATCGCCACAGTCGCCATAAAATACGGAACGCACAAGTGAGTGACACAACAGGTGATGCCACATGGTACCAATGCAGGCTACACCATGCTTTCTTATTGTATAATGCCGCGTGTGAGCTCCCTTATTTTAATGCAGGTGGGCAGCGTAGTGAGGTAACCATCAACGGGGATAAACGTAAACACGATACCGGTATAGCCTTTTTCATGATTGATCCACGGATGTGTACCGAATGCACCGGGGCTGCTGTTTTCAATAAGTGCACCGGTTGCTGAAAGATCATCACGCCAGTTACCAATGCCATAGAAATTGGTGAAGTGCAGGTATGGCGGTGCGGGTGTGTAATACACCGTTGTACCAGCCACATAATTCTCCTGCATGGCCGCTACAGCAGCTTCGCTGAGCACACGTGTACCATTGGTGGCAACACCCTTGTTAACGATCATATCGAGGAACTGCATGTAATCGCCGGGCGTACTTCTTGCGCCGCCGGCAATGATTGGATTGGGTGTTAGCCCGTAATCAGTATTGACCATTCCACAGGGATCGAAGATTTTTTCCCTGGCCAGTGTTGCCCAGCTTTTACCCGACACAACCTCGCAAACACGACCGGCTACATGCATGCTTACACTGCCATAATAGAACGCGGTTCCCGGCGGGTTAACCAACGGTACATACTGCGCTATATAATCTACCGCCTCCTGCAGCGTAATGGTATTGTCGTACTCGAAACCCTGTTCCGAATCGCCCACGAACCCGGAGGTATGCGAAAACAATTGCGCTACCGTTATACCGCCTTTTCCATACCTGGTAAATATGGGCATATACCTGCCCAATGTATCTGACAGGCTGAGCCTGCCTTCGTCTACAAGACTCATAAGTACAGCACCGGAAAGCCATTTGCTGCACGAGGCAATGAATGTGCGGCTGTCTGCATTTAAATTACCCATGGCTTTTTCATACACCACCTCCCCGTCTTTGTGTATCACTACATAACAGTTGCCGCCAAACAGCGCTACAGAATCGTTGAGTACTTTTTCTACCGCGGCAAACGCAGGATTGGTTGGATAGAAAGGTTCTGCAGTTTGCTTTTTACAGGCGGCAAAAAGCACCAGGCATGCAACCGTAATATACTTGACGATGTTTATATACATAGACTATCTTATTTCAAATGTGTAAGTACCTGCGGCAATCCGGGTGTTGTAAACACCCTGCTGCGCAGTTTCTTTTTTACCGTTCAGGTAAACATGTTGCCTGTTACCTGCCGGCAGCGTAACGGTGGCCGTGCTGTTTGGTGGCACAACAACCTTATAAACAATTTTTTTCCCTTCTCTTTTCCATGCAGATTGTATGGTGCCATAAGGGCCATTGTGTACCGCTTCAAAATGATCCAGGCCCTGTACAAAAAATGGTTGCAGCAATATATGTTTAAAACCCGGCGCATTGGCATCCGGTTTTATACCGCCGGGCGCCTTGTACAACCACGCTCCTATTTCACCAAACATAATATGGTTCATCGAAATATCTGATTTGGCATCTATCGGCCAGTTCTCGTACAGGGTTGTTGCGCCGTTTTTTATCCACCACCCCCACGATGGAAATATATCTGCCGACGCCAGCCTGTAAGCCACATCTGCATAACCGTTTTCACTCAGGGCATTGAGTATGGCCTTGGTGCCCAGCAGGCCCACATCAAGCTTCATGCTGTCTGCCGCTATACGCGCTGCAAGACCAGCGGCAGTTTTTGCTTTTATATCATCCGGCACAAGCCCCCAGAAAAGTGGTACGCTTAATTCTGTTTGCAATCCACTGCCATAGATACCGTTTGTCGTGTTGAGGTATTTGTTATTGAATGCAGTCCTTATTTTTTCTGCCAGCGCCATATAAAAAGCATGGTCTGCTTCTTTGCCAAACAGTTTTGCTGCCCTGGCCAGTATCATGGCGTCTGCATAATAATACGCGGTTGATGTAAGCTCCACAGGCGATTGCGATTTCACCGGGATCCAGTCGCCCAGGCCCCAGTTGGTGAGGCCGGACGGATAATGTAGATTGATATAATCCACGTAACGTTTGATGTTGTCATAACAATCCGCCAGTACTTTGCTGTCTCCGTAGAAGAGATAAATATTCCAGGGAATAATGGCGATGGTGCTTGTCCAGTCCGGCCCGTTGGCCCACTCGTAGCCCCAGCCGTCTGTGGGAACAATGGCAGGCAGCACGCCATTGGGCTGCTGTTCGTCCCGGTGATCGGCCATCCACTTTTCGTACACGGTTATACCATCAAAATTGTACAGCCCTGTTTCAATGGCTATCTGTGCATCACCCGTCCAGCCATTCTTTTCCCGGTGCGGACAATCAGTTGGATAGCCAAAAAGGTTGGACAAATAAGCGTTGTTGGTAGCACGCCAAATTTTATTGATGATATCAGCAGAGGAGCGAATGCTGCCAACAGGCACAACATCGCTGTGCATGAAATAACCGGTGATGCTTTCTTTTACCAACGACACAGGCTTGCTGCTGGTTACTTCTATGTACTGAAAGCCCTTATAATTGAACCGTGGCATAAATACTTCTTCACCGCCGCCTTTTAAAATATAGATATCTGTCTGGAAAGGGTCTTTATCATCTGTTGGCCGGTAATGCGCATCTATGTTGGAAATATCTACACGACCGTTGGCATACAAGCGCTCTCCGTGCTTCAGGCGCATCACCGTGCCTGCAGCACCACGTACTTTCAGTTGTGTAACGCCCGCTATATTTCTGCCAAGATCGAACACATAACTGGTATCATTCAGTTTGTTGATGCTGTAAGCAGGAATAGTGTCAACGTTTCGTATGGGTTGTAATGCCTGCGCCACTATATTACCGGATGGTGCAGATGGTAATATCACTTCCTTCCATGCAGTATCAATATAGGCTGGTTCATTCCAGCCAGGTATTTCATTTTGTGCGTCGTAGTGTTCTGCAGTGTAAATACTGTTGAAGATAACCGGGCTCAGTGTGGTTTTCCATTGCCTGTCTGTTGCGATTGTTTCAATACTGCCGTCATCGTATGTTATCCGCAGATCCATACAAAATGATGGCCTTGCGCGCCACGGTGCTTCATGAAAATACCAAACCGCTGTTGACTGGTGGTTGTACCAGCCGTTACCCAGTAAAACGCCAACCGCATTTTTACCCTGGCGCAATGCAGCGGTCACGTCGTAAGTTACATACAGTGTGCGCCTGTCAAACCGTGTGTACATAGGGTCGAGCCGGTGGTCGCCTATTCTTGAGCCGTTAATGTATAATTCATACAAACCGGCCACAGCAATATAGGCACGGGCATTTTTAATTTTCCTGCCTGCAGTAAATGTCTTCCTGAAATATGGTGCAGGCTTCAGGTGTATATCACGCGTATCTTTTATCCATGCACCTTTCCAGTTGCGCATCTGCATCATGCCGGTTTCAAAACTTCCTGTTGCCTGGGCCATGGTGCCTTTGTGGTTCCATAACCTTACAAGCCAAAAGTATTTGGTAAACGGCTCCAATGCGTTGCCGTTATAAGTCACCAGTTGCACTGCACTGTTTATCTTACCAGTCTGCCACTCATTGTTTTTACCCTGCAGGAGTGCGGCAGAATCTTTACCAACAATTATTTCATAGGCCGTTTGGGTTGCACCCGCCGCCGTGTCTGCCATTTTCCAGGTAAAGCGTGGCTGTGCACCATCAATACCCAGCGGGTTCGTAAGATATTCGCACTGTAGTGCCACAATTTTTGTCTGCGAAAAAGCCTGTATGCAGGTAAAAGAAAACACTATCATCAGCAATCTTCCGGCTATGGTCATCACTCGTTGTTTATGTGTGTAAATATAAGTGAGCCGGGCTAAAGAATATGTATGAAGCTTCCGTTGCGTCGCACTCTTGTACGGCAACAAATGCCGGAGCAGGGGGAAGAGGTGAATGGGGAATAGTGAATTGTCAACAGGGAATGGTAATATTGACTAGTAAATATAAAATTTAAACAACCGGGGCAAAGTCATTTTATGTCTTACAGTTTTTGATTGAAATGCAGGTAGTGGTTGAAGGTCGTTTACCAAAACTTTCTTTTAAATCCCGATCAGACCATATCTTCATCCTATAAACCAAACAGGATGTGCTGTAAAAAATTATTGGTCTTGTTAACCATTTTCGTTTGTGCTGCTCCCCTTCTTGCACAGGATAAGCCCTTATTTAAAGTCATTGCATTTTATACTGCAAAAGAAGACCGGGCACACATCAGCTTTGTGCATGAGGCAAACAGGTTTTTTCCGGCGATCGCGGCAAAGTATCACTTCCTGTACGATTCTACCAACGACTGGAACAACATGAACACAGCTTTTCTGCAACAATACAATGTTGTGCTGTTTTTCGACACAAGACCGGAAACACCGGCACAGCGCCGGGCATTTGAAAACTACATGAAAAACGGCGGGGCCTGGCTGGGTTTTCATTTTGCCGGTTTTGCACTTACACCTTCTGCCTACAACCAGGATTGGGATTGGTATCACAACGACTTTATAGGCGCCGGCCAATATAAAAGTAACACCTGGCGTCCCACTGCTGCTTTTTTACGCATAGAAGACAGCTTGCACCCTGCTGTTAAAGGATTGCCGCACATATTTAAATCTGCACCTAATGAATGGTATAGCTGGGAAAAAGACCTTACTAAAAACCCGGACATCGAT
Organism: Panacibacter microcysteis; assembly: GCF_015831355.1. NCBI lineage: Bacteria > Pseudomonadati > Bacteroidota > Chitinophagia > Chitinophagales > Chitinophagaceae > Panacibacter > Panacibacter microcysteis. Next base: position 1,274,499 of record NZ_JADWYR010000002.1, read on the forward strand.
ATTTTGCTGGCTGTAGATTCGTCCAGTTTTCCACTGGGCACAGGCCCCAAGCTGCATGAAATATGGCACAGCGGCTACTACCCTGTTGCATGGACAAACAAAAAATATAAAATGATCTACACCAACATGGGTCATAACGATATTGATTACGAAAACAAGACCAATAAAGAACTATCATTCCAGTTTGATAACGAAATACAAAATCGTTTTATCATCAACAGCCTGCTCTGGCTTGGCGGCACAAAACAATAATACATCCGCTGTTTTTGATAGCTTATCTGTCAAATAATCAGTTCATCCATTTACCGGTTAAAGGTAAGCTCACTGCATATTTTCTTTGCAGTATAAAAAATTAACCGACATGAAGAACAGCTTATTATTAACGGCACTGATCGTTGCATTATCTTTTGTATCCTGCAAAAAAGACAATGCCAACCCGGCTATACCAAATACGCCACGTACAGATGTACCGGCAAGTCTGCAGGGTACATGGATGAATGGAAACTTTTCCCTTATCGACTACTGGAGCCAGGACCCTGAAGAATATTTAGGCAACGGCATTGAACTTGCATTTGCTTTTAAATTCAATGCTGACGGCACTTACGAGCAATACTTTACCGGCAAAACGGTAATTGGCACCGTTGTAACTTACCATCAATCCGTAACAAAAGGTACGGTAGAGATCAATGAAACAACCAAAGCTATCATAACGCACCCTAATAGTTCTCATTATAAAAGAACAGAAAACGGTACAACAAAAGAAGACCGCGATATGAATATGGACGAGCTGGAAGATGATTCATACACATACGAAACCGGCACGGAGTTAAACGGTACAAAAGCCCTGTACATGACGCTGGAAGACACCGATGAACCACTCAAATTCCTGAAGCAATAACGATAAAAACCGGCATACCGCCGGTTTTTATCGTTATAACAAACCCCGCGCTTTTATCTCGAGGTATTTGTTCAATGCATTTATGGTAAGATTTTTTGGCGCGGTAAGTATGGTGAGAATACCGTTTTGATTCAGTTCTTTTACAATCTGTTTTTTCTCGTACGAGAAATTTTCAGCAATTGTTTTACTAAACACTTCTTCCAGGTTGGCCGAGGGTTTATCTATAAACTTTGTAAGCTCGGTGTTTTCAAAAAAGACAGTGATCAGCAAATGGTTCCCTGCAATTTTTTTCAAATAAGGCAACTGCCTGCGCATGCCGGATAAAGATTCAAAATTTGTAAACAAAACCACCAGGCTACGCTGTGTTATTTTTCTGCGGATGAAAATGTACAGCCTTTCATAATCGCTTTCGAGGTAGCGTGTTTTTTGGTTGTACAACGTTTCCAAAATGCTTTGCATTTGCAAAGCCTTTTTCTCCGCTGGCAGAAATGAACTAATTTTTTCAGAAAAAGTAAGCAGCCCTGCTTTATCCTGTTTCATCAACGCAACATTGCTCAACACCAGCGATGTGTTGATGGCGTAATCCAACAGGCTCAGTTCTTCAAAAGGCATTTTCATTACGCGGCTCTTATCTATCACGCAATAGAGTTGCTGGCTTTTTTCATCAGCAAAAGTGTTTACCATCAACGCACCTTTACGTGCGGTGGCTTTCCAGTTCAGCGTACGGTAGTCATCTCCCACAACATACTCTTTGATCTGCTCAAACTCCATACTGTGGCCCATGCGCCGCACTTTCTTTACGCCAATTTCACTCAGCCTGTTGCTGATGGCCATTAGCTGGTATTTGCGCAGTTGCAGGTAAGACGGGTACACAGGTACTTCCTGCGGCACACCCGCCACATACTTCCTGCTAAAGATGCCCAGCCGTGTTGTTGCGTACATATTGATGACACCAAACTCATAACTGCCGCGTTTTACAGGCCGCAACAGGTATTGCAGTACTTTCTTTTCCCCCGGCGGTAATACAAGTGTAAACGATACATCTCTTTTCTGAAACTGGTGCGGTATTTCATCTACAATTTCAAGATTGGTATAAAACGGGTAGTAACTCTCCACATCTATACGAATGTTGTTATTGTCCCCGTTGCTCAGCCTGTCGGCCATGGTGCGCACCGCAACTATCCCCTTCTGCCGGCCATACAACATTGCATAATCATACACCAGCAGTAATACCAGTGCTATTACAGCACCATAAGGAATATCTGCAAGCCATATAAAAAAGAAACGCAGCACAAACAATGCAATACATACAATAAATGCCATGTACAGCCTTGGCGTGAAGTAAAGCGAACCGATATATCTTTTAAAAAATGACTTCATTAATTTCTGATCGCGTTAAATAATGATGAGCCAGGCAGTTGTAGTGCTATGAAGCTTCCGTTGCGTCGCACTCTTGTACGTTCTGTTCATTTCCCGGCAGCTTAGAAACAGGCCCGCTGCCTTGGTATCGATGCTGCCTGCTGGTATGTTGTACAAGTGAGTGACACAACAGGCGATGCCATAAAAAACCACAGCCGGTAAACAAACCTATCTTGGCACTTCTATTTTGCGTGTAATATCTTTAATAACATCTGCCGCTGTACCGCCTTCCATTTCCCTTTCAGGCGTAAGAATAATGCGGTGACAAAGCACCGGGTGCAATACGCGGATTACATCATCGGGTGTAACAAAATCCCGCCCATTGATTGCTGCCATTGCTTTTGCGGCACGTAGCACAGCTACTGATGCACGTGGGCTGCCACCAAGGAAGATCGATTTGTTATTGCGTGTTTCATACACCAGCTCGGCGATATACTTTAAAACTTTTTCTTCAATGTGTATGCCGGTTACAACATGGCGGTACTGTACAATTTCTGCACTGCTCATCACCGGCTGCACGGCCTGGCTGAAATGTGTTGTAATGCCTTTGTGCGCATGTTCAAGAATTTTTACTTCATCTTCCGGCGATGGATAACCCACTTCAATTTTAAAAAGAAAACGGTCGAGCTGTGCTTCCGGCAGCCTGTACGTGCCTTCGTGCTCTACCGGGTTTTGTGTGGCCAGCACCATAAACGGTTGCGGCATTGTGTAGGTAACGCCATCGTAGGTTATCTGTCGCTCTTCCATTACCTCAAACAATGCAGCCTGTGTTTTTGCGGGTGAGCGGTTGATCTCGTCTATAAGAACAATGTTGCTGAATACCGGCCCCTGCTTAAATGTAAATGCCGTGGTTTGCGGGTTAAAGACAGAAGTGCCAATCACATCACTGGGCATAAGATCGGGCGTAAATTGTATGCGGCTGAAAGGCACTTCTATGCACCTTGCCAGCAGCTTGGCCGTTAATGTTTTTGCAACACCAGGTACGCCTTCTATGAGCACATGCCCATCTGCCAGCAATGCGGTAACCAGCAGCTCAATCATTTCTTCCTGGCCTACAATTACCTTACCGATCTCTGCTTTTATTTTATCTACCGCTTCATTTAACTGTGCTACGTTGGTTGTTATTTCCATTACACTATTTTTTTGGATAGTTGATAAAATTCATCGATGCTGCCTGTAAGTTCCATGAGCAGCCCGTCTGTTATTTTTGGCTGTGCTTCCGCACGTTGTATGTGTTGCAATATTGTTTCAATGAGTTCTTTGGATACACCACTTTTGCGGGCAAGCTGCTGCACAAAATTTGCATCCATTACCGTTGCAATAAGATAGTAACGCTGCCTGATATACTCCTGCCAGAACAATATTTTTTTGTGGGCTATGCTGTTATTGTCTTTTTGGCCAAAGTATACGGACGACACTGTTTGTACAAACTCGAGTGTCGTATTTCTCACCGGCTCAATAACGGGTATGATGCGCTGCTTTCGTTTTGCCTGGAACAGTACATACAGCAATGCCGCAGTAACAGAAAGCCACAGTGCCCATTTAAGAAAATCATTGTTGAGGAAAAAGCGCAACGGCGTAGAGGCACCTTCCCGGCCGAGCTTGTAATATTCATCCCAATGCAGTGTTTTGACAGTTTTTGGAATGTACGATAATGCTTTGGCTGTATACTCCTGGTTATTGCGGTAGAGCATGAAATAGTTGCTGAAACAAATGGGTGCTGCGTGTACAAGGAAAAAGCCATCGCCATACAACACTTTTACAAAATTGGGCAAAGTATCGCTCCTGGTGCCAAGCACGATGATGGAATCTTTTTTATTGATCTTGTTGAAATAACCATCGATGGTCTGGCGCCTGAAACCATAATCTCTTACTGTATGCAGTGCAGGATTTACAAAGTTAATGGTGGTGGAATCTTTCTCCATAAAGCCGGCAAAGGGCTGGAAAGAAAGGCCCAGTGTATCGAGCAGTTTTTTATCTGCATCAACAGCAGAAATGAGTACGGTGTTTCCTGCGCTCACATAATCCAGCATGGCAGACAGATCGGCAGCGCCGGGCGTGAAGCGTGCGGTGAGTAAAATATATGCACTGTTGTCTGCATACACATCATGCAGCACATTGTAAATGGGAACCCGGTGCGATTGTATATCGGCTGAAGGAAAAAGCTGCTTCAGTTGTTCATGCAGCACAAACGTGCCGAAAGGATTTTTATCGGTGGAAGAAAGCGAGGGAGTCCAGTCAAACTCCCTGGGTTTGTTTAACTGCACCACAATGTACAGGATGAACAAAACCGCGAAAACGATGATGAAGATTTTACTTGTTCTCAATGTTCTGCAACTGGTTTTTGAATTGGTGAATCTCTGTACGCATTGTTTCAAAATCGTCTCTTGTTACTGAATGACTGCCGTACCATGCATACTCAAATATATTTGTAATGGTGCGGAATGCTGGTCTTAAGGCAACAGCATCCAGCTCTTTCCAGTAATCGGTATTGGTTTTATTGGGGCGCCAGTCTATCAGCAACCTGTCTGCGAGCAGTTTTAGGTTTTGCAGGTAAGATAATCTTATAGCGAGCCTGTAATTGCCCTGCTGTACTGCTTCGTTGATGGCTTCGTCAAATTGTATGGCATGAATATTTTCTGACTCTACTTTATAAGGCATATGGCCACGCTCATTGGCGGTAAAGAGCGCATACCTGTTCATCTTTACGATCTTGTAAATAAAGAATGCAAGGCCGCCCAGCCCCAGTGCCCACAACAAAATTGTCATGGTGGTTTTTCCTGCTTCGGTACTCATGATCTCTTCATATTTTTCCCACACCCATGCCCAGAAACGATCTATGATGGAAGGCGTTTGCACAAGCTCCCGGTCGTATTGAAAATCGGTATCTGTTTTATACTGATCGAAGCTTTCGGTTTTGAAAGTCCTGGTTGCTACCGCAGCAGAATCGTACAATACTTTTTCCTGCGCAAAGAGTGCAGCAGTGCTACAGGTAAATAATATGACCAACAGAATTCTCATGAATGTTTTTAGTTTAAGTGCGACTGCCTTAACAACAAACGCAGGCCGAACCGGGGCTGCTGATACATGCTATACAGTACATGTGTGCGACGCAACAGGCGCTTAATGCCTGTTCTGCAGCCGGGTACATACTGTTAATATTGTTCTTCTATGTTGTCATTCACATTTGAGTTGCCGCCCAAACCTTCCAGCCTTTTTGCCAGGCCGGTGCCGTCTTTGGCTTCTACCAGGTTGTAATAATGCAACCCTACAGACACAAAGAAAATGACATAAAAAATATACTGCACCACGTTGAGTACAGACATCACCCAGGCCGCAGTGGTACTTAATTCCCTGGTTGTAAAGTAAGAGCCCACGCCCGCAAACAGGCCTACAAACACACCGATAACGCCGGCAAAAACAGCATAAATAAGATACGCTACAAAATAGATACCCAGCGATATCCAGAAGTTTTCTTTGATGATGTCAAAACAACGGCTGAACGCATCACCAAAAGATCTTTCTTCATCTACCACCACGAAGACAAAAGGCGTAAATACAATGGCGAGGTAAATGCCCGGCAGTATGCAAAAGAAAAAGCCGATGATGATCAGCAAATACACCGGTATAGCATAAAAAAAGACCTTTGGAAAAAACCTGGTAAAACCGCTCCACACGTCTTGCATAGAAGGTGACTCACCAAACCGCTCTCTATGCTTCATATATATAGCTGCCACGGTTTGCATGGCGATTATACTGAGCATGGAAAAAAGGATCATTAAAAGGTACACACTGTTGAATGTGTCAGAGAAAGTGCGTGGCGTAAACACGCCGGTCTCCAGCTGATCGAGAAAACCAAAGGCTGTCTTTTGGTATAAACCTGATACGATTGCGGTGACCAGCATAAAAACCCCCGATACCAAAATAAATGACAGCATCAGTGGTTTAAACTCCTGCCTGATGAACTGGAAAGTATCACTGAAATTTTCGCCGAAATCTCTCAGCTTTCTAAGCTGAACTTTTTGTTGATCCATGCATTGAAGTTTTGATTACCTGTTTGTTCGCCGGCAGTAACACCTGCAATTCGTTTATGCAAACGTGTGGGATAAATAATAAAATACCATACAATAAACAACAGCGACGCTGCCAGTATGCTGATGCTTACGACCAGGGGCATTTCTGTATAGCGCGTGACAAAGCCCTCAAAAAACGCTGCAGTAATAAACATCGGTATCAGCCCGAGCACAATCTTAAGACCGTCTTTTCCGCCACGCAGGAAGGACTGCATTCTTGTATAGGTACCGGGAAACAGGATACTGTTGCCAAGTATCATACCCGCGGCGCCTGCAATAATGATACTCCACAGTTCCAGCGTGCCGTGAATGAATACCACCAGAATAAATTTTGCACCAAGGCCTTTTGAAATAAAGTAGTATTGAAAGGAACCCATCATAAGCCCATTACTCAGCAGCAACCACACCGTACCCAGCGATAAGGTAATGCCCAGAACATAACCCCAAAACGAAACCTGGATATTGTTTACTGCTATGCCTAAAAACATAAGCAGGCTGCCGCTCTGCTTATACACGCCAAAAGGATCGCCTTTGTCTATATTTTCGGCAGTCATGTTTACATAATCATCCCCGAGAATGAGGCGCACAAAATTATCGTCATATTTTGCAGACAACGCCCCCATCAGCGCAAACAATACAAAAAGAGCAGCAGCATACAGGAACTGCTTTTGGTAGCGTTTAAATAAAAAGGGCAGTTCGTACTGCCAGAACCAGAATATGCGGTTTTTCTTTTCCTTTTTGTTGCGGTATATCTTTTGGTGAAACAGTGCGGCAAGACCATTCAGGTATTTCTCCGTATTGCTTTTCGGATAAAATGTGCGGGCATAAGCAAGATCGTCTGTAAGTTCAACAAAGCGGCCGGCAAGCGTATCTGTAGGAATAACGATGTTTAATTCCTGTTCATACTGCTTCCACTTCTCCGCATTCTGTTTCAAAAACTGGGCTTCACGCATAGCAGGGTTATAAAGTATAAAAATAACTGGTTAATCAATACAATACGGAAAATTAAAATTATTTATACATCTTTGGTTTATGGCTATTATTTCAATCACCACAACCCAAAATATAGAGCTGGAATATGAGCTCGCAAGCCTGGGAGACAGGATCATTGCTTCTATCGTAGACGACATTATAAAAATTGCATACGTTGTAATACTGCTAATGGTATTGGGTATTTCGGCCGATTCATTTGGCGAAGGTGGTATAGTGTTTTTCCTGTTGCTTATGCTACCCGCGGCTTTATATTCTTTGCTGAGCGAAGTATTTTTAAATGGCCAGTCTGTGGGCAAGAAAGTGATGGCCATAAAAGTCATTAGCCTCAATGGCAACCAGCCCACATTCAGCCAATATCTTATACGCTGGATATTCAGGCTTATAGACCTGCTCATGTTCAGCGGATTGATTGCCGTAGTAGTGGTGGCGGCCACGAAAAAACACCAGCGCATTGGCGACCTTGTAGCGGGCACCACCCTGGTAAAAACAAAAGCACGTACCGGCATAGAACAAACCCTGTATGTGCCAACGGTTGATACCAGTTACATTGTTACATACCCCGAAGTAGTAAACCTGAAAGACAGCGATATGCAACTGATCAAGGAAGTGATGATTAATGTGCGTAAAAGCGGCAACAACATACTGGCATGGCAAACTACGGAGAAGCTGGAAAACATTTTGCATGTAAAGAACCAGTACGATGACCCCATGAATTTTTTATACGTCTTGCTTAGCGATTACAATCATCTTGCTTCCAAAGAACAACAATAATGTAACCGGCTGCAGTGCAGGTGGCATCGCCTGTTGTGTCACTCACTTGTACCTGGGGAAGTTAATTGGGCAGGGTGCAACGGCACTAAGCTTTTTCAAAAGCTGGTAGCCGGTAATACCGGTGAAAACTCATTTTTCAATTTTATACAGCCATTATTTTGTTGTGTTATATTTTACCTGCCTTACTTCACTTATTTGTATGGTGGGCTGAATATTTGTGTATTTTTTGATGTCGCTCACAATGGCTTCCCGGTTTTGGGCAATCGTTTTATTGTATTCGGCCATATCGTAACAATAGAAGTAACCGATAGCTACAAAAGGCACAGGATCGTTGGGTGTTCTGCCCGCGATACCTTTATCAATCTCATAAAACTTTAAATTTTTACCCAGCAGGCCGGCCATCATTGGCATGTGTTTATTTTCATAATAATCCATGTCAAACGTTTTACCCTCTCCGCCGGCATACAGTATAGCTACTTTAACCATTCCCTTTTCGGGTGTGGCAGATTGGTTTAACTGACCAGATTTGCAACTTAGCAATGCCATAAGTATGGTGCACAGCACAATGATTTTTGACCGCCGCATAAACTTTTTTTTACAAGATAAGGCGATTTGGTTTTTTGGAGAAAATTTACCCGCACTTTTAAAATCACAAATCTTGTTACACATAATTGTGCTTATAACATCCAGGCTGCAAAAAGTATAAACCCGCGGTAATGGTAGTTATACCTGATATTTTTATTCCGTATTGGTACGCTTGACACAACCCCATATTGAAAATACTTTTGTGAAAGATTATTGTACAATATAAATCACCAACATTTATTTACTCATTCAATCTTTCGTTTTATGAAATACTCAATGTATATCTTTCTTTCCATCCTGCTGATTGCCCTTGCAACAGGATGTTGTACGCCAAATGCCATCATCGGAAGCCAGCCGGTGCCATTGAGAGCCCAGGAAACAAGTATGTGGTGCTGGGCGGCCAGTGGGGAGATGTGTATGGACTTCCTTGGTACAGACGTAGCGCAGTGTGATGAAGCCAATAAAAGATTTGGCCGTACAGATTGCTGCAACGATCCCGTGCCTGCAGCCTGTATAAACGGTGGATGGCCCGAATTTGAAAAGTATAACTTTACCGCTTCTGTTACCGCAAACGCAGCGCTTAGCTGGGATGAAATAAAAAAACAAATCTACTGTTTGAAAAAACCCATCGCGTTTTCCTGGCACTGGAATGGCGGCGGAGGGCACATGATGGTTATTACCGGTTATGCGGTTTTTAACAACACGAATTTTGTAAGCATTAATGATCCGTGGCCACCGAATGAAGGCAACCAACGCCTGATAACTTACGAGGAGTATGTTAGCGGCGCCGACCACACGCACTGGAATGATTACTACAACATCACAAAAAAATAAAAGAACCAAACCATGAAAAAGATATTTGCCTTATTTATTGCATGTGCTTTAATTACCAGCCTGCATGCACAAAACACCGGGCAGGCAAAAGCTGCCACCGACAGTTTCCTGAAAACGCTTGCAGCAACAGTTACAAAAGAAAATTATAAGATGCTTGGCATTGATTCAAGCATGAATGTAGCAACCCTGAAAGCTGATAAAGTGTTACCGACAAGCCTCATTCAACTGGATGCACTCAAACAATACCAGGGTGGAGATATACAACCGCTGATCATTCCAATTAACAGGTATGTATGCACCATTATAGACAGCCGGAGCGGCAAAACAATAACAATGGTTGATCTCGAGCTGATCAAAGAGCGGTTTGTTGTAAAAGGTTTTGCTAATGCGGGCATTGCAAAAGCATTGGCGCAAACCGAAGGTTTTGTATCCAACAAAACAACATCAATTGTCAGAATTCCTTCACTTAATTTTTATTTCGCGGCTTTGCCCGCGGTAAACGGCAAACTGCAGTTTGCAAGCCTGCAGCAAAGTGACCTGCTGCATACAAGAATAGGCGAAATAAGAGATGCGGATTTGTTTGTTAAGTTACTTGTATCAACAGCCAACACATATAACGGTCTTCCCTGGTAGCTGCTAATCTATAAAAAACACCCCCGGCATTTTTGCCGGGGGTGTGCCTATAAATAAAGTGACGATATAGTCAGCCACACCTGCCGTCGAAAATAGTTTACAGTTCATTTATCACGGATCGCCACAGCCGCCATAAAAACGGAACGCACAAGTGAGTGACACAACAGGCGATGCCATGAAAAACCGCTGCTGAAAAACGCACCATTCTTTACTGCTTACAGCAAACATCCGGAAAGAATAAACTGCGCCGGTGAGAACTTCGGGGTTTATTTTTTAGCTAGATCTGCAAGAAGATTATCAAGATTTTGCAGCGTGGAAGTGAAGCCCAGTTTAAATCCTTCGAGTAAACTTTCCATGCGTTCGAAAGATTCGTTGTAGACAGTTATGTACACCGTTGTTATACCATCCTGTTCACTAAAATTATAATCCCAGTCAGAGCCATGCTGCTCAGGGTTACCATCTTTATCACAAAAAACATTGAACATTTTAAAATTGGTTTTCGGAGTAATTGATTTGTACTCCTGCAATGCCCATCGCTCCTGCCCGTCAGGACTAACCATTGCATAAAGGCGCTTACCCCCTACTGTGAAGTTCATATACTTTGTCTTAGCAGAAAATGGTTTAGGCGCCACCCATTGGTCGAGCAATTCCGCAGTGGTGAAGGCATCCCACACGAGTGAAAGTTCAGCGTCGAACGCCCTTGTAATGGTAACCGTTTTAGCGGGTTTGTCTACCGTAAAATCGAATAACAGGTTGTTGTTCATTTTTTTTGTTTTTTCATTGTTGATAATACTTTGTCGAGCTGATTGAAACGGGTTTCCCACATTTTCCTGAACTGGTTTAACCACTGATCAATCTCTTTCATTTTATCGATTTCTAATGAGTAATAAATTTCTCTGCCCTGTTGCTCCTGTTTTACCAGTTCGCATTCTGTTAAAATTCGCAGGTGTTTTGATACTGCCTGCCTGGTAGTGTGGAAGTTTTCTGCAATGGCATTGGGCGTCATAGCCTGCAATGCAATAAGGGCAATGATTGCACGCCGCGTGGGGTCTGCAATTGCCTGGAATATGTCTCTGCGCATCGGTTAATCTATTTTAGGAAACCATTCGGTTGCAAATATATGCGCAACTATTTGGTTTCGCAAATTTTGTGTAAACTTTTTTCTGTACGATTATTGCCACATAAAAAAGCCAGGCTTATAAAAGCCCGGCTGTGTGTGTATTAACTATGCGCAAAAACTATTTGTATATAAAATCAACAGCGGCATCGGTTTGTGGCGTGCCCGGCAAACCAATCTTAACGGCTGCACTTGCGGGCAAACCATTATCCAGGTAAGTGTAAGTATAAACGTATTTGTTTTCTGCCTGCAGCTCCGCATTCAGGTGGTTTTCTACGGTAACATTGTTCTCAGACGCCACCTGCCAGAACAACATCAACAGGTCATTGTACGCGTACAATGGATTTGCGTGTGCATCATACTCCATTTTTACACTGCCTGCACGCACCATGTGATTGGGCGTTTCATCTGCTACCATTATCACGGTTTCCATAATGTTGCCGGCACTGTAAGTAAACCTGAATTCCAGCGCAGGCAACAGATCTTCACCGTCAGAGAGGTAAATGGTGGCAATAGACAGTTGATCATTTTCATAATTGTACACAGTCTGGCCCAGCCTCACATCCTGCTCCATGATGTCTGCTCTTGCCAACCGGCCACTTTCATACAGCGGAACGATCTGCTGGCCATTGCTGCCCCTGAGTTCTTTGATGGTTTTATCAGTGTTGTATAAAACGTCAAACTGTGCTTCATCGCCGGCTGTGGCCAGTTCTGTTTTTACTGTTACCTGTGTTATTGCATCGCCGGCATATGTAAATGCTATGTAATCATCGCCATTCACATATTTCTGTATAGCTGTTTGCGGTGTTGGCTCCGGGCCCGGACCCGGTGCAGGTTTGTCGTCTTTTTTGCATGATGTAAAAAACGCTGCTGCAAGTACTAAAAGATAAAAGGCATTCTTCATGTTGTAGGTTATTTATTAGTGAGATAATTACAACACAAAGAAATACCCGTCTGCTGCGCAGGCAGTTGCAAACATGTATGAAATGTGGTTATAGCCGATGAAATGCGTAAAACATGTAGCGGGTAATAACATTACTTATACTGCGCCTCATCCAGCCGGAAAAAGCGGACAGCATTATTAAAGAGTATATCCCTCTTCTGGTCGAATGATAAATAGTTGGCATTTTCAATAACACCGATCGATGTTTCCAATAGTTTTGGCCAAACCATCAGATCAGTTCCATACAAAATTCTTTCTCCGAAACCCGCCTGTACCAGGCGCCTGATATAATCATTCACCTCTGCCAGCGGGTAACTCCATATCATACCGGCTATGTCTACATACACGTAAGCGTTAGCACCCATCAACGCAATCATTTCATTCACCATCGGGTAGCCTGCATGCATTACCCACACTTTCAGTTTAGGATGCCTTGCCAGCAGATCTTCCAGCAGGAAAGGATTGCCCAAAGATGCCCTGTACTTTGGGTTATTGATGTTGATCGATCCGTTGCCACCGGTACCCATATGTATACCTACCGGTATGTTTAGTTTTTCTGCCGCTGCAAAATAGGCATCGAGCGATGTATCAGCGGGCGACAGGCCTGCATACTGCGGCGCTACCTCTCCCATTACTTTATAGAAACCGGCCGACAGTGAATCTGTAAAAGCTACAACGGTCATCTCATTGGAAGAACTGATGCCAATACTGGGAATAACCCTTCCCGCCGGTGCAGCCTTTTGCCAGTTGCGTATAATACCACCATCTCCGCTGGCAATGATCGTCATATTCAAACGTTTCATTGTTGCTACCAGCGAATCCTGGAACTCTTTATCACTCCTGGCTGCTTTCAGCGGCATAGCACAATCTGTATTGATAAATGCCGGAGGTGGCTGGTTAGGGTCACCACCAGGCATATCGCTCAAAAACCACGGACACATATCTGCTGCAAATGCAGGATTCATTTTCATGGCGTGCACATGCACATCTATAATGGGTAAATGTTTTGCTGCAGGTTGCTGGGCATTCATACCAACACTGTATAAAAGCGCAACAATAAAAAACAAGTTTACTTTCATTGACATAAAAACAATTTGATTTGGTAAGATTTAAGAATAATTATGAACCCAATACCGTTGCTACTATTGGGCTTTTGTTGCGTCGCACTCTTGTACTGCAACAATACTATGCAGCATGTGCGGCGTTCTTTTGTTGAGAGCACCTGCTCAAACACGACATTGCAAACTCAGCTATTGCGAAATAAACAACACGCGCCGAAACGGTACAAATTATCTGGCTGATAACTCCTGCCATAGCAAATCCAGTGCAGGTGCATCAGGCAGTGGCGCACTGCTAACCGCCTCGCCCAGCAATACAATATTTTTACCTGTTGTGTTATAAGCATTCCATACAGGCAAATCTTTACCGTTAGGGTTTCCTGTTCTAATAAAATTAACCCAGTAGCCACACATTGTTTTGGCCAGTTGATGATCTGCTGACTGCCATGGTCGGTTTACAAAGCGGAGGTTATCGTACGCATACGGCACTTCCCCTGTATGGAAGGCGCCGTACCTGGCATACACTCCTGTGCCGGGCACTTTGCGTGTAAAGCGGTACATGAATACTTTACCACCAGCAAGGCTTTGCATATTTGCCCACGTGTAGTTCTGCACGCCGAAAATCACATCCCGGGACAGGTCAAGCTGAGCTTTTGCAGCCCCCTCGTCATTGCCCGCAGGATAATATTGCAGCAGAGCTTTGGCATTTGCACCATAGGTACTGGTCATATCATTTTTAAAATCTGCCGCGTTCTTTACCGGGCCAAACATGAGGCCCTCATCCTGGTTCCAGCCGGTAAGCAGGTCAACTTCGTTTGCTTTATGCTGTTTAAAAATATTGACGATTGCATCAGGCAGTACGTAACCGTCTATGATTGGCCTGCGTAAACCGCCACCCTGCTTCATTAATGTCTCGGCCGGAATGGTGCGCATTTCTTCTATGGAATTTGCCTGCAAAGCCTGCATCACTTTTTCACCATCCTGCTCGGCTGTTTTCAACGGCGGGTTGGCATTGGTAAAACTTGCACCACTTTGCGCAATAGCTCTTTTAAACAAACCTTTGGCCAGCGGCGAGGCCACCAGGTAGTTTACGCTCATAGAACCCGCAGACTGGCCGGCAATGGTAACATTGGCAGCATCGCCGCCAAACGCTGGTATATGATCATGTACCCATTGTAGTGCGGCCACCTGGTCCATAAGCCCATAATTGCCCGATGCATTTTTACCCGATTCTTTGGTAAGTGCGGGGTGCGCAAAAAAGCCGAAAATGCCTACCCGGTAGTTAATACTTACAAACACTATCCCTCTCTTTGCCATGGCTGCTCCATCGTATATTGGTACGGCACTGCCGCCACTGGCAAAACCGCCTCCATAAATCCATACCAGCACAGGCCGTTTTTCTTTGGAAGATGTTGCGCCAGTCCACACATTGAGGTATAAACAATCCTCTGAAATCGGCTCTTTTGGAATCAGGAATTCTTCACTCCACATGCTGAACGGCGCAGGGCTTGCCTGCATTGGGCTGGGCCCAAAATTTGTGCATGCTTTTACACCATTCCAGGGCAGTACGGGCTGTGGCGCTTTCCAGCGTAATGCACCAACCGGTGGCGCAGCAAAAGGAATACCTTTGAATACGGTGATACCGTTCTGTTTATCTTCCATACCGGATACAATACCACCTGCTACTTTTACCTGCTCAAAGGCTGGTGCAACCTGCGCGAAAGAATGATGTATACAAAAGACAGCAATACAACTGGCTGCTGCTAGCAGGATGTGGTTGCGACTCATAAGGCAATGCTTTTAATTGATGTTTGCGGTTAAATATCTGAATGAAAAAAATATGGTTGTAAATTATGCGACGAAAAAGGGAAATAAAGCTACCTCTTTGCAATTTACCAACTTTCAAAATTGATTGCGTAATTTTTACAGAATAAATGCAGTTGACCTGGCAGTTGCTTCACGCAACGGCTGTTGCAGGCAAGGCCATGAGCCAGCTTATGCAACTGCTGCAAAACCGCACAATGCTGCATAGCGATTATACGTACAAGAGTGCGACGCAACAAAAGCTAAATAGTAGCAATGCAGCCCGGCACGTCAAAAAGAAAATAACAGCTCAACCGCGGGTAAATATGTTGGCTGGATGATAGGTGTTTGTAAAAAACAAACTGCAAAAACGTAACTTTATTTTGTAAAATGCTGATATGGAATTCATCGACTATTATAAAGTGCTGGGTGTTGACAAAAATGCTACTGACGAAGACATCAAAAAAGCTTACCGTAAACTCGCAAGGAAATTACACCCTGATCTCAACCCAAACGATAAAGAAGCGCACAAAAAATTCCAGGAAATAAACGAGGCTAACGAAGTGCTGAGCGACCCGGAAAAAAGAAAAAAATATGATCAGTATGGCAAAGACTGGCAACATGCGGAACAATTTGAACAACAAAAAGCAAGACAGGGTGGCGGCCAGGAATATGAATATTTTTCAGGTACAGGAGATGAAGATTTTTCCGGTTTTTTCGAATCAATGTTTGGCGCATCAGGCAGAAGAAGCCAGTCAAAGTACCGTGGACAGGATTACAATGCCACCTTTACACTGAGCCTGAACGATGTTATGCAAACGCACCAGCAAACCTTTACCGTTAACAATAAAAATATCCGTATTACAGTGCCTGCAGGTGTGGAAAACGGGCAGGTGATAAAGCTAAAAGGTTATGGCGCACCCGGCATTAACGGCGGCCCTGCCGGTGACCTGTATATTACGTTCGAAATTGCCCCGCACCCGGTATTTAAAAGAAGCGGGAATGATCTTTATACCACGGTAACTACAGACCTGTATACGGCCATACTTGGCGGCGAAGTAATTATAGACACATTGGGCGGGAAAGTAAAACTGAAAGTAAACCCTGAAACACAGAATGGCACTAAAATAAAGCTAAAGGGCAAAGGTGTACCAGTTTACAAAAAAGAAGGAGAGGCCGGAGACCTGTATGTAACGTTTGATGTAAAACTGCCGACCAACCTTAGCGCCAGACAAAAAGAATTGTTTACTGCATTAGCGCAACTTAAATAACACATTATGGGAACAGAAGAAATGATCTCATTGCAGCAGTTTTGTTTTCACCACAGTGTTGAACAATCTTTCGTATTGTCTTTAAGTGAATCCGGGTTAATTGAAGTAACGGCCATGCAGGAAGAAGTTTGTATTCCTGTAAACGAACTGCCCAGGCTGGAAAAATTTGTGCGGATGAATACCGAAATGGAAATAAACCTCGAAGGCATTGAAGCTATTGCGCACCTGTTGAACAGGATTGATGCCATGCAGGAAGAAATAAAACAACTGACCAACAAATTAAACGGCCTGTAATGCTACACAGCCGCCGGCTAATCAGCCTGTGCAACTATTGTATCGCGGTGTGTGAGCTGGTAGCCGGTAATCATTAGCAAAAGACCAATAGCACCCATTATTGCCTGCAGCGGATGATATTTCAGCGTAAGCAGGAGTTGTAGAAAAATCCAGCCGCAAAGCAATAAACCCTGCACGAAAATGAGCGCGGCCGCTTTGCGGTATTGTACAATTGTTGCTATGATAACAATGAAGCTGCAGATACCATTTACCAAAAATAAAATTACGCCCGGAACAAAGAAATCTTTGAAAGGCGTATGCTCAATCCATTCATGGGGCATTTGTAATGCGTGGCCCGTAGGGTCTGTCATAAGCAGGTAGCCGCCATATATTGCGCCTGCGCCATTAACGGCCAGTAACACAAGTGCCAGTATACGTGGTAAATTTCTCATGGCAATTACAATGCGCAGCAACTGCAATCTCCACCACCTTTACATTCAGGCAGCAGGTGAACGATCTTTTTGATACGGGCATTCAAAGAAGGAATGTTTTCCTGTTCTATATGCTGCAACAACTTCTTTAAAGCGTGTTTTGAATAAACATCTTTCATCGTGAGTTCATACAATGCCTGCAACGCGTTTACACGCACAATTTTTGACTGCTCTTTATCTTTTGCCCATGCTATGATCTTAAAAATCACCGCGTGCTGGTCTTCTTTATAGAGCGTGATACGCGGCACCAGCAAAACCATGTGCCATTGTAGCTCTTTGCTGGCAGCATGCAGCGTAATAGTTGCTACAGCCTGCTCGTGGCCTTCCAAATATCCCGGGTGCACTCTAGTTATTTTCTCTATGGCGTCTGCCGCATGCATGGCAATTACCCGGTCGCTGCTGTGCAGCAACAAAAATAACTGGTCGAAATCGTGCTTATTCTTTATATCGCTGATAACGGAGTCTACGTTACCGATTGATCTGATGTCTGAACCTGACAGGCGGTCAGCAAATGTTACCATTGCATATTTCTTTGCTGTAAAAGAAAAATTTTCAATCAGAAAAAAACATGACGACGATCAGTATACTATGAAACGCGCACTGCAGGCTGTACAGGATAAAACAAAACGCTGCAGTTGCCATAACAACCGAACGCACAAGCGAGTGACACAACAGGCGATGCCATGAAATGCTACATTTGATAACATCATTAAATTCAGTTTTCATTCCAGTAAATGCTACCGCTGAAACAACAATAGATAAAGCATTCAGTGCAACTAAAAAACCACATTTTACAACATTATCAATCCCGGTTTTCGAGCAGGTAAACCCCTGTGCCTGCTACCCGGCAATTATCTTTTATATTGCAGGATGAAACAACTACTGGCGCTGTTGCTGACGATAAGCTGGCTAACCACATCTGCACAACAATACAAGACAAAGACGGACATCAGCTATTATGCAGACTCTGCAAATACCGGTGATGCATACATAGCGGAGCGTTGCAAACTTGACCTCTACTACCCTGCCGATAAAAAAGGTTATGCAACCATTGTATGGTTTCATGGTGGTGGCATTACAGGGGGCAACAAGGAAATTCCAGAACAGTTGAAAAACAAGGGTTACGCTGTGGCAGGTGTAGGTTACAGGTTATCGCCCAAAGCAAAAGCACCGGCATATATAGAAGATGCCGCAGCAGCAGTGGCATGGGTTTTCAAACACATACAGGAATATGGAGGAAGTGATAAGCTGATCTTTATATCCGGCCATTCTGCGGGTGGTTATCTTGGTATGATGGTGACGCTTGACAAACAATACCTGCAACGTTATACTATTGATGCGAATAAAATAGCGGGTTTGATTCCCTTCAGCGGGCAGGCAATTACGCATTTTACCATAAGACAGGAACGTGGTATAAAGGCCACACAACCTATCATTGACACATTTGCACCGCTATACCATGTGCGAGCAGATGCGCCACCTGTATTACTGATTACAGGAGACCGCGAAATGGAGCTTTACGGCCGGTACGAGGAGAATGCTTACCTGGCAAGGATGATGAAGCTTGCCGGCCATAAGGAAACCACTTTGTATGAAATGGATGGCTACGACCACGGAGGAATGGCCGTACCTGCATTCCCGTTACTGCTCCAAAAAGTAGCAGCAATCAGTAAGCAGGTACAATAGGCCTACAGAGCGCCGGCAAGTAACCTGTTGGCGTGGTCTATTTCATCCTGGTTGATGGTATGCCCCATATTGCTGTAGACTTTCTCAGTTACGACAGCACCCATTTCCTTCAAAATATTTGTCGTAGCATACACCCTTTCTACGGGCACATGAAAATCGGGGTCTGAAGTACCGATAAATACCGGCATGCCATCGAATTTACCTGCATAGTTGCTCCTGTTTATCTGCCCGCCTATGAGGCCACCGGTAAAAGCAATAAGCCCGCCGAACCGATCTGCATTGCGCGCCATATATTCAGCGGCAAGACATGCACCCTGCGAAAAACCCATCAGGTATATGTGCTGCTTCTCAATACCATTTTGCAGGGCAAGCTGTACAGCCTCATCCACTGCTTTAAGTGCATTGGTTAAATGAGGTTCGTTGTTGGCAACAGGCGCCATGAACGAATAAGGGTACCATGAATGGCCTGCCGCCTGTGGTGCAAGCAAAGAAACATCAGCTACCTGTAAGTGAGCCGCCAAACCCAAAATGTCTTCAGCAGATGCGCCCCTGCCATGCAACATGACCAATGCTTTAGAGGCTGTTTCAATAGTCTTTCCTGCACGATTAATTGTTGTGTTCATAACCATATTATTAAAAACAGGCTGCCCGTAAAACAGCCCGTTATATTTATTAATCAAGTACTACAAGATGTTTTTCAATGGCTGTCCTTTGTGACTCGTACTGCGCCGGCAGTTTTAAATTTTTACCAAGTTCTTCCAGTGGCTCATCTACCGTAAACCCGGGATTATCGGTAGCGATCTCAAACAGCACCCCACCCGGCTCCCTGAAGTACAAAGAGTGAAAATAGTTACGGTCGATCTGCGGGGTAATGTGCAAACCCATTTTAGAGATCTTTTCGTAGAACTTCATTTGCGTGACATCGTCTTTTACACGAAAAGCGATGTGGTGTATGGTGCCCCCGGCACCAATACCGCGGTTTTCTGAAGGTATTTCAACGATGTCTATCACGTTTGCGGTATCTGCAGCATCGGTAATGTAGCGGTACCGGTTTACTTCTTTAGACAATAGCCTGTAACCAAACACCTCTGTAAGTATATGCGCCGTTGGCCCTGCGTTGTTTAGTGTAAGCGTTGTATTGTAAAAGCCGCGTGTAGCAACAGCTTCGCCTACTTCAGCCGTTACATAAGGCTTGCGGTTGTCACCTGGCACTTCGATCATTTCAAATTTCAACCCGTCAGGATCAAGGAAAGTAAGATAGCGCTGGCCAAATTTTTCTGCCGGTTTATTATAGATCACGTTGTATGTCTCAAATCGCTGCTGCCAGAATTCCAGGCTGCCTGCAGGCACAGCATACCCTATTTCTGTAGCCATTCCGGCGCCGCGCTTGCCGGGTCTTATCGCACTGCCCCAGGGAAAGAATGTGAGGATTGTACCAGGTGTACCTTCATAATCACCAAAATAGAAATGGTATGTGTGCGGGTCATCAAAGTTTACCGTTTTCTTTATAAAACGTAAACCCAATACCCTCGTATAAAAATCAAAATTACGTTTGGCATCTCCTGCTATTGCAGTTATGTGGTGTATGCCAGAGATTGTATTTTCCATATGCTTTGTTTTTATTGTTTTTTACAATGCAAACATCGCATAAAGCCAGGGTTGAAAACATTGAACCAGTTCAAGAAATAGGTAATGACTTATTTTTTTGCAAGCTTGGTTCTCACCTTACTTAAAAATTCAGGTGAAAAGCCGAGGTAACTGGCGATGTAGTGCTGCGCCACCCGTTGCGGAATACCGGGGTATCGCTCAATAAAATCAAGGTATTTTTCTGTAGCCGTGGTAGCAATCGTTCTGAATAATCTTTCCTGTATGCGTGCCAGGTTGCGCTGCACCAGTATGCGGAACACACGCTCGAAGCATGGCGCTTTTTGCAACAGCAGTTCCTTGGTTTCCGGTGTAAACCACAACACCTCGCAATCTTCAAGTGTTTCGATAAACATCCGGCTGTGTGTACGCTCGTTAAAGCTGGCAATATCGCTTACCCACCAGCCTTCTGTTGCAAACTGCAGTGTTACCTCTTCGCCTTTGTCATCTATATAATAATTGCGGATGCAGCCTTTGTTAATAAACAATTCAAAGCGGCATATTTCACCTTCAGACAACAACAATGTTTTCTTTGCAATTTTTTTGATCTCTGCCAGCTCATGCAGAATAAGCAGGTCATGGTCTGCCGCACGGGTATATTTCTGCACGTTTAAATCTATCAATGTGTAAACATCGTTTTTCATACCTGCAAAATAAGTTATTCGGGTAAGCATTGTGTTACCGGCAACAGGCCAGGTGGCATCGCCTGTTGTGTCACTCACTTGTGCGTTCCGCTTTCATGGCAGCTCCGGCCCGCGGTGCATACAAACCTCACAACAGCAATCGTGCTGCTATTCGGTTGTGCAGGCAGGTTGCAACTACCATTCCTTGTATTCAAATAATTCCAGCAGCTCGTACCTGATAAGCTGGTCGAACCGCCGCTTGAAAAGGATAAGAACAGAAGGCAACATCCTTATGCGGTAAGCCGCTTTACTTTCTGCTTCAAATAATTTGTAGTTGATGAGCGATGCGCCAAACTGTTCGCTGTTGAGCAGTTCCAAAATAATGTTGTGTTGTGTTTCAATGTTAGCTGATTTCAAATGCAATAAAAACTCATTACCTGCGCCTGCAAACTCCATACTATATCGGATTTTTCTTGAAGCCGCGAATATACAAGACGATTCATAAAATGCCCCAATTATTTCCACTAAAAGGTGTATGTGCACCTGACACAAATACGCAGGTTTTTTATTACTTTGGCTGCAGGTAACCCCTACACAAAAACCTCCGGATAATTTGAAAACGATACTCAAACTGGCAGCCAGAATAATATCAGGTTTTTTATTATTTATAACAGCTTACCTGCTTGCTGCTTATATACTTTCAAGAATTACGATAGCCGAAGAAGCTGCTGCAGCGAGGGATATAGCAATCTATATAAAAACAAACGGTGTGCATACTGACATCGTGGTGCCGGTAAAATCTGAGGTAACAGATTGGTCAACACAGATTTTGTTTGGCAATACGGTTTCCAAAGACAGTAATTACAGGTATGTAGCCATGGGCTGGGGCGATAAAGGTTTTTATCTCGAAACCCCGACATGGGATGATCTTACATTCAGTACTGCATTTAAAGCAGCATTCGCACTAAGCACGTCTGCCATGCATACCACATTCTATAAAACACTAAAAGAAGATGCTTCGTGCAAAAAGATAATGATCAGTAAGGGGCAATACGAAAGACTTGTGGATTATATGAGAGAAAGCTTTGACAAAAACCCGCAGGGCAATTTCATATACATTAATACAAACGCAAATTATGGAAGTACAGATGCTTTTTACGAAGGCACGGGCAGCTATCATTTGTTTAAAACCTGTAACACATGGGCAAACGATGCTTTAAAAGCCAGCGGACAACGATGTTGTGTGTGGACCATTTTCGATACAGGTATCTTTTTAAAGTATACTCATTGATATAAGCAGCTATTCCCTTTTTCTAGCAAGGTATATTTCATGTTTATAAACAGGCGTTTTTACTACTATGTCGTTTTTATTTCTGGCCTGCAAGGTTATTTTAAAACCTTTCCGGTATAGCGTTTCATGCTCTTTCTTATAAATTTCCGGCGCCTTGTCCTCGTTGTTTGCATCACACTCCTCGTATTCTTTTGTTACAATCATTAATCCTGTCACCACGTTAAAATCTACATTCAGCCAGTACTCACAAGGTTTTCCGGCGTTCGACGAATACCCGATCAAATAGAATGCACCGTTTTGGTAACGATATTTATCTGTATAATTCCATTTCCAACTACTTCCTCCGCCCTGGCTGATCATTAATATTCCTTTTTCTATCATCATTTCCTCATACGGGTCACCCATCATTCCGCCATCTCTGCTACCCAAAATTGCCTGAAAAGATTTTTGCCACGGCTGCCATGTGTTGTTGTTGTTTTGGTATACAATCAGCACCCTTGAAACACCTTCAGATTCAGCACTGTCACTGTCATCCATATTGTATATAACTGCCAGTTCCCTTTTACTGTCTTTATCAAGATCTCCTGAAACAGAATCTACCAAAACGTAGTGAATAGGAATATCTAATTGTTGCGCCTGTATTGCAGAGCTGAAGTTCATAAAAGTTATGGCGGCTATTAAGCAGCTAACTGTTTTAAATAATGGCATTTATCCTGTTTTAAAGTATGCAAATAAAACATTTTGTTACATTAATCAAGTCAGCATTCGGATCGCCTCAGCCGCCACACCAACCAAACGTACAAGTGAGTGACACAACAGGCGCTTCATTGAAAGACTATCGCCCGTTACATAAAAAAGACAACCACAGGCGCAGCATAAAAATTTACTTAAAAATCTGTTGCGGATAGCATATTGATCTTTAGGATGTGCGCAATCGCCTAATATTGCAGGCTAAATTTCAACCCTCGTATGAAGTCTATTTCTTATCCCGCTTACATTGTATTATTGCTTGTATTCAGCAGTTGTGTAACTACCAAAAAATTTGATGCATATGTATCTGCACAATACAATGACCAGGTGCCCGAAATTACTGTTAAGAAAAAAGCCGGCAACGTAAAGGTCTTGCCTGCTACTCAAACCTCAGACAAAGTATCGGCCACCACCAGCCACACCAAAACAATACCACTGCTGTTTTACTGGAAGATCGATCACAGGTTCGATTGTGAACTGAACAAACAAATTGGTACTGCAAATTTTAGCAAGGCATTCAATACAGCTTCAGCAAGAAGCCTTGACAAAGTATTGAATGGTCAGCAACTGGAACTAACGGTAGAGCAGGCGCCTTCTGTATTTTCTATGGTTGATAAAACGAATATTATATGGCTGGTGCTATACGCCGTACACTGGAGCAAAGTGTATGTGGAGCCCGACAAAAAAGACCTGGTGGTTGCTTACAGGTTTACACAAAACGATAATACCGTAAAAACCGGTAAGATAACCGTACACAATAAATTAGATAACCAGGGGCTACGTTTTTTTCAATCATGGAAGTCTGCAACCTCCGAACATCTTGCTGCGTATGACCAGGAGATAATCGCCATGACAAAAGAGTTCGTGATAAAGCTCGAGGATGAGCTTACACAAACTGCGGCTACTGCAAAAGAATAATTGTATGGTACAGGCTATAGTGCTTGCATGAGGCTTTGGTTGTGTCACTCACTTCAACTGCCGGAACAATACCAGGCAAACGCGAAGATCAAAGCAAAGATGTAAAACATACTGCGCCGGCATTTGCCGGCGCTTTGTATACAGGCTATTCAGTTATTTTTGATGCTGGTATACATTTAGCTGCTCACCGCCCTGTGTAATACATTCTTTAAACGTAAAGCCCATTTTTGTAAGCAGGCTGATGGATGCCAGATTACCCGGTATGGTTGTGGCCACCACAGTCTCGTGTCCATATGCTTCCTGTACAAGTGTCAGCAACGCTCGGGCACCCTCCAGTGCATAGCCGCTTTTATGGAAACGCGGAAGAAAAGCAAAACCAATATCATAGTTATCGAGGTAGCTGCGCTTCATGAATGAGATGATACCTGCTTTTTCTTTTGTTGTTTTGATCGTTGCCACCCAGTAAAACAACTGCGGCGTTTGCATAATCTTTTGAATGTAGCGCACGGCATCGGCTGGGGAATGCACATTCCTGTCGCCGATAAATTTTATCCAGCCTTCTGTGTTCACAAGTTCCTGCACAAACGCATAGTCTTCTTCACTGATAAGATTAAGTTCCAGCCTTTCTGTAATGATTTGTTGCGGCATCATAGGCGCTGCATTATTTTAAATGGATGCTAAGGTAAATACTTATGCAAAGGCAATCCGGTTGAAATAACAAAGGTGAACGATTGATTCATTCACCTTTGTTATAAAATCAGGCAGTTTGGCTACTTCAATCTTTCGTGCAGATCGAGATGGTGTTGCCTGGCTGTTTGTTTTGCTGTCTCATATCCCGCATCTGCATGCCGGATAACACCCATACCGGGATCGTTGCGTAATACTCTTGCCAGCCGCGCAGCCGCATCTTCAGAACCGTCTGCTACAATAACCATCCCTGCATGTATGCTATAGCCCATGCCCACACCGCCACCATGATGCAAACTAACCCAGCTTGCGCCACCGGCAGTGTTCACCAGGGCATTCAGGAGCGGCCAGTCGGCAACAGCGTCACTTCCATCCAGCATTGCTTCCGTTTCGCGGTTGGGCGATGCAACAGAGCCAGTATCAAGATGGTCACGGCCTATTACAATAGGCGCCTTTACTTTGCCTGTTTTCACAAGTTCATTAAAAGCAAGCCCGGCCTTTTCCCGCTCTCCCTGCCCCAGCCAGCAGATGCGTGCCGGCAAGCCCTGGAATGCGATTTTTTCTTTCGCCATTTTCATCCATCGTATCATGCCTTTGTTTTCAGGAAACATCTGCATGATCAGTTCATCGGTCACAGCAATATCAGCGGGATCGCCGCTTAATGCTGCCCATCGAAAAGGCCCCTTGCCTTCGCAAAACAACGGGCGGATGTAGGCGGGTACGAAACCAGGAAAATCGAATGCCTGCTGCAACCCGCGCTCTTTTGCACGTGCCCTTATATTATTGCCGTAATCAAAAGTAACAGCACCCTTGGTTTGCAGTTCGAGCATCAGCTCCACATGCAGCTTCATGCTGTCGTAACTGAGGTCAATATATTGTTCAGGATTTTCCTGTCTTAGCTTATTGGCCTGCTCATTTGTAAGTGTGTGCGGCACATAACCAATCAACGGGTCGTGTGCAGATGTCTGATCCGTCAAGGTATTTGGCACAATATTTCTTTCCAGCAAACGCTGTAATAAATGCACTGCATTGCACAGCACGCCAATACTTTTGGCCATTCCCTGCTGTTTGTATGCAAGAGCTGCGTCAATAGCAGCATCTATCGCTGTATATTTTTCATCCAGGTATTTTGTTTCAATACGTTTATCAATGCGCCACTCTTCCACTTCTGCTATTAGTGCAACACCCTCGTTCATCGTAATCGCCAGGGGTTGTGCGCCGCCCATACCACCTAAACCGGCAGTAACATTAAGTGTACCACGTAATGTACCACCAAAATCTTTATCGGCTGCAGCAGCATATGTTTCGTAAGTACCTTGCACTATACCCTGGCTGCCAATGTAGATCCAGCTACCGGCAGTCATCTGGCCATACATCATCAGGCCTTTTTTTTCGAGCTCTTCAAAATGCTTCCAGTTGGCCCAGTTTGGTACCAGTTGCGAGTTTGAGATCAAGACCCGTGGGGCATCTTTGTGTGTACGCAAAATGCCCACCGGTTTGCCGCTTTGTATCAGCAGGCTTTCATCGTTTTCCAATACTTTTAAAGCTGCTATGATGTTATCAAGTGCTTCGAAATTCCTGGCAGCTTTGCCGCGGCCGCCATATACAATCAGGTCATCAGGTCTCTCTGCCACTTCAGGGTCAAGATTGTTTAGCAGCATGCGCAGGGCAGCTTCCTGTACCCACCCTTTGCAGGTTAATGTTGCACCGGTGGGTGTTTTGTATTTAACAGCGTCGTAGCGCTTTTGTGTCTGTATCATAACAATTATTTGTCTGGCATATTTATGTTGTCAACTGCAGATCGTTATGGCATCGCCTGTTGCTACGCTCAATTCGGGGTCTCGTTTTTATGGCAACTGCAGCGACCAGGTTTATACAGCGCAACGTTTTTCTTACAACGCAAATGCGTCAAATGAATCATTCAATACCATATCTTTTGAAGCCGCAAAAGCATTTACATTGTCCACAAAAGAGAAATCCTTGATCAGCGTTGCAACCTGGTTGATATCTTCTGCAAAAATCCTGTCTTCGGCAGCAAAACCTACAAATTCCCTAACATAGTCGTGCGCATACTCCAGCAATGCGCTGCTTTTGTAAGGCCTGCGAAATTCAATGGCCTGGCAGGCAGACAACAGTTCTATCGCCAGTATATATTCCAGGTTATCTATTACCTGGTTCAGTTTCCTGCCACTCACAGATCCCATACTTACATGATCCTCCTGTCCTAATGAAGTCGGTATGCTGTCTGCACTTGCCGGGAAACAAAGCGTTTTATTTTCTGTAACCAATGCCGCCGTTGTGTATTGGGGTATCATAAAGCCACTGTTTAGCCCTACGTCTTTCATCAGTAACATGGGCAACCCCCACTTTCCTTCCAGTAAAAGATAGCACCGCCTGTCTGATACATTGCCTATTTCCGCGGCGGCAAAACAGGCATAATCCAGCGGAAGTGCCAGCGGCTGGCCGTGAAAATTTCCCCCGCTTATAGTGTCCTCTGCGGATAATATGATGGGATTATCGGTAACAGCATTCAATTCAATTTCGGTAAGTTCTTTCAGGTGCAGCCATGCATTCCTTGATGCACCATGCACCTGGGGCATGCACCGTAAAGAATAAGGGTCCTGCACCCGTCCGCAGTCTATGTGGCTTTCCATGATGGCAGAATCTTTAAGTAACAGTCGCAGTCTTTGCGCCACCAGTTTACTGCCTGCATATGGCCTTAGTGCATGCAAACGCTCATCAAATGGCGCCTTCGTCCCGGTGAGTGCTTCAAGGCTCATTGCGCCGATAATATCAGCAGCCTCCAGGCAGTTGTGCATACGCTGCACTGCTTTTACTGCAAATGACAAGATAAACTGTGTACCGTTTATCAGCGCAAGCCCCTCTTTAGGACCAAGTTTCAATGGCGATATATGCAGTTTGGGCAATACCTCATGCGTATCATGTGGCGTGCCTTTATAAAAAACCTGGCCAAGACCGATCAATGGCAAAAAAAGGTGCGCCAATGGCGCAAGGTCGCCGGAGGCCCCGACAGAACCCTTTGATGGCACAACCGGGATGATGTCATTTTCAATATGCCAGATAATGCGCTCCAGTGTTTGCAACTGTACGCCGCTAAAACCCTGCGCAAGCGCCTGCACTTTTGTTATCATCATCAGTTTGGCCACCTCTGCGGGTATATGCTCCCCTACGCCTACACTATGACTTTGTAATATTTTGTGCTGCAGGGTTACAGTGTCTTCAGGAGAAATCGGTGTATTTGCCAGTATACCAAAACCAGTGTTAATGCCATACACCGTTTTATTGGCAGCTACTATATCTTTCACATGCTGCTCGCTTTGCTTTATCCGCTCTACAGCTTCTTTACTGAGAACACCTTTCATATTTCCCAGCGCTATTTCACCCGCAAAACGAACCGTTAGTTGATGAACACCATATTTAAATTCCATACAAAAGTTTATTTCAGTTTATGCTGCACACGCTCGTACACACCCTTCTGCTGAATGTTATTCTCCAGCGCAGTCAGCGCATCAAGCAATTTTTTACTCTGGGTGCTTTCTTTGCTAAGATCATCCATTGCTTCCTGCAATGCCTGCCATACAGGCTGTACTTTTTGCAAAAGTTTCTGACCTTTCGCAGTAAACGTTACCGCTTTGTGCCTGGCATCGGTTTTAGAAACAGCAGATTTTATAAAGCCTTTTTGCTGAAGACTGCTTACCATCTGGCTGGCTGCAGAATGAGAGATACGTAACTCGTTAGAGATTTCCCGGATAGAAACTTCCCCGTTTTCAGACAACAGGTAAAACACCGGGAACCATGAAGCATCAAAACTGATCTTATGCTTCCGGTAAATCTTATTAACATCATTCAGGAAAACTTCACTTAGTCTTTTGAGTCTTGTACCAAAGAACAAAAAGCCCAGGGATTGATAAAAGTTCATCGTGGTAAATTATATAAGTGCTTATACAATTTCAAAATTAAGCAGTTTAGGCAAATGGCAAAATTAACTTTAAAGCGTGCCCTTCATACGGCACGCTGCTTGCAGGCTATTTATGGTATATTGAAAGAACCATGACCTTGCCGGAATGACTAAAATGAAAAAAGAGTTTCATAAACTTTCAATAATTTCTGAAAATTCAACTATCTTTGTATGACAAATCAACGAAGCATGAAAGTAGTTATAATCGGTGGAGGCTTTGCAGGGCTTAAGCTTGCCCGCCGCCTCAATGACCACATTGATATTGAAGTAACACTTATTGACAGGAACAACTATCACCAGTTTCAACCTCTTTTTTACCAGGTGGCAACTGCCGGGCTGGATGCCAGTAACATTTCTTTCCCGCTGCGCAAAGCTTTCCAGGGCAGTAAAAATGTAGCGGTAAGGCTTGCCGAGGTTAAACAAATCAACACAAAGGATAATAACATACTCACAGATATTGGCACGTTTGATTACGACAGGCTGATCATTGCAACAGGAGCCGATACCAATTTTTTTGGCAATGAAGAACTGAAAGCAAATGCCTTTCCCATGAAATCTACCATTGAGGCACTGCAGTTGCGCAACCGGGTAATACAAAATTTTGAAGATGCCTTGCTTGTAAAAGACAAAGATGCTACAGAACTGCAACGCATGATGACCATTGTAGTGGTAGGTGGTGGCCCCACCGGTGTAGAAGTAAGCGGGGCACTGGCAGAAATGCGCAATAACATTCTGCCAAAAGATTATCCTGATCTTGATTTCGCCAAAATGAATATTTATCTAGTGGAAGGAAGCCCCAGGACGTTAAACGCCATGAGTGATAAAAGTGCTGCTCAAAGCCGTAAATACCTGGAAGATCTCGGCGTTAAGGTTGTTACCAAAACCGTTGTAAAAAGTTACGATGGTACGAATGCAACGTTGTCAACCGGCGAAATCATTGGCACCAGGATACTCATATGGGCAGCAGGTATTCAAGGCAATGTACCCGCAGGTATAGACAGCACACTTATTGTCAGGGGCAATCGTATAAAGGTTGACCGCACCAACAAGGTGCAAGGCACAGAAAATGTTTATGCCATTGGCGATGTGGCTTACATGGAGACTCCTTTATACCCGCATGGCCACCCACAGGTTGCCAATGTGGCCATCAACCAGGCAAAAAATCTTGCAGTAAATCTCATCAGGCAGGTCAACGGCAACAAACACTACCAGGATGACTTTGAATACCACGATAAAGGCAGTATGGCAACCGTTGGGAAGCACAAAGCGGTAGTAGATATTCCAAAACCCCGCATTCATTTCGGCGGATGGCTTGCCTGGATGGTATGGATGGGCCTGCACCTCGTACTCATTGTGGGTGTAAAAAACAGGTTGCAGATTTTCGTAAACTGGGTGTATAAATACTTCACCTCCGACCAGAGTTTACGCCTGTTATTTAAAATATCATTTAAGCCTACAAAGGCAGAAGAAGCTACAAGAAGATTGTTATGAGCCCGGCTTTTGCACGCGTATGAAGCACCTGTTGCGTCGCACGCTTGTACTGAATAACATTAGTCAGCGTCCCCGGGCACAAACGGCTTGCCTGAATAAAACAAGTAGAAACATCTTTTATATAAAATTGGCAACCCGGCTAATATGTCTGCCCAAACCAAACAAACCATCTACACACTAAGCAGGTACGGCATAGCTGTTGTATGGCTTATCAATGGCCTGTTTTGCAAAGTGTTTAATCTTGTACCAAGACATCAGCAAATTGTGGAACGCATCCTAAATCTTACTAACGGCTTAGTAATCACAAAACTGATAGGCATAGCGGAAATTGTGATGTTTATATGGATCATCTCCGGCGTCTTTAAAAAACTAAATGCTTTAACGCAAATCGCGGTAATTGTTACAATGAACATACTGGAGTTCCACCTTGCAAAAGATCTTTTGCTATGGCAGGAATATAATCTCTTATTTGCACTTGTTTTTTCCTGTTTTATAGCTTATACAGCATTCATTTTATATAAAAAACCTGATTGCAATGTTACCCTTTCTTAAAAATCATCCGTTCGCAGTGGAGGCTTACTTCACCAAATCAATCGTAATAACATTTGCTGTTCCAAAAGAAGATATTATACACCTGATTCCTGAATGTGTTACTCCGGATACCTACAACAACAAATGGGCATTTGTGGCAATAGCATTTGTACAAACCAAAGGTTTGCGACCTAAAGGCTTTCCGGCATTCTCAGGCAACAGTTTTTTCCTGGCAGGCTTCAGGATATTTGTAAGATATACCAATTCAAAAGGTAAGACATTGCGTGGGCTTTACATTCTTCAATCGCAAACAGATAAATACCTGATGCAATTGCTGGGCAATACATTTACACATTATAACTATACAACTGCTGATTTTAAATTAACAGAAAAAGATGATTTCATTTCTGTTACGTCTTGTAAAGCCGGTATTGATGTAACAGTGCAAACAACGGCAGGTCATTTGCCTCATTCGTCTCCTTTCACCGACTGGAATGTTGCAAGAAAATTTGCAGGACCATTACCTTATACGTTTAGTTATAACACCAAAAATAAAGAAGTCACCATTGTAAAAGGTGTCAGAGATAACTGGAAGCCACAGCCACTTCAGGTATCAAACTGTAAAGTAAAGTTTATGGAAAATCATGTTTTCAGAAATGCAGTATTGTCCAATGCTTTTATCTTAAAAGATATACCATACGAATGGGAAAAAGGAGTGGTAGAATTATGGAAACAATAAGGAAGCCATTACAGGGAATCGGTAATATCATCAGGTTTAACTGGCCATTCTACCTGTTGTCACTACTTATATTTTTAATACTGATGCTGTTTGCTTTCACAGCGGTTAATCCAATCAGGTTTTGGTTATTTTTTACTTGCACGTGTATATCCGGCGTCACGCTGCTTTCAATTATTATTTCGGCATATATCTACGACTTTTCCGGTCTGTACAGGATGCGTTGGCTGACTGACATGATAGACAAAGAAGCTGCAACTGCAGTAAATGTTCATGCAGGTTTTGATGAAACATCTGAAATACTTCAAAAGAAATATCATTTTAGAAATTTGCTGGTTTTTGACTTCTACAACAGCCGGAACCATACCGAACCATCTATAAAACTGGCCAGGAAATTATATAAACCTGTAACCGGTGCAGTAAAAATTGCAACAGATCATTTACCATTGGCAAACGATACCGCAGATATGGTATTTGTAATGTTTGCCGCCCATGAAATAAGGAACGTTGAAGAGAGAATTATTTTCTTTAAAGAGTTACAAAGAATCATCTCATCCAAAGGAAAAATTGTTGTTACAGAACATCTGCGGGATATTCCAAACTTTATTGCATACACAGTTGGTTTCTTTCATTTTTACAGCCGGAATAACTGGTTAAAAACCTTTGCAGCGGCTAACCTTTCTGTTGCGGCTACTATAAAAATAACGCCCTTTATTAAAACCTTCATACTTCAAAAACATGGAACTGCATCTTAAAATTATTGGTGCCATGATGATTGTCCTGGCATTGATACATCTTGTTTTTCCCGTTTATTTTAAATGGAAAACGGAGTTTACAACGTTGAGCCTTATAAACCGCCAGGTAATGTATGTGCACACTTTCTTTATTGCTCTTACTGTATTGCTGATGGGTCTGCTGTGCTTAACCTGCGGGTATGAGCTGACGCATACTGCATTTGGCAAAAAGATAACCGGCGGCTTACTGATATTCTGGTTTATAAGGCTCATCTGCCAGTTTTTTATTTATTCACCGGCGTTATGGAGATGTAAGAAATTCGAAACCATCATCCACATAATATTCTCAATGTTCTGGATCTATGTATGCATTGTTTTTACACTTGCCTACCAAACTGCATAAACGCGTTTATGAAACTTAATAACCCCAAACTTGTTGTATTGTTGCAAAAAGCCTGCAGTGCAGAAAAGACCGCTGCATTTAAACAAGCTGATTAATATTGCAGGAAGTAAGCGCCACGCTGCATATGGTTGTTGCAGTACAAGAGTGCGACGCAACCAAAGCCTTATAGTAGCAATGCAGACCGGCCCATCATTTTCTTTATACATGCCACTCGCTGTACACTGGCTTCTTTCACTGTTTTTCTAACCGTCAGGTCTTCACATGTTGGCTTCATAATAATCCCACATTTGCCGGAATACTTTTTCCTTCAGCTGCTTTGCTGTAAGATTTTTGCTTTCAACAGGCGGTAAAAAATGCATCTGCATTTTATGTGCCTCGAGATAAAATATTTTACCCGGCGGCAATACCTTCCGGGTATTGAAAAGCAAAGCAGGCATAATAGGTTTACCGGTGTCTGTGGCCAGTTTAAAAGCGCCATCGTAGAACGATTTCAGGGGGTCGCTGGTGCGGTTGCGTGTACCTTCAGGATAAATAACCATATCGAGCCCTGTACTTAAAACCCACTTCATTTTTTTAAAACTGTCTCTGCGGCTTTGCTCACTTTTGCGGTTTACAAGAATACTGCCGGCGGCATATATCCAGCCAAAAACGGGGATGAATGCAAAAGTTGTTTTGGCAATCGTTTTATTGGCCTGTGGCATAAACGGCGTGGTAATGGGTATATCCATCAGGCTGTTGTGGTTGCATGTTACAATGTAATTCTCCCCGGGTTTATAATAGTGTGTGCCTGTAACCTTCAGCGGGCAGCCGATGAGGTTAAGAAAAAAAGTCATCCATGTTCTCGATACGAGCCTGTGCCATTTAGATGCAACGGGTTCTTTTAACAGGTAACAAACCAGGTAAAATGGTAATGCTATAAACATGGTGGGCACAAAAAGGATCAATGCCCATAGTGCCCAAAGCCTGCCAAGTATTTCACGAAAGATTTTCATTGCTGCAAATATATTCTCAAAACAATATGTGGCGGGCTGCAACACAAAGAAGAATAATCATGTACCCGGCAGTTGTATGTTATGGCATCTTCGTTGCGTCGCACTCTTGTACAATTGAAGCTTTGTGCAGCATGTGCGAAGACCAGGCAAAGCAACAACCACGCCGCCCCACAAAAAAAAGGAGCCGACGATACAGCTCCTTTTGCTACCTGTATTTATCCAAAAAAATCGCCGATGCATCAATTTTGCATAAACTTCAGCGATGTTCTGATGCCATCTTCTGTTATCACACTGATAACGATTATACCTTTCGGACTGTTCTCAGGTATATCCCACATATTATCTCCTTCATTGGCAAAAGTTATACCGCTGCTGATCGGCCTGCCCTGTATATCAGCAAAAACTACCTGTACTTTTTGTGCCTTGCCGCCATTACTAAACATGATATAGCCGTTGCCAGCATGGCTGTACAAGCTGAGCTTATAATCAGTTTTGGCAGGTTTTGCGATTGCTATTTCGTCGCTGTAAGAAATAGCACCGGCGTTGTCTGTTATTTTAATTCTGTACCATGCTTTTTTATCGAATGAAAAATCAGTAAAGCTGTAATCGCCGCCACCTCTTGAAAGCAGTGTGCCGGCAACTTTATAGTTGATGTTGTCTGAACTTTTTTCAATGGTATAACTATGAATGTTTTTTTCCCGGTCGGTATTCCATTTTACAACCGCACTGTTAGCATCAAGGTTTCCGGAAAGATTATTGAGTGATATTGCTGCTGCTACAGCCGCGGTTTCCGTTATGGTAAGTATGGTGTTTAATGGCTGATCGCCGGATGTGCTGCCATTACCATTAACAAGATTGCCTGCAGTGTAAAATTTTACGGAGCCTGTTCCTTTTACAGGCGCAGTCCATGGAATCTTTATTTGTGCTGTTGTCAACGTTGTTGATTGCTCTACATAGTTGTGGCCTGACTTAAGCGTGTTGTGTGTATTGGCAGGCAATGTACCCCATTTATTAATGTTTGCATTTGCAAGTGTAGCAGCGGTTGTCTGAAAAGCATACTTTGGTGTTGCGGTAGCTGTTTTAGTAAAAAGGATTTTGAAGGTGTACTTTTTGCCGGGCACATATTTGCCGGTTACCTTGTTGGCACTATCCAGCAACTGCGTTTTGATAGTGCCACCGAAATTGCCACCACTGTGGCATTTGGAACAGGTTTGATTACTGTTGAAAGGTGCGCCGGTTACGGTCTGCCCGTTTTTTGCAGGACCGCTTTTGTAACTTAAAAGCGTTAAACACAAAAGTGTACCAAGCAAAGAAAGCACGATGATACTTTTTCTCTGCCTGTAAATCAATGAGCGTGTCTGGTGTACTTTACTAAACATAACGATGTATTTAGGATGAAGAAATGACACTGCCATGTGTGCAACAATAAACACCGGATAGTGCACGCATTTAAGACAAAACATGACTACCCGTGCTATATGCACAGCCGCAATAAATAGTATGCAACAAAAGTTTATTGCAGTACAACTGCAAAGGAATTAAGAGGTCAGCGGAAAAGCCGCTGGTGAAGTTTTTGGGGGTTATGACGCACCAACCATACTGCTCAACGGGGATTTAGCCGAATACTTTTAACTGGTATCAAGGCTTACAAAATGCAGGTAGTATATATATTGACAGAAGCGACTAAAAATGGTGCCACCGGTTTTAAAGAAATACAAATAATTGCTGAACGGGAAAATATGAACGCCAAACAAAATAACTGTAGCTGGCGAAGAATGGTTTCTCTTAATCATAAAAGTGGCCGGCTTTTCTTTATGGTGTTACACCCGGCGCTGCTGCATATGGCGATACAGTACAAGTGTGCGACGCAACGAAAGCCTGATGCCTGTTCTTCAGCCTGGCTCAAACTCATCGCAGTTTGCATCAGCAACGTGTGATAGTTACATGGTTTGTTAAGCTTAAAAGCTACGATGCACACTTGACTGCGATTCCTTACATTTGTCGTCCTTGAATTTTAAAGCATGAGCGAAGAGAAATCATTGAATTTTATTGAAGAGATCATAGAAGAAGATCTGAAGAACGGTAAATACAAATCGATCGTAACCCGTTTTCCACCAGAGCCAAATGGCTACCTGCATCTTGGGCATGCCTCCAGCATATGCCTCAATTTTGGGCTTACCAAAAAATTTGCCGGCTATACCAACCTGCGTTTTGATGATACCAATCCTGTAACGGAAGAAACAGAATATGTAGAAAGCATCAAGGAAGATGTGAAATGGCTGGGATTTGAATGGAAGCATGAGTTGTATGCATCTGACTATTTTGACACACTGTACGAATATGCGTTGAAATTGATTGGTAAAGGTCTTGCCTATGTGGATGATTCCACATCGGAAGAAATTGCAGCCATGAAAGGAACACCTGTTGAGGCGGGCAAAGAAAGTCCTTACCGCAACAGAAGCATTGAGGAAAACCTCGAACTTTTTAAACAGATGAAAGCCGGTGCTTTTGCTGATGGCACGAGGACTTTACGTGCCAGGATTGATATGGCAAGTACAAATATGCTGATGCGTGATCCTGTTTTGTACCGTATAAAACATGCGCATCATCATCGCACCGGGGACAAATGGTGCATTTACCCGATGTATGACATGGCGCATGGCCAAAGTGACTCAATAGAGCATGTAACGCATTCTATTTGCACATTAGAATTTGTGCCGCATCGGGAGCTATATGACTGGCTGATTGAACACCTTGAGATTTATCCTTCGCATCAATATGAGTTTGCCCGCCGCAACATCAATTATACTGTAACCAGTAAAAGGAAGTTACTGCAACTGGTAAATGAAAAGCATGTTACCGGCTGGGATGACCCCCGCATGCCAACGATCAGTGGCCTGAGACGAAGGGGCTACACGCCTGGAAGCATCAGGGATTTTTGTGACCGCATTGGTGTGGCTAAAAGGGAAAACATGGTGGATGTAGGTCTGCTGGAATTTTGTGTAAGGGAAGACCTGAATAAGATTGCCCAGCGAAGAATGGTGGTATTTGAACCTTTAAAGATTATCATTACTGATTACCCGGAAGGAAAAACGGAACTGGTACAGAGTGAAGATAATCCTGAAGCCGGGGAAAAAACCTACAGGGATGTACCTTTTAGCAGGGAACTTTATATTGAACAGGAAGACTTTATGGAAAACCCGCCTAAAAAGTTTTTCAGGCTGGCACCCGGGCAGATGGTGCGTTTGAAAAGCGCCTACATTATTAAGTGCGATGAAGTTGTAAAAGATGAGGCTGGTACTATTACGGCGCTTAAATGCTCTCATGTTGCCAATAGTAAAACAGGCGAAGAAAATGCCGGAATGAAAGTAAAGGGCACGTTGCATTGGGTAAGTGTACAGCACGCGGTACCGGTGGAGATCAGGTTGTATGACAGGCTGTTTAAGGTAGAAGACCCATCGTCTGAAGAAGGCGATTTTAAAGATTACATAAATCCTGGTTCGCTGCAGGTGATTAAATCAGCATTTGCAGAACCGGCTTTGAAAAATGCGAAGTTTGATGAACACTACCAGTTTTTGCGGAAGGGTTATTTCAATCTTGACAAAGACACGAGTGAAGAAGGGCTGGTCTTTAACAGGACTGTTACTTTAAAAGACACATGGGCGAAAGAAACCAGGAAAGATTAAAAGCTAATAAATAAGCATTAAGAAGCCGTAGAGACCCTGCGGCTTTTTTGTTTATGGCCTGGGATTTGGTGTTTTTTTAGACCAGAAAAGGCAAAAGCCGTCGATAAATGCAGTCCGAATTTTTCGGATTTTATTTTGAGACAAAATATCCCAATAAGACACATAATAAATAAAAAAGCCTTTTACGGACTGTTTGAAATAGTTAGAAATAAAATAATAAAATATTGATTATCAATATATTGATAATGATATTAACAGTAAATAACCAGAATAATTAAATAAATTTAATCACACAAAAGACATTTTTTAATCAAATAAAGGCGTTAAACATTCGAAGACAAATTAACTTTGCTTCATCCAATATCAAAACCCCCAAAAAAATGAGAAGACCTTTACAAACACAGAACAACTCAAACCAGCAACCGGGATTATTTCAATCCGGGTTTCTGCAAAACATGGTTCTTGCATTTGGATGATTGTCATTAAAGAGATCAAACACCAACAAAACTCTTTATTACAAAAAAAGAAAGCTTTTTAATTGGCTCGGAAATGAGTAGCAGGAATCGGAACAGCAACAATGTGTTCCTGGTTCAATGAAGTAAAATCCATTTAAAAAAATCCAAAAAATCCAAAATCTTAGAACATGAAAAACCTCTACATCAATGCCCTCATGGCATTATGCAGTATTGTTACGCTTACAACACAAGCGCAAACAGATACAACACACTACAAGTACGGTATCTGGCAGACTTTCGGAGAAGCAGCCTCCACTTCTCTTTATCCCGAAATACAGGGCAGACTTGCGAATTTCAGGTGGGCTGATATTGAACCAAGCCCAAATGTATGGAACTGGGCCGCTTTTGATGATGAAATGGCCAGCAAAGCCAAAGACGGGCTTCCTTTTATTTTTCTCATGTATACAAAAGAAGATGCACCTGATTGGTTATACAGCAATGGTGTACCAAAAGTTACAGAGAAAGATGTAAACGGTACTGTAATCGGGTATTCTCCATACTATATGGATGCTGACTATAAATCATTCTTTAAGAGGATGATAACCAAGGTACATGAGCACATCGAAACACTCCCTGCTAATGTACGCAGCAATATCATCGGCGTGCAGCCCTGCTTTGGCAGCACCGGCGATTATATTAGCTACAAAGGTGAGGTAGCATCGCAATATGCATTGTCTGATGCACAGTTCTACCAGTTGTTCCAGGAGTTTACCCTGTATTATTGGGACGAATATAAGTATACCAGCCCCAAGATCTACATTCTCAGCAACCCTAAAAATAATGGCGAAGAGCAGACTTTCTGGTTAATGGCAAATTGTCCCGGCGGCTGGATAAAAACAGGCACACTGGGTAAGGGCTACCAGTTAAATTATGAAACTGATAAGGCTGCATGGTTATATGGCCTGCTGAATAATCCTAACAATTCGCAAATGATGCGTGCCAGATCAGAATTCCTGGGCAGCATGTTAAGTGCAAAATGGTGGCTCTCTCAGCCATACAAAAACATGTTTGCAATTATGGCTTATGGTATTCATTGGGGTCTTGACTGGAACAACCAGAATATTGACAAGATCCAGGATCACAACTATGATCCATCTTTTACGCTCTTCAACAAATACGCAGGTTATAAAGATGCCGCAACAAGCAGCAATGCCATGTGTATGCTTAAAGATGTGATTGATGCCGCAGATGGCGTAAGGTTTCCTGCATCTCAGTATGGTACCGTTGCTTTAACAAATTCAAGGTTTAATAACGTACTTGCACCGTTTGTACCTTATGGTGCAAAGCTGGAAGATATGGGCTCAGCAATGGGTGGTGAAATGGAAAACATTGCAGCAAACGGAACAAACGATGTGGGCTGGAAACTATTCCCGGGCAATTACGAAAAATTCATTCACCAGATCAACGCTAACGAAACAAGCGCCGGTTACTGGAATGTTGCTTCAGCAGAACCAAATACATCTTATGGTCGTTTTGCAAGGGGCTTTGATCTTGCAAAAGGTAAAGACGCCCTCTATTTTGACGTAGAAGACGCCTTCTTACACAATGCTGCTTTAGACGGCGCTTACCCTGTTATTATAGAGGTAACTTATCTCGACAAGGGCAACGGTAAATTCCAGTTGTTCTACGATGGTAAAACAGGTACAGTGCCATCATCCATGTCTATTAACTGCACCAATACAAACAAATGGAAAACAGTTGCAATAACTTTAAATGATGCGTATTTCGGAAACCGTGCTGCAAACGGCGCAGACTTCTTCATTAAAAATACCGGTTCAGAAAATGTAATATTTCAGATCGTTGAATTATCCCGTTCAGGCAATGGTGTTACAGGCAGCACACTTTCATACTCAAATGCTTTAATCTTTGATACAATTTGTATCACCTCTACGCCTGATCCGCTGGCTGTAAGCATTACTGGTCTTTACCTTGACAACAGCAACGTAGTGGTAGGCCCGCTGAAAGGCTTCAGCTTCGCTACTGCAAGAGATGGTATATACAGTGATTCAATCATCATCAGCCAGGGCGCTAAATTCACACAGTCGTTGTATGTGAAGTTCAGACCAGACGCCCCCGGTTCTTACTCTGGCAACATTCCTGTGTATGGTGGCGGTGCATCAAAAATCAGTTTACCCGTTAGTGCAGCAGCCATGAACAGTGCACCGGATGTTACAGGTTCAACCGTTAACAATGTAACATGCTACAACAGCAAAAATGGTTCGATCGATTTGAAACCGGCAGGTGGCCAGGGACCATTCACTTATAGCTGGGTTAGCAGCGCTACAAATTTCAAGTCTACTGCAGAAGATATCAATGCACTGGTTCCTTCTACTTATACAGTAAACATCAACGCTGCATACGGCTGTAAAACAACTGCAAGCTTCACTGTTACACAGCCTGAGGTATTGATAACATCAGTATCTGCAGATCCTATGCAGTGTAAAGGCGGCACAACCAATGTATATGTAACTGCAACAGGCGGCACAATGCCTTACACAGGTACCGGAACATTTGTGAAAAGCTCAGGCTTTATTACTTACACTGTTACCGATAAAAACGGTTGTACAGACAACCAGGGTTTCTCTGCTCCTAATGGCACAGGTACCGCTCCTGAAAAACCAGGTACTATCCTCAGCCCTGATGCAGACATTACAGGTGTGTGCGGACCTGGCACATATACTTTCTCTGTAAATGCTGTGAAGAATGCTACGTCTTATGTGTGGACATTGCCCGCAAAAGCAACGATCGCTTCTACCAGCATCGATGGCAGAACGTTAACACTTAACGCACAGTCTGGCTTCAATGGTGGTTCTCTGCAGGTTGCAGCAGGCAACACTTGCGGCACCAGCAGAAATTCTTCCAAAACATTGAAAGTTGCGCCACAAAATCCTGGCGGCATCGTAGGACCGCAGAAAGTGAAGTCCGGCCAGGCAGGTCTTGTGTACACAACATCAGCAGTTAGCGGTCTTACCTACAAATGGACCGTGCCAAGCGGTGCCAAAATTACTTCTGGTCAAAACACACCGTCCATCACAGTTACATGGGGTTCAAGAGATGGTAGCGTAAAAGTTACTGCCAACAACAAATGCGAAAGTTCAGGTAATACAATACTGAACATCACCGTAGGCACAACTACAACCACAAGTACTAAAACAACCACAGAAACAGCCACGGTTACGGCTTCACCAA
The DNA here is from genome assembly GCF_015831355.1 of Panacibacter microcysteis. NCBI lineage: Bacteria > Pseudomonadati > Bacteroidota > Chitinophagia > Chitinophagales > Chitinophagaceae > Panacibacter > Panacibacter microcysteis. Next base: position 1,315,516 of record NZ_JADWYR010000002.1, read on the forward strand.
ACCCTGCGAGAAGCGTTACTTACCTTTCATTCGATGCAGATGTAGATTACCGCTACACAATCGAGATCACTGACATGTCTGGTAAAACAGTTATCCGCAAGTCTGGCGTTGCTAACCAGGGCAACAATAAGATACCGGTTAATGTGTCTTCATTAACAGATGGTCTCTACAACGTAACAATCATCAATAACGATAACGGAGAAAAGCTTTCAACAAAACTGGTCAAAGGATAACCGGATGTTAAGCACTATGTATAACCCGCTATGCTTTTGCATGGGCGGGTTTTTTATTTGGCACCACCTTGCCCCTGCAGCCATGAAAAACTACAGTTGAACGGATTGCGACGCAACAGGTGATGCCACAACGTACAAAAGCCGGTATCCTTAATTGCTTTTTTACCAGCAGCACAGCATTGCTCATCGCCTGTTGTGTCACTCACTTCAGGGTTCCCTTTTTATGGCATCTGAAGGTTCCGGCGCAGCCAAACAACTGCATATCATATCGTTAAACGGTACAACCTTTGAAGAGCAGGAAAAATAAAGTAGTTTTGTAAGGTATCAGTGCATTTATAACTATTCTTTTGCAATATTCGGAATGTGGTGTGCATTATACAATTTACTAACTACATAGTGCGATGAAACAGTACCGTCTTTTACGCGACAACAAAGAATCGGGCCCATACGCTGCCGAAGAACTCATACAAATGGGTTTAAAGAAATACGACCTTGTTTGGGTAGATGGCAGAAGTGCTGCATGGCGCTACCCCAGCGAAATAGAGGTATTAAAACCTTATGCGCCGCCCGTAGACGAGCAGCCATTTGACAGGTTTTATAAAAGAAATACAACTGCCGCCACACAGGTGCTACAACAAACTGTGGTGCAGGCGCCACCAATGGAAACGGAGGCCCCCGTGCCGGTTACCAGGAAGGAAAAGCCGCGTATAAGAATAACCGCAGATTCCCGGCGTATTGAAACAGTGACCACCACAGTACCTGTAACCACTACACCACAACAATTAATAGACAATTACAGGCCACCTGTATCTTTTGTGGAGAATAATGTTACGCCCAAAGTAAATACAGAACAGGTAAAACATACCCAAACGGTGGCGTCTCCGGCATCGTGGGAGAATATGTGGATGGACTGGGAGCAGGAAAAAAAGGCTGTATCTTCTGCTGCCGTGTCTTACAAGACCGTTAACGACCGCATAAAGTCAATGGGCGAAGAAGAAGTGCTGGAAACAAAATTTTCTCAGTCGCTGGAAGACATTGCCGGCAATTATGCTGACAGCCTGCTGGCAAGAAAGAAAGCATCGTCAGGTTTTGAAAAATATAAATCGCATCTCACGGCTGCGGTATTATTACTGGCTATTATGGCGGCGGGTATGTGGGTGGATCTTACCTGGAGCGATAAGACCAGTTTTGAAGAGGCCAACGCAAATTTGCAGCCGCAACAAGATATCCAGTTACTGCCGCAGGAAACTACTGATGAAAGCACTGCGGTTACAGCAAATGACAATAGCAATGTAAGCGATGAACAGGCTGATGCCGGAAAAAATGCCGAAACTGCAAATAAGCAGGTAGTGGTACCTGCTGTGATAAAATCTCCTGTTGCAAACCCTGCAACAACCAGACAAAAAATCGGTAACGCAAAACCTGTGACTGCACCGGTGCAAAAAGTACAGGCACAACAAAATGCAGTGGTACAACAGAAAAGCTACCAGCCTGCTGCAACAGATGTAAATGGTGCCCGCAATGCATCAAAGAGAGCGGAAACTACGTATGCACAACCACAGGACGAGCAAAAACCAACAGTGGTTGCACCGGAGGTAAAAAGACCTGTAAAAAAGGCAGTTTTGATTGATGATTATGTGGATGTTGAATCTTACCCCGTTGCATCAGGCGTACAATACAATGTATCCAATATCAGTGACGTTCCATTGGATCTTGTAATGCTCGACCTGCAATACTTTGATGCAAATAACAAGTTTATTAAAGGCGAAACACTTACCGTAAAGAACGTACAGCCTGGCGGCAATGTAAGGATCAATGCACCACAAAACCAGAAAGCAGCCGGTATCAAATACAAAGTTTCGATGATTACTTCCGAACAAAATGATCTGAATATAATAGCTGACTAAACAGCACTTCGTCTTGCTGAAAAATGATAAAAGCCTTTTCTAAAAAAGGCTTTTATTTTTGCCACTATTTTTCAAGGGTACCAACATCTCTTTTATGGCTGAAATAAAACACATCGTTCTTTTTGGTGCGGGCAAATCTGCTACTGTGCTTATCGACTATCTAAAAAAACTTGCTACCGGGAATATCTGGAAGGTTACAGTAGCAGACAGCAACCTTGCCGTTGTGGAAGCCAAAGTTGGTAAACACGAGCTTGTAAAGGCTGCACAGGTAAACATAGAGAACGAAACCCAGCGCCGGGCGCTGGTTACTGAAGCAGATATTGTAATATCAATGATGCCGCCAAACCTGCATTACCTGTTGGCGCTTGACTGCATTGACCTTGGCAAACACCTTTTGACAGCATCTTATGTAAGTGAATCCATTAACGCGTTGCATGAGCAAATAGCGGCTAAAGGTCTTTTATTTCTTTGCGAGATGGGGCTCGATCCTGGTATCGATCATATGAGTGCCATGCAGCTTTTCCATCGCATACAACAACAGGGTGGAAAAATTACTTCGTTTAAATCGCATTGCGGCGGACTGGTAGCACCGGAAAGTGATGACAATCCGTGGCACTATAAAATAAGCTGGAACCCAAGAAATGTGGTACTTGCCGGTAAAGCAGGGGCAGATTACAAGGTTAACGGCCGGGAAGTGCACCTGCCCTATACCGGTTTATTCGATACGGATAATATCATCGAAATTCCCGGGCACGGCATTTTTGCCTATTATGCCAACCGCGATTCACTGGCATACGAAAAACTTTACGGCCTGCAGGGTATTCAAACTCTTATGCGCACAACACTCAGGCATCCTGAGTTTAGCTTTGGCTGGAAAAATATCGTAGATCTGAAATTAACGGATGAAGAAAAAGTATACGAAACAGACGGCCTTAGTGTAGCCGGTTTTTTTAAAACACATTTTGAGAGAAATGGCTTTGGCGAATGGCTGAACAACATGCTTACCAGCCGCCTTGATTATGCTAAAACCATGATGGAAAAACTCATGCAACTCATGGATGCAGAAGAGCAGGCTATCGAAGCAGGCGAGCCGGCTGAAGAGGAAATCATGATGATTGATGAGAAAGGTGCACTCACTAGTCTCGATCTTGAAGAGATAAAAGATAAAGCTACCGAATCGGTAGCGGGTAAAATGCACGAAGCCAACCTCAGCATGAAGCAACTCTTTTTTCTCGGACTTGATGATGAAGAGACCTTGATCAACAAAGGGCTTTGTAGTGCTGCAGACGTTTTGCAGTTTATCCTTGAAAGCAAATGGGCATTGAAACCGGAAGATAAAGACATGATCGTAATGATGCACGAGATAGATTATGAGCTTAATGACAAAATGCATGCAATAAAAAGCAGTCTGGTACTAAAAGGTGAAGACAGTATACATACGGCAATGGCAAAAACAGTTGGTCTTCCTTTGGGTATCGCTGCCAAACTTATACTGGAAGGCAGGATCAAAGAAAAAGGATTACATATACCGGTAAGCCCGGAAATTTACGAGCCGGTTTTACAGGAATTACAACAACACGGTATTGTATTCAATGAAACGGAACACTAATAAAAAATACTCAACCCGGGCATGAACCGTTATCATATACCACTCAATGAAGCCATAACGGCATTGCAAAAAGAAACGGGCAAAAAGTTTGCTGTGCTTATGCAACACGGCACTATGAGTGTTGAGTACTTTGCGCCGTATAAAACAGACACACAAACGCCCCATACACAGGACGAGCTGTATATTATTGTTGCCGGTTCTGGAACATTTTTTAGAAATTGCGAACGCATTAAGTTCAGTAAAGGTGATGTCTTGTTTGTGCCAGCCGGCATGGAACACCGATTCGAAAACTTTACAGAAGATTTTGCCACCTGGGTAATCTTTTATGGCAGGCAGGGTGGTGAAGCAACCATTCTATAAAACCAACGCTATTTGCTTTTGTTCAATCACGGGTAAATCATTCTACCGCAAAGCCATTAGTTTTTCCTGTAATACCTTTACGCCTGTTGTAGCCGGCAGTTCAATAGCAGTAAGGTTTTGCGAAGAAGACAAGTAAGGTATTTTTTTATCTACAATAAATTTCGGTGCACGATCGGGTGCATAATGCACCAGACCAGCCGCAGGGTATACAACAAGCGAAGTACCCACCACCACAAATATTTCAGCCTCCGCGGTTATAGCCGCTGCAATCTCGATCATGGGCACAGGCTCTTCAAACCATACAATATGAGGTCGCATTTGTCCGCCATCTTCGTCAAGGTCACCACGCCTTATATCATTGCGTATTTCATATACCGGGCTCATTCTTTTTTCGCTGCGCATTTTAAATATTTCGCCGTGGAGGTGCAATACCTTAGTAGAGCCTGCACGCTCATGCAGGTCGTCGATGTTCTGTGTTATAATGTGCACGTCAAAATCATTTTCCAGCGCAGCAAGTCCAAGGTGGCCGGCATTAGGTTGCGCCTTTGCAACATCCCTCCTCCTGTAATTATAGAAGTCCAGCACCAGTTGCGGGTTACGTTTCCATGCCCGCGGTGTGGCCACATCTTCAATGTTATAGCCCTCCCACAAACCATCGCTGTCGCGAAAAGTTCTGAGGCCACTTTCTGCACTTATACCGGCACCCGTAAGCACCACCAGTTTCTTTTTAGACATGTAATAAAATTAAGCAGGCAAATCGTTAGAAAGGTAAAGGGTTGAAACTTTTTTGTGTGGGCTGCATTGCTACTATTAAGCGCCTGTTGTGTCACTCACTTGTGCGTTCGGATTAAGCGTCGGCACGTGTGCCACCTGCTTTTTCACTCGCAGTTTTTTCCAATATATAAATACTAACAGTCCGCCTGCTAACAGTGGCCATATTGAGACAAGAAACAACAATATACCGCTTACCAAACTACCTCCGTTTTTGAAAGCGTCTGCTATTTTCGACATAAATCCTGGTTGCAATGTCTGCTCATCAGCACCATTTAGAAATTGATAATAGCGCAGGTTGATCGTACTGTAAGATGAAGAATTGGTCAGGTAGCTAACTCTGCCGGTTGCAGACTCTATATCTTCCTGGATACCATTAATCTCTCGTTGAACTTCCAGAATATCTTTCATACTTTTTGATTGCTTCAGTAGTTCGATATACCGGGCCCTTATTTCCTTCTTCGCTTCTATTCTGGCCCTGGTATCAACTACCTGCCCTGTAACATCTTCTGTGGAAACTGTTTTTTCCAATACTTTAATGCCATCACCTGATAAGGAATTCATTAAATCATCAAACTTATCTACAGGAACTTTTACTGACAAAATATTTGCAATTTGATCGTCAGATTGAGTTTGCTGTTCCTGCGCTACGTATGCTCCATAGCTCTTGAGTTTGTTATGCAAGGCTGCATTATAAGCGTTATAGTCTTTCAGTTCAAGTGTAACGTGTGCATTCTTGATAATCTTCTTATCCCAATCTATCAGCGGATTTCCAGATTGCAAAACCTCTCTACCATCATTAATATTCATAGTGGGAATAACAGTTGTATCTGCTGATACCGTACCCGGCGCTGCAAGTTCTTTATTACCTCTATCTGACTGAATAAGATCCGAAGTCATTTCTTGTTCATTGCGGGTACAAGACATAGCGATAGCGGCTACGCAAAATGCATAGAAAAATTGCTTCTTCATAATTTAGTTTTTTGTTTTAGATGCGGGAAAGTTTAGATTGCACAAACAGGTAAGCGTTATTCTATACCTGCTTCGCGAGATAGCTTAATTTTTTGAAAATAAGTTGTTGGATAAAATAATCAGAAAGACAAGCTTGTTTGTATTGATTCTTTATGGTTGACTTTTGTAACCACGTACTAACGTTAAAAGAAAGCAAAAGAAAACCAACAGAAATCGCAGGCCTGAAGTTATTCAAGGCCGGTATAGCATGATAACAAAACAGGTACAGGCCTTATGACCTGTACCTGTTGAATGTTCTCTTTTTTCTTATATAATTATTTCATGCCGCCAAGTTCCATAATGATGTTCCATTCATCATCTGTAACAGGTTGTACACTTAATCTGCCGAGACGTACAAGGGCCATATCTTTTAAACGGGGATCTGCTTTCACCTGCTCAAGCGTTACAGGCTTTTTGATTTTTTTGTAGGGCTTTAAATCTACCACCACCCATGCATCTTCCTCTGTTGTGGGATCCTGGTAAGCTTCTTTTGAAACCTTTGCAATACCAACAATTGCAAGGCCTTCATTACTATGATAGAATAAAACCTCCTCTCCTTTCTTCATGGATCGAAGGTTATTGCGTGCTGCGTAGTTTCTTACACCATCCCAAAATGTTTGTTTATCTTTTTCAAACTGCTCCCAACTGTATTTGAATGGTTCACTTTTTACAAGCCAGTATGCCATAATGATGGTTGTGTTATTTGCTGAATAAAGATATACCGTACAAGTGTGCGACGCAACAGAAGCTGCATTATTTTTCTGCGGCCGGGTACCAAAAGAAAAACCCCCGCAATTTGCAGGGGCCTTCTTAATTTCTTACAGTAAGAACTAAGATTATTTGTATAGGTAGTTTAATGCAATAACATCGTTTGCATTGAAAGGACGGTCTGTACCATCTGTACATGCAAGCATCCAGCTATAAGGATCCTGAGGACCAGTTGGTGTACCAGGAATCCAGATGGCACCTACACCTGCTTTGCCTTCGTTGTAACGGATACCACCGCAGCTATATTTACGGTTTTTATAGTCTGTGTGACGGAAACCAATTGTATGACCAATTTCATGCGCTACAACTGTTGCAAGCCAGTTAACATCAGGATTTGAACCAAATGTACCAGGACGGTTGTTCAATGTAATTGGAGAAGCAGGATCGCCTGCTGTAGTTGGAAAACCGGAAGAACGGCCCAAAACGCCATCACCGCCTAAATCCGCACCAATTACAACGATGTTTCCACCGCTAGTGATGCGCTGGAATGTAAGACGTAAGCCTAATGCATTGTAACGCGCAATAGCTATATCTGTAGCCTGCGCCCAAATTGGCTCTAAACCTTCTACAGAGATAGTAATTGTTCTTGGCAGATTTTTCACCAGGTTAGTAGTGTGATACTGCTCTTCTTCGCCAACCCTTAAATCCGGACCGAGGTTCAGATTTTTAAGATCGTTCGTTGAAAGGAAGATATCGCCTTCTACTACATAACCACCATTTGCAGCAACTACGCCTTCTGTATTAAATCCTTTTGCAGCAATCTGTGCAATTACTTCAGAAGGAATCTGGTTTGCAGTTGCAGCAGGTGTTTTGTCTTGTTTCTGGCAGGAAAATAAAGCTGTGCTGAGTGCAGCACATGCTAAAGCAGATCTAACATTCATTTTCATAAGAATGAGAGTTTGTAATTAATGTTTTGTTTTTGGCTTATAAAACTGTAAGAATAAGTAAAGATGTTTCTATCGTGATTTTTTTGAAGGGGGTACGTTTTGTTTGTCAGACCAAAGGTGTGGAATAATGTTAATCAAACCAATTAATAATTAATTAACAAAACGCCAGGGGGAATAAATAAAATAAAAAAGCTACAGCCCTTTTACAGGCTGTAGCAAACAGATCTACAAGTATAGATAATTGAGTGCAATGATATCATTCACATTGAACGGACGGTCTGTGCCATCTGTACAGGCGAGCATCCAACTGCCTGGATCCTGTGGAGCTGTTGGTGTACCTGGAATCCAGATTGCGCCAACACCTGCATCACCCTCATTACGTGGGAAAGAGAAACCACAGCTATAGTTTCTGTTGGCATAGTCTGTATGGCGGAAACCAATTGTGTGGCCAATTTCATGTGCAACAATTGTTGTAAGCCACTGCACACTTGGGTTTGTACCAAAGGTACCTGCGCGGTTGTTGATGGTAATGGTGTCAGGAGTATCTCCGTTTACATCAGGAAAACCTGAAGAGCGGCCTAATACGCCACCACCACCAAGATCAGCACCAATCAGGTCAATGTCAGATTTTGCAATACCTGCAACTCTTTTAAATCTTAACCTCATGCCTAATGCGTTGTAACGTGCTACAGCACTGTCTAACGCTACTGTCCATACCGGATCAAGATTGCGCACAGAAATTTTAATAACACGTGGCAAACCTGTAATCAGATTTGTTGTGTGGTACTGCTCAACTTCTGCAATACGCATTTGTGTTTCAGTCAACGGTGTACGTGACAAATCTTTGTAAGATAAGAATACGTCACCTTCCACTACATAACCATCAGCCTGTGCAATAACACCGTCTGTGCTAAAGCCATGTGCCCTGATTTGATTCATTACATCGGAGGGGATTGATGAATCTGATTTTACTGCTGCATCTTTTTGGCAGGAGAATAATGCCGTGCTCAATGCAGCACAAGCCAGAACCGATTTCAAGATTTTCATGGAACTCGTTTTTTGGTGATTTGTTTTGGTTACAAAATATTAACAACGAGGGTAAATATATGTGTTTAATGTTTTTTTAAAAAAACACATTGAAGACCGGTTGTGATTTTTTAAACACCAACAGAAAAGAATTCAGACAAGCAATACAATCGTTAAAAAAAATAAAACAAAACCATTGCCTCATTGAGAAAAACCCGTGCAATAGTTTTCAAAAAAAATAAATTTTCAAAAAACAAAAAATAATAATGTAAGTTATCTCGTCAGATTAAACAAAGAGTCTACAAATTCATGCTTATCAAAAACGATGAGATCAGTTATTTTTTCTCCAACACCAATATACTTTACTGGAATGCTGAATTGATTGGCAATTGCAAGCACTACACCACCCTTGGCGGTGCCATCAAGCTTTGTAATAATCATGGCAGTCACATCTGTGGCTGCAGTAAAGTGTTTGGCCTGCTCTAATGCATTCTGGCCTGTAGAGCCGTCCAGTATCAGCAATACTTCGTGTGGTGCATCTGGTATAATTTTACTTATTGAGCGACGGATCTTTGTAAGCTCATCCATCAAATGAAGTTTGTTGTGTAAGCGCCCGGCGGTATCTATAATTACCACATCTGCATTCTTTGACACTGCACTTTGAACTGCATCAAAAGCCACTGCACTCGGGTCGCTGCCCATAGCCTGCTTTACGATCGGCACTCCTACCCTTTCGCTCCATATGGTAAGCTGGTCAACCGCCGCAGCACGAAATGTATCTGCAGCACCAAGCATTACAGATTTACCGGCCTGTTTATAATTGTATGCCAGCTTTCCAATTGTAGTGGTTTTACCAACACCATTTACCCCAACCACAAGAATTACATACGGCTTTTTACCTGCCGGTATATCAAAGTTTTTGTGCTTGTCATCAGAAGCATCTACAAGAACATTCTCTATTTCTTCCTGCAGCAGTTTATTCAGTTCGCCGGTACTCACGTATTTATCACGTGCCACGCGTTTTTCCACACGATCAATAATAGCCAGCGTGGTATCTATACCAACATCGGCTGTAACGAGTGCTTCTTCAAGATTGTCGAGCACTTCTTCATCTACGGTACTTTTACCTGCAATTGCTTTGGTTATCTTAGAAAGAAAACCCTCCTTGGTTTTTTGCAAACCTTCGTCTAAACTTTCCTTTTCCTTTTTGCCGAATAATTTTCCGAAAAAACTCATGCTGATTTATTTGGTGTGTAGGTGCAAATATATTTTTTATGAGCCCAACTGCAACAATTCTATTAGGCTTCCGTTGCGTCGCACACTTGTGCGTTCTGTTCTTCCTTCAACAAGGTGCGGTCCTGTTATCCTTTTCCGGGCATTCATTCATGCATAATGACATGAAATAATCATAGACCCGCAGCATAATTAATGTAGCCAAATACCATGCATAAAAGAAATATTAACTGGTAATACTAACATACAAATACAAAAAGCTGTTCCGTAAATACAGAACAGCTTTTCAGTTTCTTATTGTACATGCATTATTTACCAGCCAGGAAATCTTTCACTTTGTCTTTGTGAACGATTACTTCTTTAAAAGTATAAGCACCAGACTTTGAGCTGCGTACAGCCCGGATTACTTTGGTCCAGTTCTTTGCTTCTGCTGCTGCTTTAGCATCTTTAACCTTCGCGTTTTTTGAAGCTGCTTTTGCCATGACTATTTAATTTCTTTATGAACGGTAACTTTTTTCAAAATAGGATTGTACTTCTTCAACTCCAGTCTTTCGGGAGTATTCTTTTTGTTCTTTTTGGTGATGTAGCGGCTTGTGCCCGGTTGACCACTGGTTTTATGCTCGGTACATTCGAGAATAACCTGAACCCTGTTGCCTTTCTTTGCCATTGTATAAGCAATTTAACTATTAATACGATTATTAGATTTTAGCACCTGCTGCTCTCATTTCTTTTATTACAGTTGCAAGACCGTTTTTATTGATGGTTCTTAATGCATCTGTAGAAAGCTTCAATGTAACCCAGCGATCTTCTTCTGCAAAGTAGAAACGCTTCGTCTGTAAATTTGGTAAAAAACGACGCTTGGTCTTAATGTTTGAGTGAGAAACACTGTGACCGCCTATTGGCTTCTTACCTGTAACCTGACATACTCTTGCCATGACTGTAATTTTTTCGGACGGCAAAGGTCGGGAAAACCAACGAATTACCAAAACAATTAAAAGTTTTTTTACGTAAGTTCTTCACATCGTAGGGAAAAGTAAATTTCCAACACCTGAATTACTTAGTTACCCACATACTTCGAATCCAAAATGCCTGGTTTTCAATAAAAAAGCCTCTTTCGAGGCTTTAATCAGTTATTGCGGCATCTGGCCCGGCATTCTTCTTTCAGGCATAGGTGGTGCATCTTTTACATCAAGCACTTCTATATCAAAAATCAGGTTTGTATTGGGCAGTATCTCCGGCTGTCTTCCCTGTGGACCATAACCAAGGAATGATGGTATCAATATTTTTCCTGAACCACCTTTCCCGAAAAATGGCAACGCATCATGCCATCCCGGTATCACCATACTTTGTCCAACCACTACATCAATCGGGTCTGTATGTCCTTTGGATGAATCCATGTTTGTATCAAAGATTTTGCTGTTATCGCTCATCAGGTAACCCTTGTACTTAATGGAGGCCTGTTTGCCCGAATCAGCTTTTAAAGCTGCATCGCCGGCATTATCTACTACAACATAGGCGCCGTGCGGTGTCTTTTTTGCTTTATCCTTCAGGCCTTTACCTGCAATGTAATCTTCCACCTGTTTTGTCTGGCGGGCTTCTTCCAGTTTGGTTTCCTTTTCATAATCTGCCATCACATCTTTCTCTTCTTTGAAAACCCTGGTAACCTTAACCCTGTACTGGATATTGCTGCCTTTCACAAAAACAACACTGTCTGCAGGGTTGATAAGTCTTTTCGACTTAAGCGTATCAACACTTACGTTAATTACAGCACTGTCACCTTCGCGCAGTTTGGGTATGATCTCCATGAAAGACGCTTCTGCTCTTTTGCTGGTATCGCAAGGCAGGTAATTTGGAAAATCGGATTGTGGCGTAAGCACAGAATCTTCTTTCCCTGTTCTGTCAGTCAAAAATACCTGCACATTGCATTTTACGTAGTTGCCGGGTTTGGCAGAATCGCCACCTTTTCCCTCATAAATTTTGTACACAAGGCCAGATGCAGTTTTTTGATAATCCACACCGCATGAAGCCATAGCTATTGCTGCCGCAGCAACAAACATGATTTTTTTCATCTTATTGTAATTGTTGTTCGTATTCCTTAATAACAGTTTTAAATTTTTGTACGTTCTCTTCAAGGCTTTCACTGCTGCGCCCGCCTGCGGCATTCCGGTGACCACCACCCTCAAAATGCAGCCTGGCAAACACATTCACATCAAAGTCTCCTTTACTCCTGAAACTCCATTTCCGCTCTTCCGTTCTGTCGATTAACAGGGCACCGAGCTTTATGCCTTCCATTGTAAGGAGATAGTTTACCAGTCCTTCTGTATCGCCTGTTTTTATTTCATATTTAACGAGATCCTTTTTAGGAATGGCCATTACAGCGGCATTATACTCGTATAAAACCTCCAGCCTGTTTAAAAGCGCATTACCAATAAAGCGTAAACGGCTTTCAGAAAAGTTGTCGTAGATATGTTCGTATATCTCTGTATGATCTATGCCGGTTTCTTTCAATACGGCAATTACACGGTGAACCTCGGCCGTTGTGGAAGAAAAACGGAAAGATCCGGTATCTGTCATAATTCCTGTAAAAAGACAGGTAGCTATATCTTTATTGAGCAGTGTGCTGAATGGAGATGCATCAATAAAATCAAAAACCATCTCGCAGGTAGAACTTTTGTGTACATTACTGATGCCATAATCAAAAACCTCAACCTGTGGCTGCTGGTGATGGTCTATCAGCACTTTAAGGCAGGACGCTGCTGCAAGTACCGGTTCCAGGTTTTTGGTACGGTGCAGAATATTGAAATCGAGACAGAATAACACGTCTGCCTCGCTGATGATCTTTGATGCAAGTTCACGGTCATTCTCAAAATCCAGCACTTTATCGCAGCCCGGCATCCAGTCGAGGAAATTGGCCCAGTTGGTGGGAGATATAACCGTAACATGGTGGTTAAGCTGGCTCAAAAAATGATAAAGCCCCAGCGCTGCGCCCATTGCATCACCGTCTGGCTTCTGGTGCGTTGTTATTACAACCCGCTTTTGCTCTTCTAATAATGGATATACAAATTTTACCTCTTGCATAGGTGGCGGCAAAATTGCGGCTTTACCGTCATACAGTCAAAAGTATTTGCCGGCAACACGCCACACCCTTGTATTTTAAGGATTTTTTGAAAAAGGGTCAAATGCCGGGATTCGAAAGCGCGACGATAACCTGAACGCTACAGCTGAACTATGCACTGCTGTACAAGAGTGCGACGCAACGAAAGCTTAATGCTTATACCCTGCCGGGCCACAAAAATTGTATTGGTTAAAAAAATTACGCGCAAAAGCTTTCCAGTTCTTCAAGCATGGCCTTACTGCCAATAAATATGGGCGTGCGCTGGTGTAATGCGGTGGGTTGTATATCGAGAATACGTTCTTTACCATTTGTTGCTTTACCACCAGCCACCTCAATAATAAAAGCAAACGGGTTGCACTCATACTGTAAACGCAGTTTACCGTTGCGGTTATCGGCCGTGGCCGGGTACATGAAAATGCCACCTTTTATAAGGTTGCGATGCAGATCTGCCACCATACTGCCAAAATAACGCTGCGAATAAGGGCCACCATTGGTCTCGTTTTTCTGCTGGCACCCGGCAATATATTGTTTTACAAAATCCTCGTATTGAAAAAAATTGCCATGGTTAACGGAATAGATTTTTCCATGTTCCGGACATGTAATGCCGGGATGACTCAGGCAGAACTCACCGATAGAGGGGTCGAGTGTAAAACCATTTACGCCCCGGCGTGTGGCATATACCAGCATGGTTGATGAGCCGTAGACAATATAACCTGCAGCTACCTGGTTAATGCCGGGCTGCAGGAAATCATCGATGGTACATGGCGTGCCCGGTTTGCTTTTACGGCGGTACACACCAAAGATGGTACCGATAGAAATATTTACGTCGATGTTATTACTGCCATCAACGGGATCGAACATGACCACGTACTTACTGTTGTTGCTTATTTCATCATCGAACACCACAATGTCATCCATCTCTTCACTGGCACAACCGGCACAGCTTATGCCGTTTTTAAGTACACTCATAAACTGGTTATTGGCGAAAACATCCAGCTTCATCACTTCCTCGCCCTGGATGTTGCGGCTGCCGTCATAACCCAATATATCTGCAAGGCCTGCTTTATTTACTTCAACATTTACACGTTTGGCGGCAAGGCCGATATCTCGTAACAGGCTGCTGAGTTCGCCTGTTGCATTGGGTATGGTGCGGTATTGCTGAATGGTAAACTCATCTAGTGTAAGTATCTTCCTGGTTAGTGCCATGGTGCAAATCGTTTCAGGCAAAAGTAGTTGCCTGCAAAAAATTTACTTTTCATTCCTCCTATCTTTGTTCAACAGGTTATACAAATCATTAACAGGTTTCAAAAGATTGCTATGAAAGTTTTCAAATTCGGTGGTGCAAGTGTGAACAGTGTAGAAAGAATTCAAAATGTAAAGGAGATTATCAAAAGCTACAGCGATGAGCAACTGATGATTATTATTTCTGCCATGGGTAAAACCACCAATGCGCTGGAAAAAGTGGTGGAAGCATTCTACGCCGGCCACAAAGAAGAAGCTCTGCAACTTTTCGATGGCATCAAAAAACAACACGTAACCACTGCAAAATATCTATTGGTTACACATTACAACGCCTGTATTGAACAGCTAAACAGCTTTTTTACCGAAGTTGAATGGTTAATGCATGATAAACCGGTAAGAGCATTTGATTATTACTATGACCAGGTGGTGTGCGTGGGCGAATTACTCAGTACCTGCCTTGTGAGTTATTACCTCAACGAAATGCAAGTGGCCAATACCTGGCTCGATGTAAGAGATATCATTAGGACCGATGATAATTTTCGCGATGCCACCATAGACTGGGAATACACAGCCCGGAAAGTAGACGAACTAAAGGCACAATATTTCCATAACATGCAGGCGGCTCAATCTTCGTCGGTTCTTACGGCAGACGATGCCAACTATACACCGGGCATTGTGATAACGCAGGGTTTTATCGGCTCCACCGATGAAAATGAGAGCACCACGCTGGGCAGGGAAGGAAGCGATTTTACAGCAGCCATTTTTGCCAACCTGCTCAATGCAGAAAGCCAAACGATCTGGAAAGATGTGGAAGCCGTAATGAGCGCAGACCCCAAGCAATTCCCCGATGCTGAGATTATACACGAGTTAAGCTTCGATGAAGTGATAGAAATGGCCTACTATGGGGCACAGATCATTCATCCTAAAACCATCAAGCCACTACAGAATAAAGGTATACCGCTACATGTAAAGAGTTTTATAGATCCGTCTCTGCCGGGCACTGTTATCTACAAAAAACAACCGAGGCACCTGCCACCCATTATCATAATCAAAAAACAACAGGCGCTGATGCACCTGCACAGCCAGGATTTTTCTTTTGTGGGCGAAAAACCGATTATTCGTTTGTATGAATATTTTGCATCCAATAAAATTCGGCCCAATCTTATACAGACCGGGGCAATAAGCCTGCAGGTTTGCCTGGACGATAAGCCCGAAAAGATAGACCACCTTGCCGCCGAAGCAGGCGCCATCTTTGATGTGCAGGTTGAAAAAGGATTAAGCCTGTTAACGATCCGCCATTATACAACGATGCTGATCGAAAAAATGACTGCAGGTAAAGAAATTGTATTACAACAGCAGGACAAACAAACCATACAGGTTTTATACAGGGACTGATTTTAGTAACAGGCAGCAGTATTTATCGGCTTGAAAACTAAATTTAATGATGTTATCAAATGTAGTTTTTAGTTGCACTGAATGCTTTATCTATTGTTGTTTCAGCGGTAGCATTTACTGGCGTGAAAACTGAATTGATTTATAGTATCAAATGTAGTTTTTAGTTGCACTGAATGCTTTATCTATTGTTGTTTCAGCGGTAGCATTTCATGGCATCGCCTGTTGTGTCACTCACTTGTGCGTTCCGTTTTTCATGTCGGCCGAAGCGATCCGTTGTATCAAACATAAAATCATGTAAAGGTGTGAAATAATATTTCTTACCCACCGTCTACAAACGCGTATAGTAATTCAACCTGGCCTGGCAGGTGTTGCGTTTACTGCCGCCGAATTTAATGGATACGTGAAATATTTCTATTCTTCATCCGGGTCTTTTCAAAGCAGGGGCATGAGCTTACATTAGTCTGCTCCGGTTATTTTCATCCCGGGATGAAACGTCAGGTAAGTATTGAGTACCGGCACATTTTTCTGATGCACTATAATGCCACTGCAGGTTTGTTCGCTGCCTGCAAATTCAAATGCAATACCGCCGGTTTCATCGTCATATAACAGCATGCTACGTCCGTCTTTAGCTGTGTATGAACCAATTCGTTTTATTGTAAACTGTTGCTGCACGTTGTTGAAGGAAGCGGAAACTTTTATGCCGTTTCCTGTCTCAAAAAATAAAGAAGTAGTTCTGACAAGCTTTACCGATTTACCATTCATCGATGTGTCTTTATAAGAAGTAAAAATGCTCAGTTCACTGGTATTGTTTTGCGCATCTTTTTTACCAAACCAGAACAACCAGGCTTTGCCCATTGCAGCATCGGAAGAATCCGGCTTACCCAATTGTCTTTCCAACAGTGCCGCATCTTCATCAATTTTTACGCTACCGATGCTTGCACCGGGCACAATAAGCTTTGCAGTATCGATAACAGCAGATGAGTCGTCAGGTACTACTGCAGCTGAATCTGATTGGCTTGACGCATGTTGTTGCTGATCATTTAGGTTTCCGTTACATGCAGCAAACAACAGCAACGCAATAAAAATGAAATTTTTCATTAACCGAGTGTACTCAAGAATAATACCCATTTTTTAGAAAACCATTTTGCATAGGTTGCCTGTAATAAAACATGGCCGTGCCCGGAGCAGCCGCGCAGCGATATACAGTACAAGAGTGCGACGCAACAACAGTTCAATAGCAAACCTGCTGCCGGCTACAAAAGTATTGTGCAATAAAAAAAGCAACACGCCAGGGGCAGTGTTGCTTTTTATAAAATAATTGCTGATTAATAATCTGAGCCGCCACCAAACATCCAGCCGATAGAAAAACCTATAGCATCCATTGTTTTGGTCTTAATACCGCTAACATTAGAAAGGTTTGTAAAACCACCATTAAAAAAGGTGCTTAGCGCAAGTCCGTTTGAAAACTGAAAGCCTCCCTTCAAGTGCAAACCAATATCAATTGGCTTAAGCTGCCCGGGCTCTTTTCCAAAATCAATGTCTGCGCTCTGGCCCTGCTCCTTTACCTTCCCGCCCAATGAATACATAATATTCGGACCAACACCTACAAACAGGTTGCCGCCATTGTCAAAAATCTTTGAATACATGATCGGAACCGGTAATGAAATGCGGGTGAAAGAAATTTTTGAAGTATTATCATCCTGGTAAGACAATGAACCTGTTTTAAAAAGCAACGAAGGTCTTACAGCGAGGAAGTTACCGAGCTGAATGTGAGCAGTTGCACCTGCATGCACATTGATGCCCGCATATACATCGCTTTCATCGTTGTAAAGGCCTGCAGCGGAAAAGCCAACCTCGGGCCCAACACTTACCTGCGCATCTACGTTATTGGTGAATGGAAATACAAAGAGAGCGGCCAATGCCATGTTCTTTAAGAGTTTTTTCATTTTTTAAAGTTTAGGCGGCAAAAATAATGCGCAGCCACAACCTGAAAAATTTATTTCTTATTATATAAGCAGTAATACATTTAAATACCGGTAAAAAAATATTCAAACCGCAGATCACCTTTTAGCTTGCATATGCTGCTACTTGCAAAGAATTTGCGGCATTACAGATTTATTTAAACAACAACCTATCATGAAAAGCACATTTTATGCGCTGCTTATTACAGCAGCAGTTACCTCATTATGTTCATGCAGTAAAGACCGCATTACAGGCAGCGGCAACGTAAAAACAGAAGACAGGCAGCTTACAGGATTTACCAAAGTGAGTACGCAAGGTTCTACCAACGTTTTTATTACACAGGGCACATCATTTAAAGTAAGTGTAAAGGCTTACGAAAACCTTGTTCCATATCTTGAAACGGAGGTTGTTAACGGCACACTCGAAGTTCATTACAAGGACAACACCAATGTAAAGAACGACAATGCTGAAGTGTATGTAACCATGCCTTCTTTAGCGGGTACATTTATCAGCGGCAGCGCCGGCATTGCAGTGGAAGGCATCTTCAGCGGTACACAACTGAATGCTTCCATATCAGGATCCGGCAACATAGATTTTGCAAACGGCACTTATGATAACCTGGACTATCAATCATCCGGAAGTGGTAACCTTGGCGCATTTGGTTTAACCGCAAAGCATGCGGCGATAGCCATTTCGGGCAGTGGCAATGCATCAATAACAGCAACCGAAAGCCTGGATGTCCACATCTCTGGAAGTGGCACTGTATATTACAAAGGCAACCCGGAAGAAGTGAACAGTGAAATATCCGGCAGCGGGAAACTCATCAGCCAATAAAACTGCAGGCTAAAAGAAAGCACCGCGGTTGCGGTGCTTTCTTTTTTATACCATATGCATTTTACATTTTGCTGCGCGATGGTCTTAGCTGCAGATAAACCTGCCCGGCCAATGGTGTTTGTCCATACAGGTAATGCAGGGATGCCGGTGGCAAATTTGCTGATACCTGCAAACCTGCCAGCAGATCAATTTTACCCACCGCAAAAAGCTTCCTGTTAGTGCCAAGTGTAAGTTTGTGGATGTTGAACAGGTAATCATGATCAAACGCATCATCCAGTGCAAGCTCTTCCGCAGACTTTTGCACAAACTCGTACCGCCCGTACACGGCCTGCGTTTTCAACTGTTGCGTACCTTCCAGTAAAAGCGAATGTTCTTTGTGTGTTTTGCCTGCATCATTCATGCCCCATACAAATGCACCGGTAAAAAATTTATCATTTCTAACAGGCGTGGCATATAGAACAGAAGCCGTATAGCGCCAGATATTTTCTGAAGGGTGGAGCAGTTCAGGACTTTCAAGATATGCCTGCGAAAATTGTATAGCCCATGCCCTGCCGGGGTTATAAGACAGCCTGTAACTATAGCTGTCAAACTTCATCTTATCGAAACCATAACGTTTTTCATCTGGTTCCCTGCCGGTGAAGTTGGATAGTTCGAGCTTGAGTTTATTAACCCTTACACCAAGTGTGGCAACGCCAAACGTAATGTGTGTTGCATCCTGCCAGTGGTGGCTCAAAGGTGCATCAGGATCATTCATGGCGCTGATGCGATGCATAAAGGTTGGTGCACTGATGGCTGGTTCGCCGGGATAACCAAAGTATCCAAAGACATCAACAGATTTACTAAGGCGTTGTGTGTATCCAACGCTCAGTGCAGCAAAAAGATCGTGTGGGTGTTGGCGGTCTACCAGTGTCCTTCCATTATAAGATTCACCTGATTGAAACAGCAATGGATAGCCTGCATTGCCAACAGTAAGTGCATCCAGGCTAAACATGCCGGTAACATTCAACAAACCGTTAGAACCAACCTGCCTGTTGTACATGGCCATAAACCAGTTGGGCGCATCAAACTTCGCCCCACTGCGGCTGGTCTTATCGGTCAGCTCCTGGTTATTGTAACGCAGCCACACACTGCCATGAAACATCCACATATCTTTTTTGCCATGTTTCATTAACATATACATCGGTGTGTTATCGGGGTTCCATGCTGTACCCGAACTATTCCTGTTCATAGGCAGCGATAACGAATATGCATGGTTCATACCCGGCATGTTCATATGGCCATGTTCGTGCATGTTCATGTGCATTGAATCTTTCGCAGGCATTGAATCATGTTGCATCTTGTGCATATCATGCTGCGCAAAGGCCTGCATTGAAAAAAATAGTAATGCCGGCAGAAGTGTTTTTTTCATAGATGTTTATTTAAATAAGTTAGTTATAATGAACCCGGCTTCAGTACTTTACTGATCGCTTGTTGTGTCACTCACTTCAGGGTTCCTCTTTTATGGCAGCTCCGGCGATCAGTAAACGGTCAACGCCGTGTATTTATCAACGCCCTCCTGTGCATAATCAATCAACAAAATTCAATTCATCATTCACCTTTCACCATTCACTTCCCACGCCCATCACGGCCATTGCTACCATCAGCAGGTCTTCTATAATTGTTATGGTGCTCATAGGCAAATTAAAAACGGCACCCAGGCAGGCACATTGAATTTTTCTTTTGTTTACAACACTATTAATGACGCCTATGCTGCTAAAACCCATTACAATAATGGTAGCAATATTGGTGTACAGTGGTTGCCAGTGCAGCAGGTAAGCTATACCAAGGGCAAGCTCTGCAAACGGATAGATGAATCCATAGCCATGCCAGCGCCGGGCAAGCAGGTCATAACTGCTGTAACTGTCTGCAAAGCCACGCAGGTCAAGCATTTTGAAGAATGCAAATACCAGGAAAAAGCCAGCCATAAAATTGTTCATGGCTATATGCCCAACAATTTTGTCTCCGTTGTATGCAGTTAGCAATGCAATGCCTGTTATAAAACCGAACACCAGCAACAATGGTTTGTATGTTTGCAGCCATGTTTTTGAAGGCTCTGCCGCTGTATGCGTCATCGCACCAGCATAAAAGTCTTCGGTAATATTATAATTGCCGGCTTTGTGCAATGCATTTTGCAGGGTTTGTAAGTCAATGTGACGTTGCATAGTGATCGTGGCCTGCGGTGTGTTTAGTTGTACCTCAGCGGCTGTTACGTCTCCGAGCATTAATAAGGCTGATTTAACTTTTGCAACGCATCCGCTGCATGTCATGCCTGTAATGTTATAAGTATGTGTCATAACTGAATATTTTAATGACACAAAGTTTGTACAACAAACAGCCCTCACTGTTATACAATTACAGCTATTGTTTATATTATTTCAGGTGGTCAATCGAAACTTTTTTATGCGCCTTCAATGCTTTGAAACCGGAAGGTGTAAAGCCCGTCATCTTTTTAAATTGCGCAGAAAGATGCGCCACGCTGCTATAGCCCATTTTCCAGGCTATGTTGCTCAAAGAATCCTGGTCATACACCAGCATTTCTTTTACGCGTTCAAGTTTTTGCAAAATAAAAAACTGCTCAACGGTTGTATTCTCCAGCGCAGAAAACACCTGGCTGATCATACTGTAATCTTTATGCAGCGCAGCTGAGAGATATGCAGAAAGTTTGAAATTGAAATCTGACAGCTCTTTATTATACACCAGGTCAATCACGAGGTTCTTTACCTGCTCGGCTATAACTGACTTTTCATTTTCTGCAAGCGCAAAGCCTTCAGCTTCCAGTAGTGTTTTCAGATCATCGTATTGCTGCTTTGACAATTCCTGCTGAAACGATATGTGCCCAAGTGTAACAACCGCATGCGCAATATGCATGGTATCTAACACCTGGTTTACCACTTTCACACACCTGCTGCATACCATATTTTTTACCGCTATTTCCATTAATGTTTTTTAAAAGCATTAAAAATGAGGTATTCAAAACGCAACAGGAATCCATTGGGAGCAGACCGTGCCATAGAACTCATTAGCTGGTAACGGTACCCGATATCAATACGGGCCTGGCTTTTAATGATCAGTTGCAAAGAAGGCGCGATATCGAGGTAAGAACCTTTATTATTGCCAAGTGTTTGTCCCAGCAATTCTACCATAACATTTATGTTTGTCTGGTTATAATCCACATATTCTTTTGGCAGCATCAGCTTACCAAGTGATAATGAATAGCTCACCGCCTTATTGGCTTCTGTAACGGGAAATTTATTTAAGCTTCCGTTATCGGTAGCCTGTAAGTAAGAAACATTGGCAGACACTGCGACTTTATGTATTAGCTGCGTAGCCACAACCCCCGCCTGCCAGCCGCTGTTATGACCAAATAGGTCTATTTCCTGCTGGTGTATTGCGCTGTTATTAAAACTATACTTTCCATAGCCTGCCATGCGGAAATGGCTGTGTACAGCGTCTGAACTTAAGAAACGGTACTTGGCATAAATGCTTCCACCTTCTGCTTTTAAATTATTAGCAGCATTGCTGATAAAAGCATTTGCGTGCACCATTAATCTTTTATTCACGCCCCACATAGCTTCAGGCACAACGTGATATTCATATTTTTCAGTGCCCCGCTCGTCCATAAGCATATTGGTGAGGCGCACGCCCAAAGAACGGGTGGGCATATTACTGGCCGGCTCCGTGTACACAAAAAGTTCCTGCGCCTGCAACCTGGCGGTTGCAAACAGGAAAATAATCCATAAATATTTCATGGGAATACTGCTTTGCTAAAGCAGCTTCTGTAATTGATTTTGTAATTCTTCTTCTGTGGGATTGATGGCTATGATCTTACCCTGTCTGTCTATTAAAAATGTTCGTGGAATATAGTTCACATTCCAGGCACCGGCAGTTTCGCCGCTTGTATCGAGTACCTGTACCCAGTTTATCTTTTCCTGCTGCACAGCAGTTTTCCAATCCACGGCATCGGTATCAAGCGAAATACCGTAGATCTCAAAACCTTTGTCTTTATACGAATTATACAATTTTTTCAATGCCGGAATCGTCTTTCTGCAAGGCACGCACCAGCTTGCCCAAAAGTCTACTAATACCACTTTACCCTGTAAAGCAGCAAGGCTTACCTTGTTGCCTTGTACATCGGGCAAACTGATCTCTTTTGCTTTGCTGCCTTTTTCGGGATCCTGTGCAAACAACACCACTGCAACCAATAAAAAACAAATTACAGAAACTGCTTTTTTCATTGAATGAATATAAGTTAAATGGTCACATGATAAATGCGTTCACCAGCTGCTATTTTTCCATCCGCACAGCAGCTTTCAGCTTTGCCAGTCGTTAAGCATTTCATACTGGTGAACTGCGCATATTTTTTAAACTCTTTTGCAGGTTCAAAATTCTTATCTACTACAGTAATCAACTTTTCACCGTTTAATTGCTGTTCCCGGATATCTAGAAAATGCAGATTTAGCCCTGCTGCGGTAATGTGCTCATCATTCTTTACAGTAACATCATTAAATTTAATTTTCAATTGCAGTTTTGCAACGAAAAAACCGGCGTCTTCAACGGCCTTCTTTATTGCATCAGGATCGGCATTTGCACCGTTTTTAAAAACAATGTTATAGCTCGACTCTTTAATGTTTGCCTTTACATTTTCTACGGTACTTATATTCTTCAGGGCTTCATAAATAGCTTTTGAACACATAGAGCACGTTAAACCACTGGCAACAAGATTTGCTTCTTTTACCTGCGCATTTACCAGTTGGGTTGTGAAGAACAACACACATAAAAACATCAATCGCTTCATATAAAAATATTTAGAGCAGGCCTGCGTGTAAACGCAAACCTGCGGGTAAGAAATTATTTGCCGTTGCTGCATTTTCCATCTTTGCAACAATCACCTGCTGCAACATCTTTTTTGCAGCAACTCATATCGCTCTTGCAACAACCATCTTTTGTGCAATCTTTGTCTTTGCAACAGCCTGCTGCTTTAACGCCATCTTTGGACGGCCTTTCATACTGGCAGCATTTTTCCAGTTTGTTGTAAGCTTTTTCTGATGCTTTTACATCTTGCGTATCATAGCCGGAAGCTGCGATTTTTTTCTGTATAGACAGGTTGCTGGTCTTATGCTCATCGTAAGTAACAACCAGTAATTTGGTTGATTTGTCCCAGGTTGCTTCTGTGGCGCCTGCATCTTTTGCGGCTTTTTCTATATGGCTTTTGCACATGCCGCAGTTGCCGGAAACCTTTATTGTATCTGTACCTGAATGAGCAAATGTTGCGAAAGAAAACGTTGCGCACAATAATGAGAGAATGAAATATTTTGTTTTCATACAATGAATTTGAAATGATAAGAAAAGAATGATAAAAGATTAATAGACTTAGCCGGAATGTTGCTGTATACGGCGTAACAAGATAGGAGTTGCGGTAGCTGCTCCATATACATTCAACAGTACAAGAGTGCGACGCAAGGGACGCCGGATAGCAATACTACAGCCGGTTTCACAATAAAACTAACTGTAGCACCAACGGCTTATCAAATTCGGAAAACGCAATTCTGCAGGTAGATATCGGGCGGAGATAATAATGGTGGTGCATGATCTGCAACCATAGCGGTTTGCACCTGCGGCAGCGTGAGCAATGCCATAAGATTTTGAAAACTATGCAACACTATTGCAGGAGACTGAAGGTTGAAATCTGCAGTAGCAAGCTGGTGTGCATCCTGCACCTTAACTACTTCGAACTGGTTGTTGCAACAAGGTTTTGCACTTTTCTTTCCGCACTTACAGGTTGTTTCGGTATAATCATTTACATGAACATCTGCCACCTTACCCATACAATAGTGGATATTTACCGCCAGCCCTGATGAAAGGCTGAGATACATAAACGCTAATATGAGTGCCACGGTCTTATTCATGCGAAAATGCAAAACTACAGTAGTTGGGCCATTTAAAACATGCGCCCGATCATATTTTTGTTAAATCTAATATTAGTTTACAAAGTTCCACCATATACCTACGCGGAACCAGAATGGGCGCTGGGGATAATGAGGGGCAGAAAAATTGTTGCGTGTAAAACGGAAGCCATCTTCTGTATTAACAGAGTTGATGTTTTCTCCGCGGATAAAACCTTTAAAGCTTTTGATACGAAAGTTGAGGTACGCATTTATTTCCGGCCTGTTGGCTCTGGTACTGATGTTTTCCTGGAAAATAAACTGGCCTGAAAAAGGAGAATAATTATCTGCATTGTAGCCGGTATAATACTTTACCTCCAAACCGGTGGACAGATATAAGTTTTTAAAGAAATTACCTTCAAACGCAAAGCGGTGGCGGGTTAGCACAGTTGGCACATTTATGGGCGGGTTACCGGCAGTTTGCTGGAAATGCGCTTCAATATACCAGAACCAGTGCTTACGCAGTTGTATTTTTTTGAGTGCGCCCACATGCAATACATTGAACAAAGCAGCTTCCTGCTGTGCCCTGTAAAAGTCTGTCATGTACACGTAATTACTTACGATATAGTAGTTGCCAACCAGGCTAAGATTAAGTTTCGAAAAGTTGATGGAGGCGAACGCTTTTGAGACATTTTCTTTTTTGAAGTTCTCCCCTCCTGTCAATACCGGAAATGCACTGACACTGTTGAAAAAGATAGCCGACTGTGAACGGTTCACGTTTTGAAAACCGATGAGCAGGTTTCCTTTATTACTGCCTAACAATCTTTCCAGACTGCCATATGCGTCATAATCGCCCGCATACGCGCCGGCGCTGTACAGACGCCCGCTCAACACAAGATCCCACTTTTTGTTGCGTGTTCTGTTACGGTATTCACCCGTAAAATAAACGTTGTTGTATTTTGTTTTATACGGATAAAACCCTCCTGCAATCATCTCATACCCTGCACCAAGCTTTAAAAACTGGTTCTGGTTTTTCTTTTCCGGAAAAGACACGACAGCAAACTCGTTGTTTAGTCTTGCCCACTGATCCCTGTACAGCAGGGTATCGTTGTTGCTGATGCTAAGGTTATAATATTTGTTGTACAGCGTATCTACCGGTGCATAATCATGAAACTCGTAATTCTCCCGGGTGAACTGGATAGTATGTTGTAAGCGTAGGCGCGGGTAAAACAGCCTGTATGTAAGTGAGTCAGTAACCAAAGAATCTTTCTGACCGAAATCATATTGCTGGCGGAATAGTATGGTTGTCTCCTTGTACTCATTGCCGGTGGTGATCTTTACAGAAAAGGGGTTTCTAGAAAACTGAGATGCATTACCCAGGCGTGTTTGAATACTGAACGGGTCACTAAAACTGCCATCACTTTTTAACGCGGTGTCTACCTGTATGCCGCCGTTTTCTGAAGACTGTATTTTGTTGGTAATAAAGATGAGTGTATTGTTGTACCGTTTGCTCTTACCCGTATAGCCAAGTGCAAAACGGATATTGTTATGATTGGTATTCTGGTTTTTAAATGCACCCGGTGCATTGATAAGCCTGAAACCGAAGGAAAAGTTCAGGTTGGCATTGCGGTTTTGCGTGTGCATCAGGTCTATCATCTGCTCGGCCTTGCTGCCGAGAAGGTAGGCAAGTTCTGTATATGGCCTTGTAGTAGTATACAGTTTGGTATCTTCTATCCTGAATTTATATACATCGAATGCATGAAAACCGGCGTCAAAACCCGGCTTCATATAGGGCATAAATATCATTGATCTTGCAGCGCTGCCAAAATTACCCAGGTCTGTATAATTGTACGACACAGGGTAGCGCTGGTAAAAATCGCTGATGGAAGAGTCAATTTTATAGGTCTTTGTGGAATCGAAATAGTGGTAACTGATTGTTATGGAATCTGCATTGGCATCCCTGTGCTGCAGGTTCATATTGGCAGAGTCTTTTTTGGCGACAGGCCGCCCACGGTTGTCAAAATTTCTTGCGGGAACATCATCCTGTGCAAATGCAGACAGGCTGGCCATACAACACAACACCAAACAGATAATATAAAAGGAAAGCCTGTTATGCATTTTTTAGAATCAGTTGCGCAAAATAAGCGTAAACCTGTGAATGAAAATATAATTAGCTTTTATAGTACCGCAGCCAGTTCTTTAAAGAGTGCGGTAAGTTTTGGTTCTGCGTCTTTCGCTGCCGCAAGTACCTCTTCGTGGGTAATGATATTATCGTCTTCTCTTATACCAATGTCTGTTACAACACTTACGGCAAATACTTTCATACCCGCATGCACGGCTGCAATAGCTTCCTGCACGGTGCTCATACCCACCACATCTCCCCCGGCAATTTTTATCAGCATATATTCGGCACGTGTTTCAAAGGTGGGCCCTGTAACAGCCGTGTATACCCCTTCATGAAAATGATAGCCCAATGTTTTACCAATTGCATGCGCTTTGCTAATCAGTTCCCTGTTGTATGGTTCACTCATATCCGGGAAACGTGTACCCAGGCTTTCTTCATTTTTACCAATCAGTGGGTTTACGGTAAAAAAACTGATGTGATCTTTTATGATCATAAGATCTCCCACTTTATACGCAGGATTTACACTCCCGGCAGCATTGGACAATAACAAGGTGTGTACACCCATCATTTTCATTACCCGCACGGGGTAAACTACCTGCTGCGGTGTATAACCCTCATAAAAATGAAAGCGGCCTGCCATTACCATCACCTTGCGGCCATTTAATGTTCCAAAGAGCAGTTTACCGCTATGGCCAATTACTGTGCTCACAGGAAAATGCGGCACATCTTCATAAGGTATTTCCTTTTCTATGTCGATCTCCTGTACCAAATTACCCAAACCGCTGCCAAGAATAATACCTGCTTCAGGTGTGTCTTTATACACAGATTTGATGTAGGAAGTTGTTTCATTAAGCTGCTGTAACAGACCAGTTGCCATAGCATACATTTTATGTGTGGGCAAATATAGGCGAAGCGATATGATTTTATCTTCATTCTGCGAAGCCGTGAGTGAATCTTAGAAAAAACCGTAAGACTTTGTAATATTTTACATTTCTTACTAACAAATGAATAAAACAAAAAGCTGATTATTACAATAAAATACAGAAAAACGCATTAAGACAAGTGTGAGCAAAATGCCTCACTATATGTTAACATTTACATTACATTTGATTGCTCTTGATTCTTTTCTAAAACAAATTCGACCAAAACAATGCTTAAAAACTGGAAAAGTTTATTTGTGAAATCCGAAGATTACCCTGAAGAGTCTACAAATATTAAACCTGCCGCCGAGTCTTTTTCATTTCCCGTAAATGCGCCGAATACCTCTACGGTAAATATACCGTCTCATTCAGCCGGCATTGAGCAGAGGATTCTGGATGAAGTGCTCAGCGTGTATGAAAGCGGGCTCGAATCTATAAATATGCCTGGCTATGACTTCTATGAATTCTATAAATCTGTGGCAGCGACCGGACAGGTAACAGAACAATCATACAACATGGCGTTTATGATGGCCAAAACACTGGATAAAACACTTACGCCGCAAAAGCTAACCGGTGACGCCGAGTTTTACATCAGCAAAATAAATGAAGTCCACAGCCAGTATGTAGCGCAGGGACAAAAAAAATTAAATGCTTTACAGGAGCAAAAAAGTAGTGAAAAAAATAAATTAACCAACGAAATAGATGCTGCTACAGTAAGAATCTCTCAGTTACGAAATGAATTGCAGCAACTCGAGTCTGATATAAATCAAAAACGCGGTTCATTGTCTAAAATTGATGAAGCGTATTTTCCCGAAGAAAAGTCGGTAAGAGATAAGATGGTAGCCAACGATGTTGCCAGGCAGGCAAGCGTAACTAAACTTACTACTATCAAGGAAGGCATTCTAAAATTTATAAAAACTATCTAAAGCATACAATATGGCTCTTGAATCAAGTAAAGTACTTGAGTTACCCATTCTCAAGCATTTTGATAAAAATGACATCACACTAAGCCCGAAAAACTGGCGTAAAGGTGAAAAAGGGATTGCTACTATATTCGGGCTTATTTTAGCCGGAACACTCGCATGGGGCTTATATCAATATGTTTTACCAATCGTCTTTACATGGATAGGTCAGGCTTTGGGAGCTATTGCTACTGCGGTGCTGGTGATTGCTTTTTTCATAATGCTGCCGGTAATCATTAAGGCACTAAAAAACCTTGCGCGTCTTTTTCATAAACTGCTTATTAAATATGATCCTTTTGGCGAGCTAGAAGAACAAAAGCAAAAAATGATTGGCAACAGAATGAAATTTAAAGAAGCAAAAGCAAAGATTAAGGCAATTAAATCCAACATGGAGGCGGAATCTGCCAAAGCAGAAAAAGAAGCAAAGGAATATCAGGAAAAAGTTCTCATGCTACAATCACGTGCAGAAAATACTAAGACCAAAATGGAAGATATGGATCGCGCTATGGGTGCGGCAGCAAAAGAAAATGATGATTATGTAGAGCTTCAAACAGGTTTGATGAAGACGCTTAGCGAAGCACAGCGTATTAGCCACATGCTTAATCAAAGTACCGGACTTGTTAGAAAATATGGCAGCCGTGCGCATGTAATCGGTAAACTGGACCGTAAATTAAATATGGTAGATACTGCAATGGAAATAAAGATTGCAGACTTCGATGTGAGCATTGATATGCTAAAAAAAGAATATGCATTTGCACAGGCAGCAAGAGAAGCTACTGAACAAGCTAAATCTGCCATGTTATTTACAAAAGGCTGGGAACTGGAATATGCTCTTGACGTAGTAACCAATACTATCGCTATGGACCTGGCCACAACAAGTGAAAACCTGCTCGACCTGGATACATTAACAAGCGAATATTCCCTTGACAGTGATGAGCTCTATTCTAAATTGGATAAGCTGGCTGATCAGATCAAAACAGATAACTACGCCTTACCGGAATCAAAAAAATACAGTAACCCCAATTATAAACTAACTGACCAGGATAAACTGGAAAGCAAAGGATTTGGAGACATCTTTAATTAATCTAATTTTTATAATCCACAAATATGAAATGGTCTAAACTCACATTTTTTTCAAAAGCCCTTATTGTTCTAATAATCGCCGGAGCTGTAGGAGGAGCAGTTTATTACTTCGCGCCAGGGCTTCGTATCGACGAATCAAAGCAACTCGAAAAACTTGACTTGTCTGAGAAAGATATAAATAATGTTGTAACGTCAGCCGAATTGCCGCTCCCGGAACCAGCACTGTCAACAGAGGTTTCTTCAAAACCGGTGGTAAAAATTGCAGGTTACGCATGGAATGCACAATCCGGAATTATCGTTGCAAATGGTGGAGCAAAGACCACCAAAGGCTCCTTAATGGAGAAAAATGGAGTAAACCTCGAAATCATTCGCCAGGACTGGCTTTCTGAACTACGCAACCTGCAAATGAAATTCATTGAAGAATTTGATCAGGGTAACAACAATCCTAAAGAAGGAGTAGCAGGAATAATGATCATGGGCGACGGCGTGCCTTTCTACATCAGTTCCGCACAGCAGGCGATAGATGATAAATACGGTGCGGGAAAATACCAGTTGCAGGTGGTAGGTGTAGTAGGTTTAAGTTATGGAGAAGATAAACTAATTGGCCCCCCAAGCTGGAAAATGAACCCTCAGTCCATGAAGGGTGCACTTATATCAACTGTAATTGGAGATGGTGATTGGGTTACCGCTGTAAACTACGCTTCTGCCAACAATATCAAAGTAAATCCTGATCCATCAACTTACGATGCAGAAGCGGTAAACTTTGTAGCCGCAGCAAACGACGACTACATAGAAGCTTCAAAAGATCTGATCAAATCGCAGAAGGAAGGATACACTGTTAGTCTTAAAGAAGTAAAAGCTGGAAAACTTACCGGTAAAACCATCAATAAGAAAGTCGATGGTTGCGCAACCTGGACGCCGGGAGATAAAATGGTTTTTGATGAATTAGGTGGTGTTACAGATATTATTTCTACAAGAGAATTCAACAACCAGATGGCAACCGCAGTTATTGTTTTAAAACAATGGGCAGACAAAAATAAAGACGTTGTACAAAACATTTTGAAGGCTACGTACACCGCCTGCAATCAAATGAAACAGTACGATGACTGGAGAAAGAAGGCTGCAGAAAATGTTGCCTCTACCTTCAATATGGAAAATGCAGACTACTGGTATAACATGTTCAAAGGACAAAAAGGCGAAAAAAATGGCATCTCTTACAACATGGGTGGTTCAAGGGTTTTCAACCTTTCCGATGCAAAGCAGTACTTTGGCATAACTGACGGAACCAATCGTTACAAAGCGGTTTACGACCAGGTAAGCAGTTATCTTAAAAATCTTAACCCTGCAGGCTTTAACCAGAATGTGAAACGAATCGTTCCTTATGAGGAGGCTGTAAATGTTTCGTTCTTAAACCAGGTAGAGAACATTGATGCAGGTAAGGCATACACGGCAGACTATAGCGAAAAGGCTACAAACGTGGTTGCTTCAGGCGAATGGCAGATAAATTTTGATGTTGGCCGCGCTTCACTACGCCCTGAAGGTAAAGACGTACTCGAGCAAATCTACAATCTCCTTATCCAGGCAGAAGACTCAAAACTCGAACTCACAGGGCATACAGATAATACAGGTACACAAGAGAATAATTACTCATTGTCGCAGGCCAGGGCTGAAGCCGTAAAAAGCTACCTCATCCAGCGCGGCATACCAGCTACTCGCTTCCAGAAAATTGAAGGTAAAGGACAGGATGAGCCGGTAGCAGATAATGCAACGGCTGCTGGTAAAGCGAAAAACAGGCGTGTTGTGGTATCTATTTTAAAATAAATTTATGAGCCGGGCAACGGAATCTTAATTAAGCTTCCGTTGCGTCGCACTCTTGTACTGTTGAATATGCTTCAGCAATTGATGCAGTCTGCCTTAGTTATTCTCAACTCGCTTCAATTCGGTTTTTAGTATAAGGAACAAGGTGCCTGCATTATACATATCATCAACAGCAGCCGTTGCAATCAAATCAGCAAACGATATTACAAGTCCTGCCAGCTACAACTTCCAGGGTACGCCCGTGATCAAAATCAACCAAATTATAATGAGCATCGCGAAATTTTTCAAACCGTTTGAACCTGTAAAAAAAAATCAGCGCCTCGTGTTGGCCGGCATATGGCTTGTTTTAGTAATGGGCTATTGGGTTATCGCTTCGTTGGGGCAAAAACATCTTTTCCCATCGCCAGGCCAGGTATTAAACGGTTTTGCATCTCTCTATAACGAAGGGCTTGTTGTACACATAGCCAGTTCGCTCGGGCTTTGTTTACAGGCTACACTTATCTCGTTGGTGGTATCGCTAACCATTGTTTATCTCTCCCCATTGCCGGCGTTAAAACCTTTGGCTGTTACACTAAGTAAAGTGAGGTATCTTCCACTTACAGGTATAACTTTTTATCTTACCATACTCGTTAGCAATGCACGATCCATGCAGGTAAGTGTTTTGGTAATATTTATGAGCCTTTATTTTATCACGTCCCTTCTTGCAGTCTTAAAGGATATTCCTTCAGAAGAAATAGACCATGCCAGATCTCTAAAATGTACACGCTGGGAAATCTTATGGGAAGTGGTTATCAAAGGTCGTCTTGACTATGTGATTGATGTATTGCGCCAAAATCTTTCTATTATCTGGATGATGCTGGTAACCGTAGAATCTATACTGGTGGCAGCCGGCGGTCTCGGCGTACTCATTAAAAACAGCGATAAGTTTATGAATCATGGCCGTATAGTAGCATTGCAGTTGGTAATACTTTTCCTCGGGTTAGGCCTCGATTGGGTTTTAAACATAACAAGAAAATCTTTATTCCGCTACTCAACATTCTAAAAATGAATCCCAAGTACGAATACGAACAGAAGGAAACCATCCTGCACGTAGAGCATTTAAGTGTTGCTTATGGTAATAAGACAATTATTCAAAACATTAACCTTGAAGAAAAAAATTGTTACAGACCCGGCAAACAGCAGGGGCAAACTATTGCTGTTGTAGGAAGATCCGGACGTGGCAAATCTACTTTTTTCAAAGCATTAACCGGGCTTATAACGCCTACATCAGGTAACATTCTGATACCAGATTTTTCGAAAGAAATTGTAAACGGCCAGCAACCTGCCAAAAAAGTAGCAGAAGGAGATGTTGGGTTCGTAGACCAGAAATATACGCTCTTCAGGCATAAAACCATTTACCAGGCACTTATGTTTTCATTGCGGCAGTCGCCAGAAAGCAAAGAGCAAAAACATGATAAAATAATGCATCACCTGCAGCAGTGGGGTCTTGAATCAGCAAAAGATCAATACCCATGCGAACTATCTGGCGGCCAGCGCCAACGTACTGCCTTGCTGGAACAGTTGCTCAGCTCAGGATACTATATGGTTTTGGACGAACCCTTCTCCGGTTTAGATGTTGGAAACATTGCAAACGTAAAAGATGCGTTTAAACTCATTAATGACAGCCATGAATTAAACACTGTTATATTCAGCACACATGATATAGAACTGGCTGTTGAGCTGGCTGACTCTCTTTATGTATTGGGTTATGACAAAAGTGTTCACAACAATAATGTAGGTACGCTTTTAAAACATTTTGATCTTAAAGCATTGGGCCTGGCATGGCACGACAGTTTCACATCAGCACATCTTGATCTGGTAAAAGAAATAAAAGACATTATGCTGCGATCATGATTCTGCGTAACAGCAGCCAATAGTCAAATCGCTGTTACTATCTTCCGGCGAATATCGCCATACGTGTACATGCAAAAATAATTTACTGACTTTCAATCTTTAGAATAAAGTGCAATAACTTATTTTTATCAAAATAACCATCCATTGATAATCCGTTTCAGCCTCCTCTTCCTGTTGATTGCCTTCTCGCATCGTCTTTCCGCACAGTTATGCCAGGGCAGCCTCGGCGATCCCGTGGTTAAAATTGATTTTGGCTCAGGCCCAAACCCGGGACCAACACTTTCGTTCCCTACAGGTTATGGCTTTGTTACAAACGACTGCCCGAATGACGGATTTTATGCTGTGCGCAACAGTACTTCGTCATGCTTTGGAGATAGCTGGCACAGCCTGGTGCAAGACCACACAGGCAATGGAAGCGGCTATTTTATGCTGGTAAATGCATCGCTGCAAAAAGGCGATTTTTATGTTGATACGGTGAGAGGACTTTGCCCGAAAACAACGTTCGAGTTTGCCGCCTGGGTGGTAAATGTTCTAAAGCCCTCTGCATGCAACGCTGCCGGCATTACGCCTGATCTTACATTTTACATCCAAAACCTGCAGGGCGATACACTCCAGAAATACAATACAGGTTCCATCCCGTCTCAGAACAGCCCGCAATGGAAGCAGTACGGTTTTTTCTTTGAAACACCTGCCGGCCTTACCGATGTAATTGTACGTATCAGGAACAATGCAGACGGTGGTTGCGGTAACGACCTTGCGCTGGATGATATTACATTCAGGCCATGCGGGCCGGAAGTTAAAGCTTCCATACAGGGAGAGTCTGTTATAGACGTAAAAGACCTGTGCGACTACAATTCAAAATCTTATACACTCACTGGTGCCATTACACAAGGCTATACTGATCCTGCCTACCAATGGCAGTTAAGCACTAATAATGTTAACTGGAGCGATATTGGCGGGGCTACTGCTGCAACATATACCCGCACACCAACACCAACAGGCACCTATTATTACAGGATGGCAGTGGCAGAAAAAGAAAACATCTCATCAGCACTATGCCGCATTTACTCTAACGTGATTAAGTTCAATGTAGAAAGCAAACCTGTGACCACGGCAGGCAGCAATAGCCCGGTTTGCGAAGATGCAGCATTGTCACTTACCGCAACAGGTGGCATATCTTACAGTTGGAAAGGGCCTGGAAACTTTTCTTCATCAGTTGCCCAGCCTGTTATTCAGCCAACGCCATTTGGTGCCGCAGGCAAATATTATGTTACCGTTACATCTGCAGCAGGTTGTGTGCAAACCGATTCCACTGTTGTTTCGGTGGTAGCAAAGCCTGCTGCCAATGCCGGCAGTGATGCCGGTATTTGTGCGGGCCGCTCAACAACGTTGAACGGAGTTTTTGCAAATGGCACAGTTGCCTGGTCGCCATCAACCGGTTTATCTGCTACCAATATTGCCAACCCAACTGTAACACCTGCCGACAGTACCACTTACACACTAACCGTTACAGACAACAATACAGGCTGCACTGCACAGGATTCTGTGAGAATATTTGTGTATGATTTGCCTGTGGCAAATGCAGGTCCCGATAAGGTGATCATGGAAGGTAACAGTATAGCGCTGGAAGGCGCAGCAACAGGTACAGGTATTACCTTCAACTGGGCACCAAATACCAGCATTAGTGATCCTGTGAGTTTAACTCCTTTGGTTACACCGCCTGCAGATGCTACCTATACATTGAATGTATATTCTGAACTGGGTTGTGGGATTGCTTCTGACAATGTATTTATAAAAGTATATAAGAAGGTGGTTGTGCCAAATGCTTTCTCGCCCAACAATGATGGCATAAATGACAAATGGCAGATACTGGCCCTTGATGCTTACCCTGATGCTGTTGTAAGTGTTTTCAACCGTTATGGGAAAGCAGTGTTTACCTCGAAAGGTAGTTATACTGCATGGAACGGTAAGTTCAATAATACTGACCTGCCGGTGGGCACCTACTACTATGTAATTGACCTTAAATCTGCCGGTGAACTTAAACTTGCGCCATTAAAAGGTTCGCTGACGATATTGCGCTGATAATGCTTTATGCACGGGATAGTGACCTGGAACTGCTGCCATGAAAAACTGCAGATAAAGTGATTGCGACGCAACGATGATTCCATGGAAAACGCATGCCGGTATAAATATTTTTTCGACGAATGTTAATCCTGTATTGCCGTGCGTGCCAGCAGCTCTTCCACATGTTTTTCGCGGTACTTATGGGCAGCGGTCAGCTTCTCCCACGCTATATTGAATTCTTTCTGCACCTCAATATCCTGCGAGAGGTAAACCTGCTTCTGAGAAAAATTGTCTTTGATGATCTCCAGGTCGTGCCAGATGCCGATATTTTCCTGTAGCTTATTGTAATAGGCAAAGTTGGGGTCGTCATTTTCTGCCTCGTGCCTTACCCAGTTGTATGCATAAATGCGTTGCTTAATGAGCTTACGCAGATCGTGCCACTCTGCGCCGGGCAGGTTTTTACGACATAGCTTTTCAACCTGTGCATTGAGGTCTGTAAAATATTGTTCGGCTAAAATCTCGTTGGTGCTGTGTACAAATTTGGAAAGTGTTTCCACGATCTCTTTAAAATCATCTTTATAGCGCGGTGCATTTTGCCTGAATTGGGCCACAAGAAAATCGAGCTTTTCCTGCGGGAAATAGGTATGTTCTATAATACCAAACTCGTGTTTTTGCAGCCATTGTTGCAGCAACTGGCTTTCTCTTACCTCGCCGGCTTTTTGAAAAACAGAACGGATTAAGTGAGCAGGTTTTTTCAACTGTTGCTTGTGATAAATGGTGCCCAGGAATTTAATGATGGCCCTCAGCTTTTTGATCTCTACACGCAGATCGTGCAGGGAAGGTTCATCGCCGTTTAACTCAAAATCGTGCAGGTTATTGAAGAGGTTTTTTACTCTTTGTGCAAAATATTTCTCCAGTGGAGTATCCATACTATTGGTTATTGAAAGTTAGCGCTACCCCTGTTGCAAAATCTACGGGATCATATTGCAGCAACTGCTTTGCTTTGGCGATGCTGAGACCCGAACGTTTTGCTCTTTGTACCGGTTCTATAAAAGTTTCAGACGTTACATTTTCAATAAGTGCTGCATCAAGGCGTAAAAACGAAGCCACGGCAACCGCCATATTATACGGCGAAAGCAGGTCTTTGCCTGCCAGGTGAAAAACCCCCTGCTGCTGCAGTGTTACAATTGCTTCTATGCCTTTGCAGATATCTGTGACAAAAGTGGGCGTACGCAACTGGTCACTCACTACTTTAATAGCTTTGCCCTGCTCGAGGTTGTTTTTTACCCAATGCAAAAAAGTGGAGCGAACACCGTTCCATACGGGACCGTAAATAAAAACCGGTCTTACAATAGCATAAGCTAATCCACTGCTTTGTACGGCCTGTTCTGCCAGCAGTTTACTTTCGCCGTAGAAGTTGAGCGGGCCTTTTTCATCGTCTTCTGCGTGGGGGCCGTTTTCTCCAAAAACAAAATCGGTGGACACATAGATAAACTTTGCGCCGGGTGTGTGTTCTTTAAGCGCCTGCAATAAATATTTGGTAGCTTCTACATTTTGCAGCAGGCAGCATTCGCGGTTTATATGGCAATCATCGGGCTTACTATTGGCTGCCGTGTGCACCAGCACATCTGGCTTTACCGCCGCAACCAACTGCGCTACGGCAGGCCTGTCTGTAAGGTCAACGGGAAAATAGGTATAAGGAACTTTTGAAGGAATGCGGCTTTCGCCCCTGCTACAGGCATATATATCGTAACCTTTATCTGCCAGGTACAACGTAAGGTGTTGACCGAGAAAACCATTGGCGCCTGTAATCAGCATTTTCATACTGCCAATTTAATAAGCTATTGGCATATTGAATAAATTAATAGAAAGTTTACAGTTTATTAATAGTCTTCGCCGCCTTCTTCACTGGTGCTTTCTTCTGTACTGCCACCAAATTCATCTTCATCGCTGTCACCATCGCCGGTGCCTTCCAGCCCAAATCCTTCTGCACCTTTGGTCAGGTCGTATTTCTCTTCAATGTCAGCAAATTTATCGCCCAGCAGGCTGCGTGTGCCATATTGCTGCGGCCCGATGCCTTCTACCCTGCTTACAGAGGGATATACGGTACGTGCGTTTTCCTCTTTGCTCACATTGATCAGTTCCACCATAAACGTCCAGTTTTTAGCAAAGTCGTACACGTATATAAATTTCTGGCTGGTGTCTCTGATCTCGCTGCCTATCGTGGTTTCTGCCATTAGCAATGGCGGGGCCACATAATCTTTTTCGTACCTGGCAAAAGATATTTCCCGGCCACGTACCCAGTGGTCGTTACTACGGTAAAAAGTTGACTGGTGCTTACTGTCAAACTCGTAAGCTTTTAATATCACATAATGCAGGTCTTCAAATGTTTGGGTGTGGCGTATCACTACATCCCTGTACACTGCATCATCTTCCTCAAAATAAACCCTGAATTTAAGTATTGCCATCCTGTTGTTGATTTCGGTTTTATGCGTTTGCGGCAGAACTGCCGTTTCGATATTCGATAAAAGTAAGATTTTATTTTGCAAGCTGTACTGCTACTATCAGGCATTGGTTGTGTCACTCACTTGTACGTTCTTATCCCTTTTCGGCAAGGGTGCAACCTGCACCAGCAGAGCAATCATCTTTCGTACTTAACAGTCATGTACGAAACTACAACTTATTCAACGGCCTGCAAACCGAGGCTTTTTGCTTTTTCCAGCATAAACATATAGGCTGCATGGTAATCGTTGGGTATTATGCCATCAAGTATTGCCTCCCGTATAGCGTCTTTAATTATACCAACATTACGACCAGGCGGTATGCCAAACTTCTGCATAATAAGTTCGCCCGTAACAGGTGGTTGCCAGTTGCGCAGGTGATCTGTTTCTTCCACTTCCTTCATGCGCTGGCGCACCATTTCAAAGTTTTGCAGGTAGCGCTTTACTTTGTATTTGTTCTTGCTGGTTATATCTGCCTCGCAGAGCAACATTAGTGCATCAATATCCTCGCCAGCTTCAAACAACAATCTTCTTACCGCGCTGTCTGTAATATTTTCTTTGGTAAGGCTGATAGGCCGTAAATGAAGCGCCACAAGCTTTTGCACCATTTTCATCTTCTCATTCAGCGGTAGCTTCAGTTTGGAAAAAATTTTTGGTACCATGCGCGCACCTACCACTTCGTGGCCATGGAACGTCCAGCCATGGCCTTCTTCAAAGCGTTTTGTGGCAGGTTTTGCAATATCATGTAGCAAAGCTGCCCAGCGCAGCCACAGGTCATTGGTCTTTTCGGCAATATTATCGATCACCTGCAGCGTGTGATAAAAATTGTCTTTATGGCCTTTGCCATCTACATACTCGGCACCGTGCAGCAACATCATTTGCGGAAAGATAAGTTGCAGTAAGCCGCTTTTGCTAAGCAGATCGAAACCGATAGACGGCTTGCGGCAAAGCATGATCTTGTTTAGCTCGTCGGTGATGCGTTCCTGAGAAACAATGCTGATGCGTTCGGCATTTTGTTTAATGGCTTCGAATGTATCATACGCAATAATAAATTCCAGTTGCGTGGCAAAACGAATGGCGCGCATCATGCGCAAAGGATCGTCGCTAAATGTTTCAGCGGGCTGAAGCGGGGTTTGTATTACACCACGTTCTATATCTTTTATACCATTGAAGGGGTCAACCAGCTTGCCAAAGTTTTGCTGGTTAAGGCTTACAGCCAAAGCGTTGATGGTAAAATCCCGGCGGTTCTGGTCATCTTCCAGCGTGCCCGGCGCCACCATTGGTTTGCGGCTATCGCGGTTATAACTTTCTTTGCGGGCGCCTACAAACTCTATTTCGAAACTCAGTTTATCTGCATCGCTGTCTTCAATAATACTTTCTTCTTCGCGATCGTGGAAAAGCGGTATCTCGTCCTGGTCTTTAAAAAATGAATGGATCTTTATCTGTGCCGTACCAAAGGTTTTAAAAAACGCAACGGCTGGTTTAGGTTTAAACCGTTCGGCCACTTTATGCGCCAGTGCAATGCCATCGCCCAGGCAAACGATGTCTGCATCTTTTGTGGGGCGGCCAATAATTTTATCCCGCACAAAACCGCCGATCAGGTAACATTCCACGTTTAGTTCTTCGGCGGCTTTTGCGATCTTGTTAAGTATAAATAATTCTTTACCGGTACACTGAATATCCATTGCGACAAAGATAAGTGTTGGAACCAACTGAATAAAACGGTGTGCAAGGCATCTGCAGGTTACAAGATTCCGCTGCGAACATTGCATATGCCGAATAATGAGATACAGTACAGGAGTGCGACGCAAGGGACGATCAATAGTAGCAATGCAGCCGGTTACACAATAAAAAAAAAGGAGCATTGAAAATGCTCCATTCATGTTTTAACGGTTGTTGTAAAGGCTCTTCTGTTAGTCTAAATTCCAATATAAACTTTGTCATTGCCATTGCCTTTTACCACAATGCCGCTTTGCATTTGCAACTCACTTCCTTTGGTGTTGTAAGTAAGTGTGTAAGAAACCTCCAGGTGTTCTTTGTTGTCAAAAACATTTGAAATGCTTACCGTTTGGGCTATGGCCTCCTGCATGCTGGGGTACTGCTGCAGCATTTGTGCATCGAAAGTTTTATCCCAAACCTTCTTCCTGCTTTTGCCATTTACTTTTTCAATAACAATATGCACGCCGGCAAAGGTATTATGGTAAATATCTGCTGCATAATTGCCTTCTTTATACAAGGCAAACGATACGCTTTTTTCAACTGGTTTGGCTGGTGTCATAAGAGCAATCACCTGTTTGCCCATAGCAGCTATTGCAAGTACCATTGCAACCGTAACATATAACAAGTGCTTTTTCATAATAAATGTGTTTGACTTAATATTGGCAAAGGGCATGACGATGTTGGTTAAAAACTGTTAACCACGCAACGAAAGGCGTAAATGCGCTGATGAGCGGTAAAATAAAAGGGATGAACTGTTATTGACTAAAACACTTAAAACCGGTACACGCATATGGGTTGTTCGCTTTCGATACAAAAACTGTTTCGCAGTGATACAACCGGTGCTTTTCTCAATCGTTAACACGCACCTTTACGGATCAGACAACGATGTAAACGGTCAGTAAACTTTTTGCTTTTCCTTAAACATTTTGCAGCAAGATTAATTGCAGTAATTTCGTTGCGCCTTATTATTTATAACAGGGCATAATTATTGCCGTACACGCACCGACTATGAAGAAAGCTATCTTATTTGCTATTACCCTGCTCACCGTTATTGCTACAAATGCTCAAAGATTTCACGTTAACCTACTGGGTGGTGTTTCCAACTATGCAGGAGAACTGGAGGATAAAAGTTTTACGTTACAACGGGCAAAACCAGCCGTGGCGCTGGGTTTAAGCTACGAGCTTACCAATAAGCTCTTCTTACGCGGACAATTTACGTATACCAACCTTGGCGCCGATGACAAGAACTCGAAAATCTACAGCCACATCATACGCAACCTAAACTTTAAAACCATATTGCAGGAAGTAAACCTTGTGGCAGAATACGATATTTTGGATAATTACACGCATAAGCTGGTACCGTACGTGTTTGCCGGTGTGGGTGTTTACAGGTTTAGCCCTTACACATTCGATACACTGGGCAGAAAAGCTTTCCTGCGGGGGTTGCGTACAGAGGGGCAGGGTTTACCAAATTATCCTGACCGCCAGGTGTACCGGAGAACGCACATCAATATTCCTGTTGGGGGAGGTGTAAAACTTGCATTGAGCGATAATATTAAAGTGGCCGCAGAATTCAGCCTGCGCAATCTTTTCACCGATTACCTGGATGATGTTAGTACAAATTATCCGGATCTGGATTTACTCGGTTCGCGCAGTGCCATGTTATCTTATCGTGGCGATGAATTAAAACCACCGATCCCCTTCCCGGGCGAAGGCGCACTAAGAGGTAATCCTGATCAGAATGACGCGTACTATTTTCTCATGTTCCGCATTTCTTACCGCCTGCCTTTTGGCAATAGCTCTCAAAACAAAACTTCCGGTAAATATTATAAAAATTGCCCGCCCGTTAAGTTGTAATTTTTTTGTAACCGGCATGGGTGCTTCGTGGCGTCGCCTGTTGTGTCACTCTCTTGTACGTTCCGTTGTTATGGCAGCTGTAGCGATCTGTTTATACAAAGGCATTCATAACACAACCATTTAAACGTTGGTGGAAGTACCCAAACAAACATCTTCTTACTACCTGTTACTGATACAAAAAATAGCCGCCTCAAAAGGCGGCTATTGTGTTTTATGTTTGTTGAATCTTTACTTCAATACAATAAATTTCAGGCGACCGATTACAGCACCATCCTGCTCTACGTTTACAAAATAATCGCCGGTTTTTAATTCTGCCGCCCTCGTAAGCCTGTAAGCAACATCACCTTTCTGCCTGTTACCCAGGTTATAGGTCTGTACTGCATTGGCCGTACGGTCGTAGACTTTCAATATTACATTACCATCTTTTACCAGGTTAAACTTCACGGTAGAAACACCGCCATTTACCGGGTTGGGAGACATGGTAATATTTGTTTTGAAATCTGCCGCCACAATGCTGCCCGGCGCAGCAGCACCAATACCTACTGCATAAAACGCATTCTTCACCTGTGCTACTTCATTGGATGATGCGCCGTACAGGTCTGTTGCAGCATTGATACATGCCACACGCCAGTCAGCATAATTAGATGAAGAAACCAGATATACGCTTTGTGAGCGATACAGAATCTGGTCTGCCTTACTCAAACCTAATCCCTGCACGCTGTAAGCATCTCCTTTATCATTGGTGCCTGTACCACCATCTACCAGCAGGTAAAACATAAAGTTTCCTACACCGCTTAAGATGTGTACGTCTGCACCGGCTTTCCAAAATGTTCCGCCATAAGTATCCGGCTGCTGGTAAGCATTAGGGTTGCTCATGTCGCGTATAAACCATGCCATGTCATTGCTAAGGCGCCAGTCTTTGTCTGTTGGTTTTGTCCAGAACTGAACTGATTTACCCATAATGTCGCTCAGGCTTTCGTTCATACCACCAGATTCGCCGCTATATACGAGGTTGCAGGTATATTCAGTAACACCGTGTGTTAACTCATGACCGGTAACGTCAATACCTGTAACACCCTTGTTTTTATTGGCAGCACCGGAACGTTTACCGTAGTTCATTGCTGTTCCGTCCCATGATGCGTTGTCCCTGTACAAGAAACCACCTTTATTTACATAGCTGTACAAAGCCAGTCCATTATTGTCAAGACTGTTGCGGTTAAAATTTGTTTTGTAAAAATCATAGGTCATTTCAACACCCCAATGTGCATCCAGGCCATTCTGATCCGGCAGTGCAAGGTTCCAGTTTGCAGAGGGACTGGTAATTTCTGCTCTGTTTTTTGCATTCCTTGTTATAATGCCCAGCCCGCGGGAATAATCCCTTAGCCTGTAAGCATTTGCGCCTGTCTGGTCTGAGTGGATAGTTTGCGTGCCGCTGTATAAAGTGTTTGCCGTACCAACAGCATCTGTTGTATGCATTCTTTCGCGCCTGCCAATTACCGCGCCTGTTTGTGCATCTATAAAATAATAAGCACGGCTTATCTTCGGTTCCTGGGTGTATACATCTACTTTGTACGCCAGCTTTAACGTTGATGCGTTCAATACATCATTTTCATTGTACCAAACCTTTACAGCTTTTGGATAATACGTTGCGGCAATGCCTTCCTGGTCTTTCAATGCACTTTCCATATCTGCATCCTGCCATGCAAAAACGGTGGCACCCGTATGCCGGATTGCTTTTGCAACAGCATCTGCGCCGGCAATTGTCTTGAGTGCAAGTTTCGAAGACAGGTCAGCATTGAAGTCTGTTACCAGTGATGAGCTGACTGATACGAGCTTACCATCTTTTACATGTGCCACCAGCATGGTGTTCTCTACGCGTACACCTGCGTACGTTTGGTAAAACCGGTAATGTGTAAAACCTAGCTTATCTGTTTCTGTACTGTAGAGCACCAGATCTGATTTGTCGTTAAGGCCTAAAACTGCTTTTGCAGATCTGGCATTAAATGGCACCTGTTCTTTGTCAGTAAAAACAGCATACTGTTTGGAAATACCTTTCTCTCCTTTAATAGCAGGCAGCAGGCTCTTTTGAGCGTCGGCCTGCATCAGCAGCGCAAGCAAACCCAACGTAAGTAAATGTTTCTTCATTTTGATTTGAATTTATAGAGGAATAAATTTTGCACGTATAAGATCATTGTTGTTATATAGTTATCTTCCGGGTCCTGTAAAGGTCGCCTGGTTCAAAAAAAGTCATCGCATAGCACTGGTGCATACCGTAGCCTGCTGCATACGGTTAACGCATTATCCATCTTTATCGATGGCAATTAAATCCGGGAAAATTTACAATCGGAGTTTGCAGCTACTTTTGCTTCAAAAGGTAACAGACAATTTTGTGTTGACGGAACTAAAATAAGAAAGTTTGTATTCAATTAAACAAATGGTAAAAAAATAATACTAAAAGAAAAAAACAGCAGAGTTGATTGAATTATATTTTTTTTTCATCTAACAGCACTTTTGTAATCTCGTTGAGTTGGTGCACCTTATTGGTAAAATCTCCTTTTAGACTGTTCCTTATCTGCTGCAGGTTTTCAAGTACATCTTCCAGTTCTTCGGGGAGCATTTCGTTGAATACTTCTTTTAAACGCTTTGCCACTGTTGGCGATTTTCCATTGGTGGAAATTGCAAGTTTGAGGTTTCCTTTGGTTACAACAGAGCCAAGATAAAAGTCGCAAAGTGCCGGCTTATCTGCAACGTTTATGAGTTTGCCTTTTGCTTTGGCATCGTTCCTTATAATTTCGCTGGTGGGTATATCATTAACCGCGGCTATAACAAGATCGCAACTATCCAGGTAAGACGGATGGTAAGCACCGGTAATAATCTCTACGGTATCATATTTAATTGCCTCTTCCCTGAATACATCAAACACTTCTCTTGCCACCACAGTAACTTTTGTTGCCGGTGCATTGTTTACAATTGCCTGCAGTTTTTCCAGCGCCACATTGCCGCCACCTATTAATAACACACGCATTTGCTCGAGTTTGAAGAACACGGGGAACAAGTTGTTGACACCTGATTTGGCTGCTTCAACCGGAGGATGAGAATGGATATGATCACTCATAGATGCAAATTACACCAACAACTTTAAGTGACGCATTTTAAAATCATCTTTCAAAATATTCCGTTAGTATAATGCTGGCGAAATGGTGAACGTAATTGGTTGGCAGCGATTGAAGCTGGATTTGTATACGCTGTTTGAACCGGGGAAAGCTGAATAAAGTGATAGAGTATAAGTGAGTGACACAACAGGAGCCCGATATATGTTCTGCAGCCGGTTAACAAAAAAATCTTTTCGTATATAACCGCACCTTGCTCCCTCCCAGGATTGAGAGGGATGCGGGGTTTGGTTTATAGTCAACACATGAGAGACGCAATGAAAGCTGCATTTGCAATCATCATTTACACGATCCCTTCACGCATTATGAAATCACCGAAACTTTCTTTCTGCAACCGCTTTGTTTTAAAGCTTTCGAGCAACACATCCAGTTCTTTCAATATGGCAGCTTCGTCGAGATTTTCTTTATAAATTTTATTTAACCGGTATCCTACAGCATCTGCACCAAGA
Organism: Panacibacter microcysteis; assembly: GCF_015831355.1. Classification (NCBI taxonomy): domain Bacteria; kingdom Pseudomonadati; phylum Bacteroidota; class Chitinophagia; order Chitinophagales; family Chitinophagaceae; genus Panacibacter; species Panacibacter microcysteis. Next base: position 1,360,351 of record NZ_JADWYR010000002.1, read on the forward strand.
TACATGTTATAATGACCCAATGCTGTGCCGATAAAACCTATTTCTGATATGTACGGCCGTGCGCAACCGTTGGGGCAACCGGTCATGCGAATGGTAATACCTTCGTCCTGTAAACCGTGTTTCATCATCACTTCGTCAATCTTATCAATCAGTGATGGCAAATAACGTTGTGCTTCTGCCAGTGCCAGGGGGCAGGTGTTGAGTGCCACACAGGCCAGTGCACTTCTTCGTAAAGCTGATGCTTTTTCTGTTTGTGCAATAACACCGTATTTTGTCAGCACTTCATCAACAAAAGCTTTGTCTTCTTCTTTAACATCACCAACAATAAGGTTTTGATTGCTTGTAAAACGGAACATTGCTTTACCACTTTCCGCAATTTCGAGACAGGCCTTTTTAAATTGAACGTTATCGTCGTCATACAATCTTCCGCTTTCAACAAACATGGTATAGTACCACAGGCCTTCATGGTTTTGCTGCCAGCCATACCAGTCATCTCTTGTGGTAAATACGGCGGGTTTTGCAGGCTGAAACGTAACGCCTGAGCGCTTTTCAACTTCGGCCCTGAACACATCTACCCCTACCCTGTCCATGGTATATTTTAAGCGCGACAACTTCCTGTCTGTACGGTTGCCGTAATCTCTTTGCGTGGTAGCTATCTCATACACAACTTTCTCCAGGTCTTCTACTTTTATAAACCCGAGCACTGATGCAAGCCTTGGATAGGTATCCGGGTTACCGTGCGTGGTGCCCATACCGCCACCGGCTGCAATGTTGAAGCCAATAAGTTTATTGTCTTCGATAATGGCGATGATGCCCACATCATTTGTAAATACATCTACATCGTTGTATGGCGGGATAGCAATAGCGATCTTGAATTTTCTCGGCAGGTAACGATCCTGGTACAGGTTGTCCTCTTCATTCACTTCAAGCAGTTTTTCTTCATCGAGCCATATTTCGTAATAAGCTCTTGTTTTTGGCAAAAGCAGGTAGCTGATCTTATCAGCGTACTGAAAAACTTCTTCGTGTATAGCAGAAAATTTAGGATGCGCACTGACCATTACATTCCTGTTTACATCTCCACATGCGGCAATAGAATCAAGCTTCATGCGGTCAAATGCTGCGATGGTAGGTTTTATGTGCGATTTTAAAATACCATGCAATTGTACGGTTTGCCTAGTGGTAATTTTTATTACGCCGGTAGAATGCTCACCGGTTATATTGTGCAATGCAATCCACTCCGCCGGTGTCAACCTGCCGCCCGGCAGGCGTAACCTTATCATGAAAGAATACAGCCGCTCCAGTTTTTTTGTTGCCCGCTCTTCTCTTCTGTCCCTGTCATCCTGCATGTACATGCCATGGAACTTGATCAATGTCTGATCATCTTCGCGGATGGCACCTGTATGCTCATCTGACAAACTTTCTTTAAGTGTACCACGTAAACCATCACTCGATTTTTTAATACGTTCTACCGGTGTCTGGTTGCCCCCTACTTCAGAAAGCGAATACTGCTGCGTATAAATAAAACTTAATCTCATTTGTTTGCTTTTACTGGTTACTGTTCACTTATTTCTATCGCTCTCCCTAATACACATCTTTATGATACCTGCCGGCTTCCTTCATGGCAGCGAGGTACTCCTCAGCAGCGTCTGCTGAAACATTCTTCTCCTGCGCAATGATGTTGAGTAATGTTTTTTCAACATCGTAACTCATGGGGTCTTTGCAACCACAGATGTATAGCTGTGCACCACCTTCCAGCCATTCAAACAACTCTTTTGCATTTTGCTGCATCTTATGCTGTACATAGATCTTTTCCTGCTGATCGCGGGAAAAAGCAAGGTTCAGCCTGGTAAGCACACCGGTATCGCGCAGGCCCTGTAAGTCTGTCTGGTAAAGAAAGTCTGTAACAAAATGCTGATCACCGAAGAAAAGCCAGTTGCGGCCACTGTCGCCTTTTGCATCACGCTCAAAAAGAAATGAGCGGAAGGGTGCAATACCTGTACCCGGCCCAACCATGATTACATCTGTTGTAGCATCCGGCAGCCTGAAAGCATTGTTCTTTTGTATATACACCTGCAGTGGCTCGTTTTCTTTTAACTGTGCCAGGTAATCTGAGCACAATCCAAAACGTGTTTGCCCGTCTATACAAAAATTATCACGGCTTACGGTAATGTGCACCTCATTCCCGCCATGTGCTGCCGGCGATGATGCAATGGAGTATAACCTTGGCGCTATTGGCTCCAGTATTGCAACCAGTTGCTGTATGTTCAGCTTTTTATCTGAAGGATATATACGTAACAGGTCGGCAAGGTCCATGCGTATATTCGGAATTTCTTTTCCTGCAATGTTTGCATACTGCTGAATGATTCTCTCCGGCAGGTATTGAATATTGATTTTACCTGCAAACATTTCTTCTGCTTTATAAGCATGCTCCCTGAAAATGAATTCCTCATTGCCTTTCAGCGACAGTAATTCAAGAATTTTCTTTACGCCGGCAGCACTGTTTTTTGGCACAATGCCCAATGCATCTCCGGGCTGGTAAACAATCGGCTCGTCGGTAGCTATCTCTATATGGTAGGTCTCTTTATTGGAGCCACGATCATTAAGGTTAACGGTAGCCACTACGTTTGCATCATACAGTTTCTTACCTGATTTTGCCGGCTTAGCTTTTACGGCACCATTGGTGGCAGCGCCGGTACCTACGGCCAGTGCTGCCGTAATCAGTTCATCTATCCATGTATCTGCATCTGCTTCGAAATCTGTGTCGCATTTCTTCATGGAAACAATTCTGCGGCCACCAAGAGCATGCAGGCGCTTGTCCACGTCTTCGCCGGCTTTGCAGAACAACGGGTAGGCTGAATCCCCCAGCGCCAGCACGCCGTATTTCAATTGCGACAACGATATATCCTGCTGGTGTATATGATCGTAAAATTTCTTTGCCGCGGCTGGTGGTTCGCCATCACCCTGAGTGCTTATTACCACGATCATGTGCGATTCTTTTGCAAGATCATTTAAACGATATTGGTCCAGGCTTTTAATTTTTGCCTGAATACCCTGTTTCTTTAAACGGTTACCAAAATCTACCGCTACTTTCTTTGAATTACCGGTTTCTGTACCATACACGACGGTACACGCCGGCATTACAAAAGAAGCATCCTGCACAAATTCTGTAACTGGTTTCTCTTCTGCTATGGGTTGCGCGGAGAGCGCGGCAATATAGCCGCTTATCCACATCAGTTCATCTCTTGATGCACCTTTCGCCAACTCCTGTAACAACTGTAACTTAGGCCCTGCTAACATGTGTCTCCTGTATATGATTGATCAATGAAATTAATTCCGGGTTATCCTGTAATGGTTTAAAGTAATGTGCCCGCTCCATACTATTTGCCTGCCACTTAAACTGTTTGTACAAGGCTGTCACCTTGCCCATTATTACCAGCGAGGGACTTAAAAAAGCTTCCGGTTTTTCGGCGGTTTCAAAACCCTGCAGTGTAAATTCATGCACATGCTGCAATGGTGTGGTGGCCTGCTCTACAACAAGAAATGGAATGGAAGCATCTGCTCCGTGCTGCAGCAACCTGTTTACCAGTTGCTGCAAAGCATTACCGGTCATATAAAACACCAGTGTGTCCTCAAAAGTTGCCAACTGCTTCCAGGCATCATCTGCTATGGCTGTATGCTGGTAATAGGTAAGCATACGCACACCGGTTGATAAACCCCTGGCCGTAAGCGGTACACCTGTTGCCGCTGAAGCGCCGGATGCAGCTGTAATACCCGGTATTATTTCGTAAGGAATATTGTTTTCGTTCACAGCTATAAGCTCATCCAGAACATTGGAATAAAAGGCTACATCTCCACCCTTTAGTCTTACAACATTCGGGTAGGCCGAGGCAAACTGAACAATCAGATCATTGATCTCGTATTGAGGAGTAGAAGCGTTACTCCTGCCCTGCTTCCCTACAGGTATCACAATTGCCGCCGGGTTAACATATTCGCTGATAATCTCACTGCTTACCAGCCTGTCTGTGATCACCACTGCTGCTTTGGCTAAAACTTTAGCAGCCTTCACGGTAAGTAAATCCGGATCACCAGGCCCTGCACCTATAAAAAAAACTTTACCAAAAACCTGCTTAACCATTAGTCCACAATTTTAGTAGATTAATAAATAAAATAAAAAGCCCTACCCTCCCGGCCGAAAAACACACCTGCTTACAACACATTTCTGCCACATCATTTTTACATAATGCAGTAGTGGTAAAGATGTTTGCCGGCAGTGCCATGTTTCGAAAATAAGTTTGATGGAATTTGCTAAACTGAATATCTGATCTGCTATCGTAATGTGTATTTAACAACAACACAAACAACAACGTTTGCAGATCATGCGTTGCATGGGGCAACAAGACTGAAGATGTGTGAGTTTAGCCATTAGTCTACCAGATTGGTGGTGCAAAGAAACACGATAATGAATAGTCTACCAAATAAATAGAAAATATTCACGTGAAAAATAAGCTAACATTTGTTCGAACCCGGCCCACACTTTTCACCTGCATTACTTCCAGAAAAACCGGATTTAATGGTTGTTTCAGCTATAGTCTTCATGGCATCGCCTGTTGTGTCACTCACTTCAGCGTTCCGTTTGCATGGCGGCTGCAGCGCTCCGGTTAAACAAGGCCGCTATGCAACAAATGGTTACTTCGTTTACACACAAAGACAGTTGCGCATAATTCACCTCTTGTCAGCATAAAGATGCTGTTCACATAAATTAACTACTGCTCATCTGTTTTCACCGGCAATTTTGTTTGTACCAAAGGATTAACCTGTAACATCTGTTGCACATAATCGTTCAGCATCAAAACCATTATTACCAGCATTATGAAACTCGGCCCTGTTATATTAACTGCATTGATATGTTTGTCTTTTGTTGCATCTGCGCAAAAGACACCACAAAGAACGCTGGAGGCAAAACGCACCAACAGCACCATAAAAATTGATGGTCTTATAAAAGATTCGGGCTGGCAGGATGCTGCAGTAATGACCAACTTTGTCTACTTCCGGCCTACAACCGGTGCCCGCGAAGAATATGCCAACAGAACCGTTGCGTACATGATGTACAGCGATGAAGGCATTTACTTTGGGGGCTTTTGTTACGAGCGCACCAAAGACAGTATTGCAACGCAGCTAACGGGTACACGTGATGGTTTTGGCACCAACGACTACATAGGCATCATCTTCGATACCTATAATGATAACCTCAATGGCTTCGAATATTTTGTTACACCACTCGGCGAACAGTGGGATGCTAAAATGAACCCGCCAAGCATAGATGGCGAGATGGAAGACTTTAGCTGGAACGGTGTTTGGAAAAGTGGCGCTGTAATAACAGACAGCGGCTGGAGTTTTGAAATGTTCATTCCATTTTCAGCCATACGCTTTGGAAAAAAAGAAGTGCAGGACTGGGGCTTCAACGTTACACGCCGCCGTAGAAAAACAGAGCAACAAAATACCTGGAACCCAATCGATCCCAATATCAATGGCTTTCTTACGCAGGAAGGCTTGTGGAAAGGAATATCGGATATAAAGCCGCCCATGCGTTTACAGTTTTCTCCCTATTTTTCCGTGTATGCCAATCATTTTCCGGCTAACCAGCAGGGTTTCAGCAACTGGACAAGCAGGGTAAACGGCGGGCTTGATGTAAAGTATGGCATCAACCAGGCTTTTACATTAGATGCCACGCTGATCCCGGATTTTGGCCAGGTTCAAAGCGATAACCAGGTATTGAACCTTACACCATTTGAAGTGAAGTATAATGAGTACAGGAATTTTTTTACAGAAGGTACAGAACTGTTCAGCAAAGGCAACCTTTTTTATTCCCGCAGAATTGGCGGCTCTCCGCTGCACATGTACGATTTTGCTGTTGACAGCAATGAAGCCGTGATCAAAAACCCTACAGAATCTAAACTCATCAATGCCACTAAGATTTCCGGCAGAACGCAAAACGGTTTTGGCATCGGTTTTCTGAATGCCGTTACCAGGGCGCAGTATGCAACCATCGAAAATACGGCTACAAAACAGGAAAGACAGGCACTTACAGACCCCCTTACCAACTACAATGTGTTCGTACTTGATAAAACGATGAAATATAACTCGAGTGTATCGCTTGTAAATACCAATGTATGGCGCAGTGGCAAAGATTATGATGCAAACGTTACTGCCGCGCTCTTTGAGTTGAACGACAAAAAGAATACCTATAATCTCGGTGGCAAACTAGCTACCAGCAACCGCTTTGGCTTGCTGCCCGATGGCAGCACTGAAACAGGTTTCAGCCATGAGCTGCATTTTAGTAAAACAAGCGGCCAGTTCAACTTTAGTCTATCACAGGAAAGAACAGATGCGAAGTTTACCAGCGACGATATGGGCTACTTTACCAACAACAATTTCCTGAACCACTACCTGTGGGTGCACTATACCTGGAACAAACCCAAAAACTGGTATAACCGCATCAATGTAAATTTCAACAGCAACATCAGCATATTGTCAAAAAAAATTGAACCGGTAAATGAAAAATACCAGTCTGCCGGTATCAATATCAACGCAAATGCACAAACAAAAAAGCTGTGGTTCTTTGGCGCGTTTATGGGCTATAATTTTTTACAAAATGACTTTTACGAGCCGAGGCAGCAGGGCTGGTATTTTAAACGCGGCGCGCAGGTGGTTACTGAGGCCTGGGTTGAAAGCAATGAGAGCAAAAAGTATTCATTCTTCATAGATGCTCTGTTTAGAAAAAGCATCAACTTTTATAACCAGTTTGGTTTTGACATAGCTGTTGGCCAGGAATACAGGGTAAACAATAAACTCAGTTTCTCTAACCAGTTAAACCTGCTGCCAAGATTCAACAACGTTGGGTACACATACATCAGCGGGAGCAGCAACATCAATTTTGCCAGGCGCAAAGTGAATACAATTGAAAATATCCTGAGTACCACTTACAGTTTCAGCAATAAGATGGGCATTACTTTTCGTGCAAGACACTACCTGAGTACCGTAGACAACAAAGAGTTTTTTATTTTACAGAAAAATGGGGAGCTGACGGCCAATGCCGGGTACCTGCCAGCAGCAAACCAAAATGCCAATTTCTTTAATATTGATATGGTGTACACCTGGCAGTTTGCACCGGGAAGCTTCTTAAATGTAGTATGGAAAAATGCCACGCAGTATTACACCAATGAGGTGGAAAGAAGTTACTTCAAAAACTTTCGCAATACCATTAGTTCAGATAATAACAACAACCTTTCTATAAAAGTGATCTATTTTCTTGATTACCTCAGTGTTAGAAAACAACTGCACGGCAACAAAACCGAACATAAATAATACTGGCTGCGGCTTATACTATTAGCGATGTATACACTGTGATCGCTTCAGTTGATTTGTTTGTTGCCGTACAAGAGTGCGACGCAACAACAGCTGCCATATATGCTGCAGCCGGCACCATACATAAATAACGGGTTCGCTTAGCAGTATGCCGATACAGTTTGCGAAATAAGTTATATGCATAAAAAACCCCGCCACTTTTACGTGACAGGGCGTCGTTAAAAAACGACCAGCATCTTTATTGCTTTACGCCTTCGTACGTCATACCCAAAGCGTTAATTTTTATTTTAATAACCCTTCCATCGGCATCGCGTGTAAAACTAACCGTAGAACCATCTGCGCTGCTAAAGGTATCTTTTGCATCTTTTACCGGTTCGAGTTCGCCGCTGTTGCCAAAAATTTTTACAACAACCTTCCCGTTTTCATTTACTATTTCGATCATTTCCACCATTCCCCCGCCGGTTTTGTATTTGCCCGCATAGTCTGCTGCATTAACGGATATGGCGGCATCTGCCGGTTTGTTAACAGCAAAATGATACTCTCCCGAACCAATTTTTACTTTTACATATCCATCTTCCTTACCCTCTACCTGCAGTTCGCTGCTGAGAGGATTACCACTTTCGGTAATGTCTTGCCCGCCCGCTGCAGGCAGCCATATTGTTGCTGTAGTGTTAGCGGGAATGGTAACATCCATGAACATCTTACCGGCTTCTATCTTCCAGCCGCTGCTGACGGTACCATAGTAGGTATTTAAAGTAGCGGAAGCATGGGTAAAGCCACCTCCTGTATGTGGCTGCACTTTGATGTGTTTGTAACCCACACCATCTTCATATGTATCAAGCCCCACCATTTTACGGTACATCCAGTCGCCAATGGCACCGTACGCATAATGGTTAAAAGAATTCATGCCAGGTGTTTGAAAACTGCTGTCAGGCTTTTGACCATCCCATCTTTCCCAAATGGTGGTTGCACCCATTTTTACGGGGTAAAGCCAGGAAGGATAGGTGTCCTGCAATAATAGTTTATAGGCTACATCCGTAAAACCGAAACGCGTAAGTACATGGCAGAGATAGGGCGTGCCGAGAAAACCAGTCGTTAAGTGATTGCCATAACTTTTTACATTATCTGCCAACCGCTGCGCAGCCTGCCTGCGCTGGTCTTCCGGCAGCATATCGAAGTTGAGCGCAAGCACGTATGCTGTTTGTGTGCCTGAAACAAGCCGGCCATTGCCGGTAACGTACTCTTGATTAAATGCGCTTTTTATGCGTTGCAACAAAGCAGTGTATTCAGTAACATCGTTTGTGTTGCCCAATACCTGCGCAGCATTAATAAGCAACTGTGTTGAGTTGGCATAAAAACATTGTGCAATCAGGTATTTATCTGTTACGGCTGCGCGGCCATCATTATCATCATCGGGGCGGTAGAAGAGCCAGTCGCCAAAATGAAAGCCCGTATTCCACAGATCATTCTTCGCTGTTTTCCTGATACTTTCGATATACGCTTTCATGCTGTTGTATTGATTTGCGAGCAGGCGTTTATCACCATAGGCAAGGTACATATTCCACGGTGCGATGGTTGCCACATCTGCCCAGCCTGCACTGCTGATGGCGGCACCCAGTACATTGGGAATGACAAATGGCACCACACCATTCTGCTGGTCGGCTTCAAGATCTTTCAGCCACTTGGCAAAGAAATTATCTACCCGGTAGTTGAAAGCAGCCGTGCGTGAAAATGCCTGTGCATCGCCTGTCCAGCCAAGGCGTTCATCACGTTGCGGGCAATCAGTTGGTACATCTAGGAAATTACCCAGCTGCCCCCATTTTATATTGTGCTGTAACTGGTTGATCATTGTATTAGACGTGGTGAACGAACCTGTTGGCTGCATATCAGAATACAAGACTACGGCTTCAAAATTTTCTGGCGTTATTTCACCGGGGTATCCTTCTACCTGGCAATAACGAAAGCCCTGCCATGTAAAATGTGGTTCGAATATTTCTTTTTCGCCACCTTTCAGAATGTAGTTGTTCTGAGCTTTTGCAGAACGCAGGTTATCCAGGTAAACATTACCATTTTTATCGAGCACTTCGGCATGCGAAAGGGTGATCTTATCGCCTGCTTTGCCTTTTACTTTTACCACCACCCAGCCAACCAGGTTTTGGCCAAAATCTATTACCTGCTCTCCTTTTGGCGTTTTAAATATTTTTACGGGTTTAAACACCTCGTGTTTTTTAACGGGTTCATTGTAAGTGGCTACCAATACATTCATCGGATAGTCCACGGCCTTTGCAGGTGTCCATCCGGTATCATTAAACCCGGCAGCAGACCAACCCTTTTTTTCTTTACGCGCATCAATTGTTTCTCCGTTATAAATTTCGGCGTATGTAATGGCGCCGGTAGCTGTTTTCCAGGAGCCATCAGAAACAACCGATTCTGCAGAGCCATCTGTGTAGGTGATATCCAGCTGAAAAAGCAGGGCAATATCTTTACCATAAACATTGGAAGAATTAGTAAACCCGATGATACCCCTGTACCAGCCACTGCCCAACACCACCCCGATAGCGTTATTGCCATTTTGCAGCATTTGCGTTACATCATAAGCCTGGTATTGTATCCTTTTCTGGTAGGCAGTCCAGCCCGGTGTAAGATATGCGTCACCCACACGTTTGCCGTTGATCTGCGCTTCGTACATACCATGCGCGGTGATGTACGCTACCGCCGAGGAGATTTTTTTCTTTGCGGCAAATTCTTTCCTGAAATAAGGACTGGGGCGCATTACCGAATCTTCTGTGTAGCCCGGTGCAATCCACCTGGCCTTCCAGTCGCTGGGGTTAAACAACGCGGTTTGAAAAAAAGCAGGCTCGCACCAGGCAGATGGTTTGCCTGTATTGTCCCATGCGCGTAGCTCAACTGTGTACCGTGTACCACTTTGCAGGGGTGCACCTTTGTACGCAACATGCACAGATGAATCGCTCATTACTTTGCCACTCTTCCACACATTACCTTTTGCCGAGTACACGAGTATTTCGTAAGCGGTTTGTGTTACATTTTTTCTTTTGTCTGCTATAAGTTGCCAGCTAAAGCGCGGCTGCGCTACATCGAGACCTATGGGGTTGGAAAGATTCTCGACCAGCACATGCTGTATTTTAAGTTGAGAAAAACCAGTAAAACAGCACAGCAGTGATGTAAAAAACAAAGCAATCGATTTCGTCATAGCTAAAGTTGAGGTTGTCAGCCAATTCTGATCAGTGGCCCAAAATAACACAGAAAAAATAAGCAACCATCATGTACTATCCTGTTAAAGATTGGTGGGCCGTACTGCAGGAATGCTATTAAACGTTCGTTGCGTCGCACTCTTGTACGGCAGATCGCTATGCAGCAGCGATACTGCATTGCTGACGGCGCAGCCCACATACTTTCTGGTAAGCTTGTTGCATAAACCAGTGTGAAAACAGGGATGCAGGCATTGCGCCGTTAATGTTTTTACATGCTATATTGATTGGATAGTTTGCTTACAGCGTAAGTGCTGCCAGTTTGCTACGTTTACCTATACTTATATTATTTGTATTATTAATAGCCATGCCTGCCATGTGTGGGCAAAAAGAACAAAAATTCTTTTTTTCGGCCATCTGTGAAATGCTGGAAATACCCTTTTCCTGAGGCTTCCCGTATCAGGTAAGTGGTAGTAAATGGTGGTTGCTTTTTTTTGTCATATAACAGATACAAGCTATCGTTTGAGGCTTCGTTTATACATATGCCGGAATAAATTACTGCACGGTTGCCATTACTTATGAAATAAGTGAAATGACCAGTTTTTGAAATCACGAAAGTGCGTGTATTTACAGTATCTTCATTCCATAGTACAAACATAGGATTGTCGAGAGCTTTCGTGTGGTTTACATTATTCTTTGTACCCTTACAAGCTGTTGCAAAAGCGATCAAAACAAAAATTATAATTGAATTTTTCATACAGGAATAATCTTTCACACGCTGTAATTCAAATCTTACATACTGAACAAGATATTATTGCAGCATCGCTGATGCATAGTGATACACCGTACAAGAGTGCGACGCAACGAAAGCTTCATTGAAATGCTACAGCCGGGCTCATTATTTATTTCCTGTATTTTTTTTCCTGTGCATCGTACCAGGCCTTCATTACAAAAAAAGCTTTTTTCTTTTTACCTGTTTCTGTGTATAAGCCCTTGCGGTTCCAGCCTTCCTGGTAGATCGGGTTTAAACGTTTGGGCGATCGAAAATCTACGAGTATCCATGGGGAAGTGCCCCGCAAGGCAGGAATACTGCTGATAAGTTTCAACTGGTTTTTGTAGAAAAGCTCCTGCATTTCTTCTGAAAAGCGCGTAGCACTGTCTGCATAAAACCCACCCAGGGCTTCTGCGCCAAACTCGCTTACCACAACAGGCTTGTCTGCCATAACATCAAACCGGTATTGCGGTATGTCAGCCGCATTCTGCCCATACCAGCCTATATATTCATTGAAAGAAATGATATCGAGTTTATCAGCCAGGTTGTCTGACAAGCGGAAAGTATTGGTGCTGTCGATGCCACCGAGTAGCGCGGCAGATACAAGGCGTGTGGTATCCATACGGCGTACATGGTCGGCAAGATCGCTCATGAATTTGAGCCGCGTATCTGTATTAGGCGTTTCGTTGCCGATTGACCAGATGATAACGCTGGCGCGGTTTTTATCACGGTAAATGAGTTCACTCATCTGCTGTTTGGCATTCTCATATGTAATGCCGTTATTGAATTCTACGTTCCAGTAAACAGGTATTTCTTCCCACAATAATAAGCCCATTTCATCTGCAAGGTGGCTTACATATTCGTTGTGCGGGTAATGTGCCAGCCTTACATAATTGCAGTTGAGTTCTTTGGCCCATGACAGCAACATTTTAAGATCTGCCTTGCTGCGTGGTTTGCCGGGTATAAATGGATTTTCTTCGTGCAAACAAACACCCCGCAAAAAGATTGATTTACCATTGAGCAAAATGTCTTTGCCGCGTGTTTCAATTGTTCTGAAACCTATGCGGTCTGTGGCGGTATCTGTATTGGCAAATATTTTAATGGTGTACAACTGCGGGTTTTCGGGCGTCCACAATTCTACATTCTTTATGGGAAAAATAAAAGTGGCGCGGCCGCTTGAATTGGTTGGTATTTTTATCTGCAGGTTTGCTTCGAGCACCTGCACCGTAATTTCCTGCGAAGTCTGCATGCCTTTTAGCTGCACGTAGCCGGTAAGATTCTTCATATCCTGGGTTAACTGCAGGCTATAGTCATTCACATATGTCTCGTTGGTTTCGGCAAGCACCACATCTCTTGTTATGCCGCCGTAGTTCCACCAGTCATAATTATCTGATGGTACATTTTCTGCATAACGCGTGTTATCCGTTTTTACAACAATAAAATTATCACCATCTGCAATCTTATCTGATATCTCGAACTGGAAAGGCGTAAAACCACCTTCGTGAGATCCTAAAAGACGGCCATTAAGGTATACCTCTGCTTTGTAATTGGCGGCGCCGAAGTTTAAAAAATATCTTTTACCATTTTGCGGGTGCGCTACAAAATCGCGCTGAAACCATACAATACCTTCATAATATTTCAGTTCTTCTTTCTGGGAGTTCCAGTCTCCGGGAACATTGATTGTTGGTGCGGTTGAAAAGTCATACTCAAGCAATTCGCTGTCGTTTTCCTGCTGTTTGTTCATAAAGAACTTACGTTCATCGCCGGTGTTGTAAGGGTCTACAATGTAGTGCCATTTACCATCTAGATTTGTGATATTCCGGCCTTTGATATTTTGTATGATATTGAAGTTAACCTGTGCAGACAGATTTGCCAACAACATAAAAATACCACAGAACAACAGGATGGATTTTTTCATAATATGCTTAAAAAAGTGAGCCATGAAAATAGGGATTAAAGCCATAAGATAAAGACAAAATTTTGTGCTGCCGGTTACGCCATAACACCTGCAATAAACGGCACAAATATGGCTTTATTGCAGGTAAACCTTAAATGGCCTGCATTACAAACGCTGCATAAAATCTTTCCTGTAACGGGATGGTGTAACCTGCTTTACTTTCAAAAACTGTTTATTGAAATTGGCAAGCGTATTAAAACCACTTTCATAGCAAATAGACTCGATTGTTTTCTGTGTGTCGATCAGTTGTTTGCAGGCATAACCAATGCGCACTTCGTTTAGAAAATCGATATATGTTTTTTTTGTACTTTTTTTAAAGTAGTTGCAAAATGCCGGAACGCTCATACCGGCATGTATGGCAATTTCATTCAGGGATATTGGCTCCTGGAAATAGTCGATGGTATATTGGTATATTTTATCAATGCGTTCTTTATGGCGGGTGTTGTATGCTTTTACTTCCTGCGTGGAAACAGTTTCAAAGCCCCTATGCTGCATGATCATATTCAGGCACTCGCAAAGTAGAATGATGCGTTCGAAGCCTTCAGCAAATTCAAGTTCCTCTATAAATGGTCTCAGGTATTCTCTGAGGTTGCCGTTTATTTTTAAACCCTGGTAAGAAATATCAAGCAACTGCCTGATGTGCCTGCTTTCCGGCAATTGAAGGAATTCTTTGCCCCAGAAGTCATCCCTGAATTGGATAACAAGGGCGCTTGTAATAATGTCTTTGCTAACCTTCTGAAATGTATGCGGAAGGTTTGAACCGAGAAAAAAAATGTCGCCCGTTTTAAATTCACCAATGTAATTACCGATGAAGCTGCTGCCCTCTCCTTCTTTAAACATGATGAGTTCGTATTCAATATGCTGGTGCCAGGGCACTTCAAAAAGCGGTGTGGTGTATGTTGTAGCAAGAAAAGAAGTGTTCTCACTCAACATTAATTTTTCAATTATCGGCTTCATTCCTGAACTATATTAAGCACAAATCTATTGTTTTATAAAATAGATAGTTAAAATAGTTTTAGTTTTAAAAAAGAAAGTGTAGGCTCGTGGCAAATCTCTTTAATACTTTTACCTTAAACGGGTAATCGGCAACTGATTTTCTAACGATTTTTAATAACCCCTTACAACAACCGGGTACAAGCTGTATGTTATTATTAGGCATAGATGTAGGAACCTCATCAATCAAAGTATCAGTAGTAGATGCACAAACACAACAAACGGTTGCGTCTGCAAATTATCCTGAAACGGAAGCAGAGATTATTGCACATAAAAGCGGCTGGGCAGAACAATCACCACTAAGCTGGTGGATGTTTTTCCAGGAAGCCCTCAGGAAAGCGCATGCTTCAAAAAACTATGATCCCAAAGATATTGCCGCCATCGGCATTGCTTACCAGATGCATGGGCTGGTAACAGTAGATAAAAACCAGAACGTACTGAGAGATTCAATCATCTGGTGCGACAGCCGCGCTGTGCCATACGGCGAAGCAGCGTTTAAAAGTATCGGGGAAGAAAAAAGCCTTGCACACCTGCTCAATTCGCCCGGCAACTTTACAGCGGCCAAACTTGCATGGGTAAAGGAAAATGAACCACAGGTGTACGAACGTATAGATAAGATAATGCTGCCTGGCGATTATATCGGCATGATGCTCACAGGAAGTATTACCACCAGCATCTCGTCTTTATCAGAAGGTATATTCTGGGATTTTAAAACCAATACACTTTCTGCAGATGTTATGCAGTATTTCGGGTTCGATAACAGCATTATTCCAACAATCAACAACGTCTTTAGCGAACATGGTTATATTACCGAAGCCGTTGCTAACCTCTTACAACTTAAGCCTGGTATTCCTGTGGCTTACAAGGCAGGCGACCAGCCCAATAATGCACTCTCGTTAAATGTGCTTGAACCCGGCGAAGTTGCAGCTACTGCCGGCACATCCGGCGTTATTTATGGCGTAAGCGACCAGCTTGCGTACGATCTGCAATCCCGTGTAAACAGCTTTGCGCATGTAAATTATACACCGGCGCAAACGCGCATTGGCATCCTGCTTTGCATTAATGGTACGGGTATTTTAAACAAATGGCTCAAAAACATTGCAGCCGCCAACGCTTCGTACAGTGCACTCAACGAAGATGCAGCCAAAGTAAACATTGGCAGCGATGGTTTGTACATTATACCATTTGGCAATGGCGCAGAACGCATGCTGAACAATAAAATTCCGGGTACACATTTACACAACATAGATCTTAATAAACACAGCACGGCGCATTTGTACCGCGCCGGACAGGAAGGTATTGCATTTGCTTTCAGGTATGGTCTGGATATTATGCGCGAAAACAAAATGAATCCTTCTGTCATTCGTGCAGGCAAAGCCAATATGTTTTTGAGCAGTGTATTTACTGATGCGTTTGTAAACGTAACCAATACACCTGTGGAGTTGTACAACTGCGATGGCAGTGTGGGTGCCGCCCTGGGCGCTGGTATTGGTGCCAATGTTTTCAGCAGCGCGAAAGAAGCTTTTGCCAACATGCAGCAGTTACAAACGGTAACACCAGACGGTAACAATGCATACGAAGAACATTACCAGCAATGGAAAAGTTATTTGCAAAAAGACCTGTCGTTTTAGTACAAAAGCAAAGAAGGTTTGTAGCCCGGCAGCCGTGCAGGCATGAAACTTTCGTTGCGTCGCACTCTTGTACTGCATTGCATGTCTCAGCAGCTTAAATGCAACCGGCGCAATGGTTTACAAGTATAAAATGACCCTGGTGTGCTAAAGCTTTGCTTTAGCACACCAGGGTGGTAGCCAAAGAAAAAATAATGCAGTATAAAAAGGAGTTTATATTTAGCCTGCATATAGCACCCGGAGCAGTTGAGTAATGAACCAAACGTACAAGTGAGTGACACAACAGGCGATGACAGCAGTACAAAAGCTGGTTACACAATCATATAAAAAACTATAACTTTTAAATCAATAACTATGTCAGTTCTTACCGGAGACAAAGAATTCTTTAAAGGAATCGGGCAGATTAAATACGAAGGCCCTGAAAGCGATAACCCGCTGGCCTATCGTTGGTACGATGAGCATAAAACAATTGCAGGCAAAAGCATGAAAGAGCATTTGCGTTTTGCATGTGCTTACTGGCATTCATTCTGCGGCAACGGTGCTGACCCTTTTGGCGGCCCAACACATACGCACCCGTGGGATGAAAAAAGTGATGCAGTTGAAAGAGCAAAAGATAAGATGGATGCCGCTTTTGAGTTTATTACAAAAATGAATCTGCCTTTTTACTGTTTCCACGATGTTGATGTGGTTGACTACGGTAACGATATTGCAGAAAATGAAAGACGTTTGCAGGCGCTGGTAGCATATGCAAAAGAAAAACAGCAAGCCTCAGGCGTTAAGCTGTTATGGGGTACTGCCAACCTGTTCTCTCACCTGCGTTATATGAACGGCGCAGCTACCAATCCCGATTTTCATGTATTGACACATGGGGCTGCACAGGTAAAAGCAGCACTCGACGCAACCATTGCATTGGGCGGGCAAAACTATGTGTTCTGGGGTGGCCGCGAGGGCTACATGACATTGCTGAACACAGATATGAAACGTGAGCAGGAACACCTGGCCATGTTTTTACATAAAGCAAAAGACTATGCAAGATCCCAGGGTTTTACCGGCACCTTCTTTATAGAGCCAAAACCTTGTGAGCCTACAAAACACCAGTATGATTATGACAGCGCAACAGTGATCAGCTTTTTGCGCCAGCATGACTTGCTGAACGATTTTAAACTGAACATTGAAGTAAACCATGCCACACTTGCCGGGCATACTTTTACGCATGAACTGCAGGTGGCTGCCGATGCGGGACTACTTGGTTCTATAGATGCCAACCGTGGCGACTACCAGAATGGATGGGATACAGACCAGTTCCCGAACGACATAAACGAACTTACTGAAGCCATGCTGATCATTTTGCAGGCAGGGGGTTTTGCAGGTGGCGGTATCAATTTCGATGCAAAAATACGCCGCAACTCCACTGACCCGGACGACCTGTTCCTGGCACATATTGGCGGAATGGATACGTTCGCAAGGGCATTGGTTACAGCAGACAAAATCTTACAAAACGGTACTTACAGCAGGCTGCGTAAAGAGCGTTATGCATCTTACGACAGCGGTAAAGGCGCTGAGTTTGAAGCAGGTAAGCTTTCACTGGAAGATCTGAGACAATACGCTATTGATAACGGCGAACCAAAAATTACCAGTGGCAAACAGGAATTATTTGAAAACATCGTGAACAGGTTTATCTGATACATGCAAAAGAGCAGTAAATGAAAGCGCCGCCCATGGGGCGGCGCTTTCATTTAACATAAAAAGGCAGGAAAATTCGTTTGTTTTTTTTGCTGTAAACTTTCTATCTTAGATTAGTCTTTGTTGCGTCGCATTTTAAAACCACGCCGTTTTTATCAAGTTACTTGCCCTCTGAAAGCTGACCGGTTTGTTTTTTTCCGGCATTCGATTAAACGATATCATCTAATGATTGGAACCCGTTTTAAATCTGATCCTCGATTGCATAGTATTTATACTAAAGCAAAGAATGAAAAACATACCCGCATTAGCTTAAAGAAACCAGCATTTAGAATGCGACGCAACGAAGATTTTTTTAATACTTAAAAACCTTATCCCCTGCCATTACTTCCTGGGTTTTATCATCAAATGTTACTTTTTGCCCGGTTCTGTACGCGGCATTGGTCATGATAACCGCAATGCTGTGGTTGTAACCCGCTTCGATGGGTGCATTGGGTTGCTTACGGTTGCGCACGCATTCCATCCAGTTGCGCACATGTGCCTGCGTAAGCGGGTCGCCGCCGGTATTGGCACCTGTTGAAACTTTTGGAGCAAGATCATTAAGGCTTATCTCCGGCAAAAGATTGGGCTTCATGTTCATTGGTTTTGCATACTCTTCTGTAAGACCACCGGCAGACGATATTTTATTTGTGTCGAGGTTGAGTGTACCGCCATTGGAATAATAGATCTCTTTTACATCGCCCGCCGCATTTGTTTGCCGAGACGTAAACACTACCTGGAAACCATTTTTCATATCATCCATCGGACCGTAATCAAATACTGCTGTTAGCGTATCAGCATTTTCCCGGCCGTCTTTCCATACATAATTACCGCCATTAACTGCCACACTGCGTGGGTGCGATAAACCTGCAAACCAGTGTACGGTATCTATCTGGTGGCACATCCACTGGCCGGGAATACCAGACGAATATGGCCAGAACAACCGGTACTCGAGGTAGTGCCGCGCATTAAACGGTGCATCAGGCCGGTTGATTAAAAAGCGCTTCCAGTCTACATCTTCTTCTTTTACCTGTGCTACCAGTGCCGGTCTGCGCCAGCGGCCCGGCTGGTTTACGTTCCATGTTAATTCAACAGTAACGATGGGTCCGAATTTGCCTGACTTTATAAAATCATAAGCGGCCCAGTAATTGGCTCCGCTCCTGCGCTGGCTTCCGATCTGTACGATCTGCTTACTGTCTTTTACTGCCTTAAGTACGGCCCGTGCATCTTCCATTGTTTCGGCAAGGGGCTTTTCTGTATAGGCATCTTTGCCTGCTTTCATCGCTTCTATACAATGCTGCGCATGTTGAAAGTCTGCGGTACTGATAAACACGGCATCAAGGTCTTTCAACGCATACAAGTCGTCATTGTTCATGCAGGCTGTGACGCCGTGGCCCAGTTTCTGCTTCCACATCGCAACGCCTTCTTCCCTGCGCTTTTTCCATATATCACTCACCGCTATAATATCGAAGTTCAATTCTTTGTACAGGGTCATAAACGAAGGAAGGTGAGAATCCTTATGCCTGTCGGAAAAACCTACCACACCTACATTTACCCTGTCATTGGCACCTATAATCCTGCTGTAACTTTTTGCACTTAAACCAAGTGTTCCGAGATAGGTAGCGGCGCCTGTCATTGCACCTTTTTTAATAAAGTTTCTTCTTGTGTTATTCATACTGCAAGTAATTTTTAGCGTTGTGTTGTATACTGAAAAAAGCCGGGCATATTTGCATGCATAAAAAGACAAATGCTCAATCTTATTTAGCAATTGTTGCGGGTTTAAACGCTTTTCGCAACAGTCTTCGCGTGCTGCATAATGCCCTCACTGTACAAGTGAGTGACACAACAGGCGATGCCATGAAACGCTACAGCACGCTAACAAAATAAAAAACATTTTATTCATGCATAACTGAGTATCATTGCCGCTGTAAAACTGTTTTGCCAACATCCTGAAAGCGATTAAAGTTATACATTTAATGATAACGTAAACCGGTAGCACATGAAAAGCATAACGTATAATTTTTTCTTTATTATCTGCCTGCTTATACTTCCGTTTTTTACAAAGGCACAGCATATAAAAGTTGCCCCGGTAAAAAATAAACAACAGGTTACTGTTAGTGTAGATGGTAAACTTTTTACGGTATTCAATTTTCCTGACAGCCTGGAGAAACCATTTCTTTACCCGGTCTATGCACCAAACGGCGAAGTAATCACCCGCGGTTTCCCGCTTGCGACAAGGGCCGGTGACCCGGTTGACCATCCCCACCATATTGGCTTGTGGCTGAACTATGAAAACGTGAACGGGCTTGACTTCTGGAATAATTCTTATGCAATTCCTGCAGACAAAAAGAACCGGTATGGGCGCATAAAAACTACGCGCATCGTAAACAGCAAAAGCGGCAGGGAGGGGCAACTTACCTACGAAGCGAACTGGCTGGACAGCAGTGGAGACTCCCTGCTGAAAGAGTTGACCACTTTTATTTTTTTACAGGAAAACAATGCCATTATTATTGATCGGATAACAACGCTGATTGCATTGAAAGAAGTATCGATGCCAGACATCAAAGATGGATTTCTGGGGTTGCGTGTGGCGCATGAACTGGAGCTGCCGTCGAAAGAAGACCGTGAATATGCCGATGCCAACGGCATTGTAACCAAAGTAAATGCAGCCACCGACACACTTGCATCTGGCAATTATCTTACGGGTGCAGGCAAGGAAGGCAACGCAGCATGGGGCACACGGGCAAACTGGTGTTTACTATATGGCAAAAAAGGCAGCGACAGTATTAGTATTGCAATCATAGATCACCCGAAAAATGTTGGCTACCCTACTTACTGGCATGCCAGGGGTTATGGCCTGTTTGCAGCTAACCCGCTCGGGCAAAAAGTATTTAGCAACGGCAAAGAAACACTCAACTTTGCGTTGAAAAAAGAAGAAAGAACAAGATTCAGGTACAGGATTGTAATAAATGCTGCAGGCACGCGACTAACAAATGACAACATTGATAAAATGGCTGCTGCATTTGCAAAACTCTACTAAAGATGAAATGATTGCAGTCAGATTATTTTATGCTTTCAGGTTGTATTTTTAAAGTATCTGTTGATTGATTATATTTAAATAAAACAAACATCGCACATGAAAACGAAAAGTTTAGGTTTAATAGTTGTTGTAGCACTACTGGTAATCTTAGGTGGTTGCGGATGCAATATGTACAATGGTCTTGTTGGCAGCGACCAGAATGTAAAAAAAGTATGGAGTAACGTAGAAACCAACTACCAGCGCCGTACAGATTTGTACAACAGTGTTATTAAGACAATCGAAGGTTCAGCAAACTTTGAAAAGTCTACCCTGAAAGAAGTACTCGAGGCACGTGCCAGGGCTACGAGCGTAACGGTCGATATTGATGATCCTGAATCACTGGCAAAGTTCCAGCAGGCACAGGGCCAGTTGCAGGGTGCATTCAGCCGGTTAATGGCCGTAGCAGAAGCTTATCCTGATCTTAAGACAACGACTGCATTCCGCGATTTTCAAACCCAGATAGAAGGCACCGAAAACCGCATCAATATTGCGCGGCAGGATTACAACAAAGCTGTAGAATCTTATAACCTTAAGGTAAAACAGTTACCAACCAGTTTGTTTGCCGGTATTTTCGGTTTTAAAGAGAAGCCTTTCTACAAATCAGATGCAGGCAGCGAAAAAGCGCCGGACATACAGTTCAACATTAAATAATACCAGCACCAGCACATGTTTGCACTATTTCGCAAAAAAGCAGTCAATTTCTTTTCTGAAGCAGAAAAGGAACACATACACACCGCCATACAGCAGGCAGAACGCCATACCAGCGGTGAGGTGCGTGTCTATATCGAAAGCCATTGCAGTTATGTAGACCCTATAGACCGGGCGGCAGAGATCTTTTATAATCTTAAGATGAATGCTACCGATCTGCACAACGGTGTACTGGTGTATGTAGCTATGAAAGATAAGCAGCTGGCCATTTTTGCAGATGAAGGCATTTATAAAAAAGCAGGCGACAGTTTCTGGACGGAAGAAGTAAAACATATGCTTACACACTTCAACAAAGCAAATTACGCCGCAGGCATTGCCACCGTTGTAACAGAAATCGGCGAAGTACTGCACGCACACTTTCCGTACGACCCGCATACAGATAAAAATGAATTGCCGGACGAGATAGTTTTTGGAAAATAAATCAACAAAGTCCTGTCGCAAGGCGGGACTTATTTATAAGATGAAAAAAATATTATTACTCCTCTCCTTCCTCGTTGCAACGTTTGCAGGGTTTACGCAGGATCTGCTGCCAAAACCCAACCCGCCACGGCTGGTAAACGATGTTGCAGGCGTACTATCACCCGAGCAGCGGGAAATACTGGAACAACGACTCGTAGACCTCGACAATAACTCATCTAACCAGATAGCAATTGTTACGGTTCCAGACCTCCAGGGTTACGATGTGGCAGATTATGCCAACAAACTCTTCCGCTCCTGGGGTATTGGCGGCACCAAGAATAACAATGGTGTGCTTATACTGGTAGCACCCAATGAAAGACGGGTGCGTATAGAAGTAGGTTATGGCCTGGAAGGTGCCATCCCCGATATTACTTCCAAACACATTATTGAAGACGACATCATTCCCAACATCAAGAAAGGTGATTATTATCGTGCGTTTGATGAAGCGGTAACTTCCTTAAGCAAAGCCGCTGTTGGTGAATACAGTGAAAAACGCAAACGCCCTGCAGATGACGGCGGAGGCATAGGCGGTGCCATCCTGTTTTTTGTAATACTTTTTGTTGTCATCATGATCGTGAGCCGCGGTGGCGGTGGTGGCCGTGGCGGTGGCATGATGAGCCGCAGAGGTTACTCCAGCGTATTGTGGCCGCTTATCTTCAGCAACCTGGGCGGCGGTGGCCGCAGTGGCGGTGGCTGGGGTGGTGGTGGCGGTGGCGGCTGGAGCGGCGGCGGTGGCGGCTTCGGTGGCTTTGGCGGTGGCAGCAGCGGCGGCGGCGGTGCCAGTGGCGGATGGTAAAATGTCTTATAAAACACGTAAATAACAAAGCCGGGAATCTTTATGAGCCCGGCTTTTGTATTTCAATGCAGCTATTGTTGCGTCGCACTCTTGTACTTTCTGTTCCTCATGCAACAGCCCAGGGCACAGTCACGCAGAAAAATACCTGCCGGCATAATGTGTTTTGAAAAATATGTCTGACTAGATATTTTTGTCATACAAAATTTCGGGATGTAGCGCAGCCCGGTAGCGCGCTTCGTTCGGGACGAAGAGGCCGCTGGTTCGAATCCAGTCATCCCGACAAGCTTATGAAAAACAATTGTCAAGCCTGCATAACCATCGCAGGCTTTTTTATGCGCTTCAAAACATGCAGTAATAAAGCTGTGAAGAAAATGCTGGCAGTGGTGAAAATATTGTAACCAACCTCGTATACTCCAATAAATTGGGCTTTACAGAAACAACAAGACTGCAATGTTATGAGATAGCGATAAATTAATTGAAAGGCGGACTGTATATATCTAAATACTGTATCGCCCCACAAAAACAAAAAGCCACCTTTTGCAAGGTGGCTTCACTAAATGCTTCATCGTTAACCTAAATGATTTCAGTAATGAAGCATTCTAAAAGTATTTACTGCTGGTCAAGAATATTTGCCAGGAAAATAGAGTCTGGTTTATGCGTTGTATCAGACGTATCCTGTGGCACAGTGTCCTTAATGTTATTGAATGCGTACTGAGAAAAATCGCCTGTAGTACCCTTATCTGATGATATAGCAAATGCTGCACCTGTAATAAGCAACATGCCTGCAAATAGTAATTTTTTCATGGTTAACTTTTTTTGATTTAAAAATACAAACCTTAAAATCCAACAACTGTGCCAAACGTGTACGCTGTGCCCGATAATTTATCGTTGTTAACATCCATCAACTTTATATATATGTGCATCGTTAACAATCATTTATCATATTGCTATAACATGATGTTCACAATGTTGATGAGTACAATAAGTGTTTTTTATGTCCCTGCCGTATCCAATCAGGCAATTAAAGAGGTTGATACTTTGTTGTAATGCCGAGCCGCGGACTGCAGCCGCGTAAAGAACGGAACGTACAAGTGAGTGACACAACGGACGATGCCATAAAATACTACTGCTGAAAAACAAATCATGCATACGGCATTCAGTAAAAATTATCGCAACCTTTAACATCACGATGATCATTTTATCCAGATTGGAAAAACAACAAACCGATAGCGTTACAACCTGCAATGCGTTTTACACAAAATGGCCGGCATTTCGCAACCTTACCAGATTTATGCAGAACATATGCCAGCCCTGTTTCATCTGTTTGCATCTTTATTTGGTATTTTATCTGTTACGTTTGCTCTTTTTATACCCTTCGGATTAATGAGAAACAGTCGAAAAAAATCATTTTTATATTACTGTTGCTCACAGTTATTTCGTTTTGCCGGCGTGGTTTGGTCCGGGATCTTTGCATTGGTACCTGTTTTGCTTTGGAGAATGAACTGTATATCGTTCAAAGATGAATGAGATACATAAGCTCATCATGATACATGCGGAAATGAACAGGACGGGCATGAACTGAATGGCTGGAAATATTAAACAGAATGGTTAACAGAAGAACTTATGACACCGAATATTTTTATATGGATTATTGCCTTGCTGGTTATTTTCCTGATTATCATCCGCCCGTTTAAATTGTCTGAAGCTTACTGGGCAGTAGCAGGTGCTGCGTTGCTGGTTATATTCCGGCTCATAACACCCGTAGATGCACTAGACGGCGTAACAAAAGGCCTGGACGTATACCTGTTCCTGGCAGGCATGATGTTGATGGCAGAGGTTGCCAGAGAAGCAAAATTGTTTGCCTGGCTGGCCACACTTGCCGTTTCCTTCTCCAAAGGCTCGCCCCGGAAACTCTTTTTGCTCGTATATGTTGTAGGCATTGCGACAACAACGTTTTTATCTAACGACGCAACCGCTGTGGTATTAACGCCGGCTGTATTTGCAGCAGCCAAAGCAGCCAATGTAAAAAACGTGCTTCCCTACCTGTTGATCTGTGCTTTTATAGCAAATGCCGCATCATTTGTTTTACCTATTTCCAATCCTGCAAATCTTGTAATATATGGCGATAAGCTGCCACCCCTGCTATCGTGGCTGAGACAATACACCATTCCTTCACTGGTATCAATCCTTATCACTTATCTAGCGCTATATTATACACAACGCAAATCACTGGCTGGCAGCATTGAAACAAATATTTCAATCCCCGCACTTTCCCCGGCAGGTAAACTGGCCGGAACAGGCATCCTCCTCTCCGCCCTGGTTTTGACAATCTGTTCTGCATTAGATATAGCGCTCGGTTTACCTACGGCTATAACCGGCCTTCTTATTTTCGTCGTGGTTACAACGGGCTGTGGTTTGCAACCTGCCAGTATCATACGCCAGGTTTCCTGGGCTGTATTACCCATGGTGGCGGGATTGTTTGTTATAGTAGAAGGCCTTACCAAAACAGGCGTGCTGGCATTTGCTGAAAACTGGCTCACCCACAATTCACGGGAGTCTGCAGGTGCAACAACATGGTTGAGTGGATTGGGCATAGCTTTCATCAGCAATATCATGAACAACCTGCCCAGCGGCCTGATAGCAGGCAATGCAGTGCAGGCAGCAGCGGTTCCGGAAATCATTCAGCGATCGGTGCTTATTGGTGTAGACCTTGGCCCCAATTTGTCTGTCACGGGTTCATTGGCCACCATACTCTGGCTGATCGTGCTAAGACGTGAAGGCGAAGACATAAGCGCCTGGCAGTTTTTGAAAACAGGCCTGGTGGTAATGCTTCCTGCCCTGCTGGCAACTTTGGCCACGCTTTGGATTTAATGTATAGGTGCAGGTTAGATTCCGGCAGTACCGGCGCAGCCATGAACGCACACCGGGCATGCATATTTTAATGCCACATTCCAATAACCAGGCTCGAATTTCAGTGCTACAGCATTTTTCTGTAACATTGTCAAAATCAACAAACACAATGAGGGTTGCAGATTTACCGGGAAATGATGAAGAAAGACTGGCAGCATTACACAGCTACGATATACTGGATTCGCTGCCTGAGAAAGAATACAATGACATTACCTTACTCGCCTCAACCATCTGCAGTACACCCATTTCACTGATCAGCTTTATCGACGACAAAAGGCAGTGGTTTAAATCAAACCACGGTTTGTCAGTACGCGAAACACCAAAAGATTATGCTTTTTGCTCACACGCCATTTTAGACCCTTCAGCAATACTGATTGTGCCCGATTCCAGGGCAGATGAACGTTTCTCGGGCAACCCGCTGGTAGAAGGCGATCCGCACGTAATTTTTTATGCCGGGGTGCCACTCGTAAACAAAGACGGATTCCCGTTAGGTTCTCTTTGTGTAATAGACAACAAAACCCGCACGCTTTCAGAAAACCAGCTTGCGGCGCTTAAAATTCTATCGGGCCACGTGGTAAGCTTACTGGAATTGAGGCGTGCAACAAAGACAATGACAGTATTGCAAAAGCTGTTGGAAGAACGCAATGAAGAATTGCAGCAGCGTGTTGACCAGTTTGATACACAGGTGATACCAATGGTGAAAGCAATACAAAATGACATCGCTACGCTCGAACGTACACCGGGTGCCGGCACAGAAAGCAGGCAGCACCTGTTTGAAAATGTAAAAACGCGGATCAGCTTGTTAGAAGCTTTCCTCAACATGTAATGTAACACTCCGGGACTTTAAATAAATTGTTGCCAGTCTCAAGCAGCCGGGCTCTTCTGCAATGCCATCAACTAACAATAAAAAACCCGGGGAAGGCTCCCCGGATCATATGCTCATTGCACTCCATAGGATAGGGATACACGAGCAACTATTTGTTAGCCAAATATGTGCCGCGTATCTAACCCATTGTTTTTCAAACATTTATACATTAAAAACTATATAAAAATCCCATTTCAGGACAAATTTCCCAAAAAGAGAGAAAATCTATATACATGGAAAACGCTAAGATTTACCGGGCATTGATGGTCTTACTTCAATTTTGCTCGGCAGCGTTCTGGGGTGCATCTTCAGGAGATCTACAACCATCTCTCCTATGTCCTCGGGCTGTATCTTCCAAGTATCTTCATTGCCTGGCGTGTGACCACCAAAGTTCGTAGCCACAGAGCCCGGCATAATCGTAGTTACCTTTATACCAAATTGTCTTAAGTCCATCATAATGGCCTGCGAAAATCCAACCAGTCCGAATTTACTGGCGTTGTAGGCCGCGCCGTTGGCAAAAAAATTAGTGCCGGCAAGGCTTGCAATGGTGATTATGTAACCCTTTGATGCTTTCAATGCCTCTATGCCGGATTTAACCGTATTAAACACGCCTGTAAGATTGGTGTCAATGGTTTCTTTCCACTGCGCTTCCGTCATGTCTTGTATAGGCGCAAAATGACCGATGCCAGCGTTGGCAATTACCACATCCAATTGCCCGAAATGTGCAATGGTTGCATCAATGGCCTTTTGTTCGTCCTCCAGGGAATTAACTTCAGACCGCAGTGCCAGTACCTTCGTTCCACTGCCTAAGCTTTTTGCTGCCTGCTGTGCAGTTTCTATGCTGCGGCTCGTGATGGCCACATTCATACCACTATCCAGCAATGCTTTTGCAATACCATAACCAATGCCTTTACTACCACCAGTAATATAGGCTACCTTTCCTTGTAATGTATTCATATCTATTGTTTGTTTACCAATTACGTCAGCATGCAACAGTCAAAAATAATGCGCTAAGATGCCTGCGTTTGCAGGCACATCTGCAAAGCAATAATAACTCAGGCGTTTACTTCCATCATGCAGAAAACATAAAGCAATTTTTGTAACCGGGCTGTGGTAATCCTGCTCAGCTTCCGTTGCGTCGCACACTTGTACTTTCTTTTCATTGCGCAGCAGCGCCGGTTCCAACAGCGCATACAAACACAGTCATCACTGATCTGGTCTCTGCCATCAAAACTGCATTAACACGGCTTAAAGAGCCTGCTCGTTTGTACGCTTTATAGCTTTTTTCTCCTCGCTTTTAAGTTCTGCTTCCAGGTTTTCCTTTTTAAGATCTGTTCTTACCAGGTTGTATAAACTCATGTACACATTAGCGATCCAAACCAGGGCAAAACCTGCAATGATGTAACCTCTCCAGCCGGTATACAAAAGCTGGAATTTTGTAATAAAAAGTATTAGCGCGGTCACGTAATGACTAAAACAATACTCGCATGTAAACAGGTAGAAGAATTTTCTTACCAATAATGTCTTCGCATTTTTACTGCAATCCTGGCACCAGGTTCTCGGCTCCAGGAATATCTGTTCATGCGTTACAGTCCAGCTAATGCAGGCAATAGCCAGCGGAAGTATAAACAGCCTTACCAATTGATCTGTCAGCTCCATAATGTTATGCGGTGTTAAAAATGTCCATTGTTGTAGCACTCCATGGTACAGCAAGCTGTACCCCGTAAACAACAGATTAATAAAAACAAAATATCATGCCACAGCAGTATCAGCCTGTCTGCAGGACTCTATGGGCACTGCAACATGATAAATGCAGCATTTCCTCTACATAAACAGGTTTTATAAATATCGGTTGGGTAAAGCTTTTTCCGATTTTCACCATTCTTGCTGCTGCCCGCTGTTACCGTCTCAAATTATTATAACAAGTGTGCGTGTAAAACAACAATGATCACATGAATGTTTTACAATACCAATCATGTGGCACGAGAATCAATCACTTAGCCTGCGTATACATGTTGCTGAATGGCAAATTCTGCTATCTTTAGTACACAAGCTTGCAACTATGAACAGACGAAATTTTCTCAGGAACACATCAGCCGCAGCAGCGGGTATTACCATTCTTAATTTTCCCGTCTTTGGCAAAGATGCCCCAAGTAATAAGGTGGTACTCGCAGTTATGGGTGTCAACAGTCGTGGCAATTACCTCGCTAAATCATTTGCATCATTGGAAAATACAGAGGTCGCTTATATATGCGATGTGGAAGATGGCGCCATCAAAAACGGTCTCGATGCATTAAAAGAAGCACCACGAAAACCGCGTGTCGTAAAAGACATCCGTGCCTTGGTAAAACAAAAAGATTTCGATGCATTATTGATCGCAGCGCCTGACCATTGGCATGCGCCTGCATCTATACTCGGTGTGCAAAGTGGCAAACATGTGTATGTAGAAAAACCTTGCGGACAAAACCCTTACGAAGGAGAACTTATTTCCAAAGCATATGAAAAGTATGGCATGCATATACAAATGGGCAACCAGCGCCGCTCCATGCCTACCCTCATCGAAGCAGTAAAACAGGTAAAGGCAGGCGCTATTGGCAAAGTGTATTTTGCAAAAGCATGGTACACCAATAACCGCGCATCAATCGGTACAGGAAAAGTTGTTCCCGTACCCGCAACATTAGACTGGGACCTGTGGCAGGGCCCTGCACCACGCACAGCTTACAAAGACAATATTGTGCATTACAACTGGCACTGGTTCTGGCATTGGGGCACCGGTGAAAGCTGCAACAACGGCACGCATGAAATTGATTGCTGCCGCTGGTTTTTAGGCGTTGATTACCCAACAAAAGTTACATCAGCTGGTGGACGATATGCATTCAAAGATGACTGGCAAACAACAGACACACAGGTTGCAAACTTCGAGTTTGGTAATGATAAGGCCATAACATGGGAAGGCAGAAGTTGCAACAATTACCCCGTAGAAGGCCAAAGCCGTGGCTTTATTATTTATGGTGATGCAGGCACACTCGTAAATGATGGTGGTGGCGCGTATAAAATTTATGATACAAAGAACAAACTGGTAAGCGATGTTTCCACCAATGTAAAAGCAGAGGCCAACAATCTCGTAAGCTCAACAGGCAATTTAGATCTTTACCATTTTCAGAATTTTGTTGATGCAATTCGTGGCAATGCAAAACTTACTTCACCTGTAAATGAAGGAAGCAAATCGGTGTTGCTTTGTCACCTCGCCAATATTGCACAACGCAGCGGCGGCCTGCTCAACTGCGATCCATCAAACGGGCACATTCTGCACAATGAAGACGCGATGAAACTCTGGCGCCGTACTTACGAAAAAGGCTGGGAACCGGTGGTGTAGTAGCTTTACCTGTTTTCCGGCTGTAGTTTTTCATGGCATCGCCTGTTGTGTCACTCACTTGTACGTTCCGCTTTTATGGCGACTGTAGCGTTCCGATTTATCGGTTTCGCGGCGGATTTTTATTTGTGCGTTCAGTTATTTATGCAATAGCTTATGATAGTGGGATCAAAGTTAAAGACAAGTAATACTTAGATGTTGGTCTCTAACATGCGACTGTGTGAGTCTGTAATGTTTTGACATGTCTGCAATGATTTACCGGCGGGTGTGGACACACCGCCGGAATGGTAAAATTGTTACAGACACCGACCAATAGAGAAAAATTATTTAAGTAGCGGGCTATAGTATTTCATAGCATCGCCTGTTGTGTCACTCACTTGTACGGTTGGTTGTTTATGCTGCATGATGTTGATACTGGCGCAAGTATGCAGGGGTGGTTAATGTGTGTTGGCGTACTTGTGCCTTGATAATAGTTTAGTGCTATGGCACAAGTACACTGCGCTGCAAAGCTTAGCTGCATACTTGCGCCAGTGAACAGGTTTACATACTTAGACCATTTGGGGCAGCGTACAATTAGTCGTCTATGCACCACAGGTAAATTTTGCCCTACAGGCTAGCTATACCCCACAGGACACTTACACACAAAGTCACGCCGTTATTCCTGCACGGGCTTTTTATTTCAACTAAACATGCTTAAACCAACGAAAACTCCGCGAAAAAAAAATGCAAAAGACTGTGATTTTTTTTAAGTCCTGCGATTAACCTTATCAGTAATTACTGCAACCATTATTTAATTGTAAACGCACATACAAATGAAAAAGATTACCACCCGTTTAATGCTTTTGCTTACCTGCTTATACATTCCTACAGTATATGCTGCAGCTCAGTCTGCAAGTAGCGATACGCATAAGCTCGTATCCGACTATAACAAAAAACAGTACCAATTAAAAGTACTTCTGCCGGCAAAATACACTGCATCAGATACTGTAGCCTATCCGGTACTTTATGTGCTCGACGGAAACTATTCTACTAGTCTGTTCCAGTCAACCATAGACTTATTTTCTATGGCGCCTGAGTTGCAGCAGCTAATAATTGTTACCATTGATGGCGTTAATACCTCTTACGAACAATGGCTCGCTAACCGGTATTATGATTACACCCCTTCCTCCGATCCGGCCGCCGATACCGCGATTGCCAGGTTTATGAAAACCGCTGTTGTACCCTCTGGCGGAGCAACCGCCTTCCTGCAAACGTTGGAAAAACAAATACTGCCATGGGTAGAACAGCACTATAAAACCAATGCTGATAAAGGATTGTATGGTCATTCGCTGGGTGGACTTTTCTCCGCTTATTGTCTACTGCAAAAACCTGCATTGTTTCACAGGTATTCCATCAACAGTCCGTCACTCTGGTGGCGCCAGGGTGAAATGGCAAAACAATTTGCCGCAACCACTGCCGCAGATTCAACCATTGATGCCCGGGTCTTTCTATCAGCGGGAAAACTGGAAGGTGATTTCATGATAAAACCTGTCGATGCTTTTGAGAAGGTGATAATTGCTAACTTACCCGGTATAAAACTGAACTACAAAATATTTGACGACGAGACGCATTTATCTGTAGTACCGCTCACCTGTACCCGTACATTAAGGACTTTTTATTCTCTTATGGCATCCAGGTAAAAAGACCAGGCAATGACAAAGAACAAACAAACATTTCTACTGTTGCTCGAGCAACATAAAGGTATTCTCATCAAAATATGTAATGCTTATTGCCAGGCAAAGGATGATAAAGAAGACCTTTCGCAGGAAATAGTATACAATCTCTGGAAGGCATTTGCCAACTACACCCCGGACCATAAATTTTCTACGTGGTTATACCGGGTAGCATTGAACGTGGCCATCTCTTATTATCGTAAAGAAAAACGTTCGCTGCAATACACGCCTTACGACGAAAACCTGATCGTCTTTAGCGAAGAAGGTTATAACAAAGAACTCGAAGGAAATCTTTTGTTATTACAGCAATTCATTTTTGAGCTGAAAGAAATCGATAAGTCAATTATGCTATTGTACCTGGATGATAAAAGTTATCATGAGATAGCAGAGATCACCGGCATTTCCGAAACCAATGTGGCAACAAAAATCAGCCGTATAAAGGCAAATCTCAAAACGAAGTTTTCAAATTATTAAATAAGGAATCATGGAATTCGATACTTTAAAATCAATGTGGCAAAACCAGGAAGCAACACTGGAAAAGTCAGCAAAACTAAATACGCCGTTGCTTGATAAAATCAAATCACAGAAAATACACTCGATGCTTAAGCCCCTACTGCTGCAAAATAAAATCGTATTGGTTTTTCATGTACTATTTATTGCAGGCTTGCTTATTTTCTTTGTGTATCATATATCCGATCTGCCCTACGCCGCCTCTGCACTTGTATTGTTGTTGTTTTATGTTTACTTAACCGTGAACTGCATACAGCAAATAAAAGCCATACGGAAGGTAGACCGTTGTACTGACATAATGAGCAAACAAACAGCACTGGCAGAACTGAATACACACGTACTGCATTACCCAAGGCTTTCGCTACTCAGCATTCCTGTCTTCCTGTCCTTTCCCGTGGTAGTTATGAAAGCGATGATCGATTTACAATTGAATTACTTTGATGGATTAGACATTATCACGTATACAAAAGGTAAATGGTGGATGGTAGAATGTATCGTGTGTATCATTCTCGTACCCGCAGGTGCCTGGTTTTACCAGCAGGTAAAGCCCGCCAACATGCACAAACCCTGGGTAAAGACAATCATTCGCGGCGTAAGTAGCAAGAATGTTTATAGAGCGGCCCAGTTCATGGAAGAGTTGCAGGGCTTGAGAAAAGAAAACTGAATCTGTATCTCTTTTTAAGAATGATGAAACCAGTGCAGTCTATTGTATACCCTCCGGTACAAGTTTATTTTACATTTTTTTGTCGGCTTTTGAAGCACTGATGTACGCCTGTTGTGTCACTTACTTGTACAGTTGGTTGTTTATGCTGCATGATGTTGATACTGGCGCAAGTATGCAGGGGTGGTTAGTGTGTGTTGGTGTACTTGTGCCTTGATAATAGTTTAGTGCTATGGCACAAGTACGCTACGCTACAAAAAGCCTGGCTGCATACTTGCGCCAGTGAATAGGTTTACATACTTAGACTATTTGGGGGACACCAACCGATAGACCGTAGGTGTGCAGTTGAAGTTCTACCGGCGGTGTGTCCCCACCCGCCGGAATGGTAAAATTGTTACAGACATCGACCAATAGAGAAAAATTATTTAAGTAGCGGGCTATAGTATTTCATAGCATCGCCTATTGTGTCACTCACTTGTACGGTTGGTTGTTTATGCTGCATGATGTTGATACTGGCGCAAGTATGCAGGGGTGGTTAATGTGTGTTGGCGTACTTGTGCCTTGATAATAGTTTAGTGCTATGGCACAAGTACACTGCGCTGCAAAGCTTAGCTGCATACTTGCGCCAGTGAAGTGGTTAATGTGTATTGGTGCACTTGTGCCTTGTTTACTTCTTTGGCACAAGTACGCTTCGCTACAAAATGCCTGGCTGCATACTTGCGCCAGTGAACAGGTTTACATACTTAGACCATTTGGGGGTCTGGTAAATTGTCTTTGTACTCAAACATTCGACTGTGAGCCTTAGTAAACTGTTTAACCGGCAATATCTCCTTTCCCGCCGGAATGGTTGCGTAACTAAAGAGACTTTTTAACGAATATGTTTGATTTTGCAGGAGGAAGTCAGTAAACTACGTGGTGCTTTGTGTACAAGATCCATTAAACAGTTCTGTTTCCGAGCCAACGACAAATAGTGTTAATAAAAAGTGGTTCATCTATTGGCTTTGAAACATAATCGTTCATACCGGCTTCCAGGAATTTTAATTCATCTCCCTTTATTGCAAATGCAGTTAACGCTATAACCGGCAAATCTTTATTGATTTGATCCCTTATTATTTTAGTTGCGGTAATTCCATCCATTTCCGGCATCTGCCCATCCATTAGCACAAGATCAAACTCATTATCCGAAATTGCTTTAACAGCCTCTTTACCATCCTGCGCTTCAGTAACTTTTGCACCATAGTCTTGTAATAATATTGAGACAAGCATTCGATTCATTTCGTTATCATCAACAACAAGAATCTTTTTATTTCTGATTAATGCTTTATCATATATACATTCTTCTTTTACAACCAACGATTCGGAGGAAGTCTTGTACCCCTTGAACGTAAAAGACACACTTGTTCCTACCCCTTTTTTACTTTTCACATCAATGCTTCCGCCCATTAATTCCACCAATTGTTTACATATATTGGTACCCAGCCCCGTTCCCCCAAAGCGCCTCGTCATAGAATTATCTTCCTGGCTAAATTTTGTAAAAAAATTATCAAGAAACGCTTCATCCATACCTATACCTGTATCAGTTACGGTTATACAGATTAACTGCTCATTGCTGTCCTCAGTTTGTAGACTGCAACTGACTTTTATTGAACCAACAGCAGTGAATTTTACAGCATTTGAAATGATATTTAACAGCACCTGGTTTAAACGAAACGGATCACCAATTAAAACGCTGTCTATGCTGTTATCAAAATAGCTACAGGTTAATTTCAATCCTTTTTCTTCTGCTTTATAATTAAGCACATCAATAGCCTTTCCAACAACATCTCTAACATCAAAATTTATCTTCTCGATTGTTAGTTTTCCTGCTTCAATTTTTGAAATATCAAGTATGTCATTAATTATCACGAGCAGATTGTCGGCAGCAGTATTGATCGTGTCAAGGAAAATTTTCTGGGTTGGATTTAAAGTTGATTTACTCAATTGTTTAGCCATTCCAATGATTGCATTCATGGGTGTACGAATTTCATGGCTCATGTTTGCAAGAAAATTTTGTTTTGCTTTCGCAAGATCCTCCGTAGCCTGGTTCGCTTTTTTCAATGCCATTTCAGCATTTACCCTTTCTGAAATGTCTGTATATATCCACAAATGACCGATATATCCATCTTCCCCGTAGATAGGAATAAAATCTCTTTCCAAATGTTTCCCGTCACATAATTCAAGTATATCTCCTACTACTAAAACTTTCTCTTCTAACACTTTTTCTATACGATTTACAAAAGCAGCAGGTTCCTTGAAAAGATGCTTGGACTGTTCAACAGCAGAAGAACAGTCAGCGCCAATGAGGGCATGAGGCTCTGCAGGTATTTCAAAAAGATCACAAAACTTTTTATTTATTAATGCGATAGTCCGTTGTTCGTTTTCCAAAAGAACGCCGGCATGCAGGTTTGTTATCAGGGTAGAAAGTCTGTTAGCGCTGTATTCGATTTCCTTTTTCTGAATGTTAATCTTTTTCAGCAGGTATTTCAGATCTTCATTCGTTATATCCTGTGTTTTCAACAAATGCAAAAGATCTATGAGGGGGTCATGGCATGCAAAATCATGTAAAGTCAGATTATTGGCTATTACGTCTTCAATATTCTGAAACCAGGGAGAGCCGAGAAAGTACAACGCGTGTTGTGCAGGAACATACTCGAATTGTCCACGGAGTTTAATATTGCTTTGACTTACACATTCTATAATTACAACATTTGTAAGAGACGATTTCAAATTCTCAAATGTATGCGCTTCGATATGGGGTCTGCTTATTACAAAAACATCAGTAAATATCTCCCCCTTTAATACAGGCATCAGTTTTTGTAACGAACATCAAGTCTCCAGTATTTGCAAGTCTTTATTTACAGCAAAATAAAACGGAAAAAGCCTGTTGAATTGTGCCTGGTCAAACGAAATATCCTGATCCATATGTTTACCAGTTTATTTTAAATATTTCATGATCGCTTCCGCTGCCCCTGCTTTGCAAAAGTTCCAGGGTGATATGTACATCATACATTTTTGCTAACCCTGTTAAGAGTCCCCGAACAAACTCCTGCAGGCCCTGCCGCTTTGAAAAGTAGTGGAGCCAAACACTATTATCTGTTAAATGATCCACTTTAAATTCAGGCGGTGTAAGCTTTGGGTACATGAACATAATACGATTGTGAAACAAAGGAAGATTTACAATAAATTCTTTAAAATTCTTTCCGCCTGCCTGCATGAGCCCTCCATATTTTTCTTTACCTGTTTTTAAAATCCACCATTCTCCAAAAGCCTGCAACACATCCTGCAGCGGCATGTTCATCTCTTCAGAAACGGCATTAGCAAGTGCATAGGTTATATCATCATCATAAGGTTCGCTGCTTACAAAAAAATCAACATCTACAGCGCTTCTCTTTTTAACAGCTTGCCATCTGGCCTCTCCAAAGTTTGTGGTTACAAGGTCTTCGATGGCTCTATTAACTATTCCGTACATAATGTTCTTTTACAAATACACTATTTGTATCTGAAGGGTTTTAAAATGATATAAACTTTAAAATAAAGCAAACTAAACGGGTGATGCCGTCATGTGATTTTGGTTTTTCGTGTAGTATTGTTACTACACACCGATCTCCTCATTTTCGCAGGTCTGTGACATGTGCCTGCGTTTTATTTAGTTCATGCCAAAGGGTTCATCTCAAAGACCCCGATAGAATAGCAGAATGATTACACAAATTTGTATCAAAGATTAGTAATGGCAATGTCAGCAGGTTAAATACAGCTTGTCACAAAACATTGCCTGGCACACAAACCTCTTGTATTTACTTCGCTATGACAAGAAACGTTGGAACTTGCAGGTAAGCATATTGCTCATGGCCGGATAAACAGGACGCTGCAGCCGCCATAGAAACGGAACGCACAAGTGAGTGACACAACAGGCGATGCCATGAAATACAGAAGCCCGTAACATATTTGTCTGCAGACACCACCCGGCCAGGCCTGTTGTACGTTTTCCCACAACAGAAAATGTATAGATAACGAAGGTTTCAAAAATTGGTGTGATGCCGGGCACCTATAAAAAAGGTGAGCAGGTAAACATCATTTACAAAAAAGACGATCCCGAATCCTTCTTTATCAACAAAAAAAGAGTGGTGCTGTTCCTTACATTCTTATCATCAACGGCTGCGTACTGGCCATCGGGTGTATCGTCAAATCATACGGGATGCTGGCGCATAATATTTCACCTGTTATGCCTGACTTTTATCATACTCCCAAACTTCAGAAGTATTGCAACCTGTTTGCGGCGCAGGTACGCAACACAACTGGCCAGCCCTGCATACTTACGCCGGTGGGTGATATTGCTGCATAAAGAACCAACCGTACAAGCGTGCGACGCAAGGAACGCCTAATAGTAATAATGCAGACCGGTTCAATAAAAAATATAATTATCACTGGAAAGCATGATAACTTTCAACTCAAATAGCACCAATGAAATGTTTTCCCTTCTTTTTATTAATGGTAATTGCTACACTTACAAACACTACAGTTGCTGCACAGATTACAATTGACCTGCAACAACAAGGCAAACCATTGCAGCCTGTATGGGCGCATTTTGGTTATGATGAGCCGAACTATACATACATGAAAGATGGCAAAAAACTGCTGAGCGAAATTGCTGCGTTAAGCCCCGCCCCTGTTTATGTACGATGCCACAATTTGCTGACCACAGGTGATGGAACGGCGGCATTGAAATGGGGCTCCACAAATGCCTATACAGAAGATAAAAACGGCAACCCGGTATATGACTGGCATATTGTGGACAGCATCTTTGATACGTATATACAACGCGGAATGAAACCGCTTGCTGAGATTGGTTTTATGCCCGAAGCATTGTCAACACATCCGCAACCCTACCGTCATTACTGGAAGCCCGGTGTAAAATACGACAGTATTTATACGGGTTGGGCATACCCGCCAAACGATTATAAAAAATGGGGTGAACTTGTGTACCAATGGGTGAAACATTCCATTCAGCGTTATAGTGAAGCGGAAGTAAAAACCTGGTTGTGGGAAGTATGGAACGAACCAAATATCAGTTACTGGAAAGGCACGGAAGAGGAATATTTTATGGTCGATGATTATGCTGCAGATGCGGTGAAGAGAGCATTCCCTGCTGCACAAATAGGCGGCCCGGCCACCACAGGCCCGGGATGGGATAAAGCGGCTGTATGGTTGAAAGATTTTTTGGTGCACTGTGCGGAAGGGAAAAATTTTGCAACAGGAAAAAAAGGTGTACCGCTGGATTTTATCAGCTTTCATGCAAAGGGAAGTCCGAAGGTTGTAGATGGTCATGTGCAGATGAACATGTCGCCGCAGTTAAAAGATGTTGCCAGAGGTTTTGAAATCGTGCATGCATCTGCCTACAAACAACTGCCCATCTATATTACAGAATGCGATCCTGAAGGTTGTGCCGCATGTGGTATGGCAACCAATCCGGAAAATGCATACCGCAATGGCACCTTGTATTCAAGTTATACCGCGGCTTCTTTTGCAAGAATATATGACCTTGCCGACCGGTATAAGGTAAACCTGGCAGGGCTTACAAGCTGGTCATTCGAATTTGAGAACCAGCAATGGTTTGATGGTTTCAGGGATCTTGCAACGAATGGTATTGATAAACCTGTGCTGAATGTTTTTCGCATGTATGGATTAATGCGGGGCAACAGAATACCGATTGAGAACAACAACCAAATTCCGTTAGACAGCATACTTAAAAACAGTGTGCATGCAAACAGTGCAGATATTCATGCACTGGCTTGCGCTGATAAAAAATCTTCATCCGTTATGGTGTGGAACTACTACGATGCAGCTATTGCAAACGACGCTTCGCCGGTTACCGTTACCATCAAAAACATTCCTGCAAAAAAGATATTGCTGCAACATTACCGCATTGATAAAGACTACAGCAATGCTTATGAGGCGTGGAAGCAGATGGGTTCGCCGCAACATGTTACAGATGAGCAATACAAACAACTGGAGCGGGCAGGTCAGTTGCAATTACTCAGTTCACCTGAATGGATCAATACAGCAAACGGCGAAGCCGTGATTCATTTCTCCTTACCACGGCAGGGCGTATCATTGCTCAGGCTGACTTACGAATAAAACGTACAGGCATTTCGTTTCACGATTGCGTCCTGGTGCGGCGTATTTGTATTGTTCCGGCAGTAGTTTTTCATGGCATCGCCTGTTGTGTCACTCACTTGTACGTTCCGTTTTTATGGCGACTGTAGCGTTGCGGTTAGCTAACTGCCTGCGGAGCGCATATCTGTGTGTTCTGTTGTTTATCCTGCATTTTATTATCGCCGGGTGAGATTAAAGATAAGTAACACCCGGGCACAGGTCAGGAGACCTGCGCCAGTGCGGTGAAAGATATTGCTATGGCACAAGTTACAGCCCTGTGGCAGTGTGCAAGGCAGCACAGGTTTCTTACCTGCTGATAAAAAGTTTTTGTACATCACCTGTCGCATAATTTTTAAGGTAGTACATACCTGCTGCAAGATGACTGGTATTCATTCGTTGGTTCCCACTTGCATTAATGGTTTGTAATAATTTTCCGGTACTGTTTAGTAAACCAATTTTTATATTGCTTTGTACGCTGAATGTTATATGATCTCTTGCTGGATTGGGATATACAACAAACCCACGGCCTTTGTGTTGTAATTGCTGGGCATCAACAGCATTAATTGCAGCCGTTAACGTGTTGTTGCATGCTGTATAAAAAGTAAAAGATGTATTTCCGGTTGTAATATTTACAGGAAGTTTTACCAAACCAACAGCAGAAAAATTTTCAGTTAGCGCTGTTTGATCCACTTGCTCTTTCAATATAGCATCAGAGAATTTTACCGGTGTGTAAGAAGGGCATATACTGTTGCCCGGTGTATATTTTTTCAGTAACACATAATTACTTTGTCCAAATATAGAACCATAAGAACCTGCCACAACAGAACCATCTTTTCTTACAAGCGCCGAACCGTTGTTGCGGGAAAGTGTTTGTGGTAATATTGCATTCTTAAATGCGTTAATATTATTTTTTAATAAATAGTCTTTAAGTGTAAACATGTTATCATCCATAATGTCTGCTTTGGAAATGCTGTTGTCTGGTCTTATAAGCTGGTAGCTATATTGATAATCTTTATATGGCCGGTTGCTCAGTAAATGTATTATAATGTGAATACCGCTTTCATCAGATGCCAACCCGATAAAATGATTGTTTTCATCATCTTCCCGGTAAGCGCTGAGGAATATATGTTTCTCCCATTCAAATACTCCTGTAGATTGTAGTTTATACAGGTAGAGCCTGTTACAAAAACCAGAACATTGCTCAGATGCAAAACCAATCAATATCGAACCATCAGGCGCTTCATCCAATGCTTCAATAGCGCTGGTAAAAGAGTAAGGAGTAGTTTGCACAGTGCTCCACAAAACGTTGCCTTGCGCAGTTAGTTTACTAACAACGATATACCTTGTGCCGCTCCAGAATTCACCAGCAAGAGATGCTGTTATAAACCCTCCGTCTTTTGACTCGATAACCAATCCGCCATAAAAGGCGGTATCATAAAAAGTATTGGCTTTGGCCGGAAACCTCCATTTTTTCTTCCACTCAATGTTGCCATTTTTATTGCACTTTATCAGTAAAGAGCCAGCATATCCTACATCGGCGTACTTGCCGTCGTAGGTTGTACCAAATAAAACAAAACCACTATCGAAGGTAGTAATCATATTTTCCAGTTCCTCCTGGTAGCCTGCATCATAAGTCTTAGACCATGTAGCATCACCTTTACGATTTATCTTTTGTACAAACATGTTCGAACTCCAGTTAGAACCTGAATGTCCGCCCATTAAATAGCCGCCGTCTGCAGTGGAAGCTATGGATATTAGTTTTATTGGTACGTTTGAAGAAATACTGTCAATAAAACTATGCTGAGCATAAGGGGTTATAGTAAGTAAAATAAAAATTGAAGCAAGCAGGATACGCATTTTCATAGAGTATTTTTTAGGTTATAAATATTGTGAGTATTGTTTTAAAAGCATGATAAGAAATGTTTGGTGTTATGAGCTAAGCTGCTTCTGTCATCGCCTGTTGTGTCACTTACTTGTGCGTTCTGTTTTTATGGCGACAATTTGAATTGTAAGGCGAGTCTCATGTGTACCGGTTGTGGAGTAGCGGACTCGCCATGTTGGTAAATATGCGGGTGAGTGCCACAAAGCCAGCTCACACATCTTTCCGACCCTCGCCTGAGCAGGTAGACATGTAACATTGTTTTCATGTAAGAGTTTGAACAGTTTAAAAAATGATGCTGGCTGACCCAAAGTTGCATGATACCGGTAAATGTAAACTATAATCCAATAGCCGTATACTCCCCTTTTTCGTGTATTTCTGCTATTCGAAAGCTAAACATTGCTTGCAGGGTTAGCTCGTAATACCTGCGCCGGAGAGTAATGATGACAAGACATTATCTTTCACACAAATCGCAGCTTTTGAATGCGCTATAAATAAAATACCTGATTAAACAAGTTACCATTCTGCCGCACGCCGGATTAACGGAACGCCACAGCCGCCATAAATAACCAACCGTACAAGTGAGTGACACAACAGGTGATGCCATGTAATACAAAAGCCGGCTCCATCATCATTCAACATTGTATGCAAGGGCTGACCATGACGCAGTTAAAATACAGGAAAAGGTGTACGCATCTTTGTAGGTTATTAAGCTACATTTAGCAGCTCATTCCTTAACCATTAAAACCACATGCCGTCCCCATATGCAATATGACTGTTTCGTGCCATTATTTAAACGCCACAATACCCACAACACTTTATGAAAAAAATACTCTTCCTGTTACTGTTGCTTGGCATTTCATTGCCCGCATTTGTGCAATCAACTTTTGAAAAGGGCTTTGGTGGCCCCAACGCATCGGAATACCAGACGGACTTTAAAAGAATAAGCAGCAACAAATTTTTGCTGGTTGGCTACACCCAAAACTTTGGC
Organism: Panacibacter microcysteis; assembly: GCF_015831355.1. Taxonomy (NCBI): domain Bacteria; kingdom Pseudomonadati; phylum Bacteroidota; class Chitinophagia; order Chitinophagales; family Chitinophagaceae; genus Panacibacter; species Panacibacter microcysteis. Next base: position 1,402,129 of record NZ_JADWYR010000002.1, read on the forward strand.
GCAGGCTCTAACGATATTTATATTGTTTGTACTGATGCCAGCGGCAACATGAGATGGTCTAACACTTATGGAACGGCTGCATCGGAGAAAAATGCCCAATGCGCAGTGGCGGATGACGGCAGCTTTTTACTGGTGGCCGAAACGTATGAAACCACCAGCGCAACCGCTAACAGTATACTGCTTATAAAATGTGCGCCAAACGGCGATGTACAGTGGACGAGAAACATAAACAGCCATACCTACGCATCATTATCTGTAAAATCTGCTACAGCAGCACCGGGTGGTAATTTTTATTTTACCGCAGACCCTGGCATTGGCATCATTCCAAAAGGCTTGTTCAAATTATTCAGGGTAAATGCTTCAGGTGTGGTTACACTGCAAAAGACAGTGAATACATTGGCCCAGGATGTTTTTGCCTCTGCCGCGGTGGCGGTAAGGGAAGATGGCGCAGTAGCTGTAGCGGGCAAATTTTCTGTTACGCTTTTTGAAAATGCTGGCAGCGCCGGCCTGATGGTGTTTGACAGTACCGGGGTTATCCAGTCTTTCCAGTCTGTATATTGTGCCAATTGCGACCCGACATACGAATCTACCTACCCTATGAAAGTTTATGGGAAAAATAAACAATGGCAGATAGCAGGCATTATTTACTACGCAGGAAAACATTTCTGGTTACGGTTAGATAAAAATTCCACGGTCGTAAGTGCTTCTACGGTTAAGCAGTCAGACTTTGCGGTACAGTATGCGGTGAATCACCAACTGCTTACTTTACCTGATGGTGCATATTATAATCTTGCGTTCAACAGGGATGGCAGTATGTTTAAGGCCAACCGGTATTATGGTGGCGACACGTATAATTATGATATGATGCTGTACAAGTATGATTCACTCGGCAGGATATGCACAGGTTACCGTGTTCCAAAATTTGATTCCATTGTTACACCAAAAAATTTTACGGTTACCAATATTCCATACACTACCGTGGAAGATGGCATTACTACTGGCGCATACGATATTGCGACAAATAAAATCAATGCGGTAACAGTCTTTTGTGAGGGGAGCGCCAACACGAAAGCGATATCCCAAACTGCCAGTAATGACATCAGCCTACATAAGCCTGCGGCAACCGTTGCACCTAACCCGGCAGTAAGTACCATCACGGTAAGTGTAAATAAAACATTTGCGGGCAAGGCTGTGCTGTATATTACGGCTGCTGATGGTAAAATTGTACAAACCATCAATACAACGCTCATGAAGGGCTTGAACAACATACCGGTTGATGTTGCGTCTCTTAACAAAGGTCTTTACTTCATCCGGATTTCAGATGGTGAGCAACATGCGGTGCTGCGGTTTATCAAGCAATAAAAACCGGGAATTCAAATACGCCAGGGCACAAGCGCTGTGCGACTTTGCGGGGTGCGTTGCCCCCGGCAACGAGCACGTGCTGCTGCAAGCTTGTAGGCGCTTTGTGTAGCCACTAACTGTCTCACGCAAGATGTTGCTCCAGGTTCTGCAGGTATTGTGTCCACGCACGTGAGCAACCACCGTAACATTCAAAGTGCGGAACCAACCCATCGTGTGTGAAGGTGACTTTTGTTTGATCGCCAAATTCTTCGATCGTGAAGCAGAGCTTTGTTCCTGCCCATTCATTTGTATTGTGCAGGAACGACAAATTACTTTCGGTAACCAGCCAGGTAATTTTGCTGCCGGCAACAAGCTCCGTTAATTTCTGGTTGGAAAAGTGTGCGCCACCGCCTGCACTGAAACTAAACTCGTCATTGATGGCGTTGCTTTTTCCATCAATCCTTTCTTCAAATAAACCAACCCACCAGTTTTTGGGATTGAGTAGATGCGCGAATACTTCAGCAGTGCCTTTTGAAGTGGTAAAACTGTATTGAAAATTTTGTGCTGTCATAGTTGTGGCTGTTAATGGAGTAAAACAATTTGCCCTGTATGATATTGCAGATGCGAAGTCCTGGTAATGACTACATTTAGTTTGTTGCGGTGTGGCTCTGCAGCAAAATCTGCATCTGCAATGGCTGTATGTTTCTGAAACCAGTCTTCTGGGTTCATTTGCCGGAATTTTTCATGGATCAGTTTATTTTGCGTTTCCCACATTTTCCTTAGTGCAGCAACAGGAGGTGTTTGCACCGCTATATTATCAGGTTCTTTGAGAAAGGGCCCGTACAATTCGGGGTATAGTTTTGCACCCATGCCCAACAGTACCAGCATTTCATCGTGCACTGCAATAAAATGTCCCAGTAAATAAAAGCCCCTGTTTTTACCCGGTGCAACCTGCTTTTGCAATTGCTCATCTGTTAATGAACCCAGGTGCTTGTCTAAGTTTGCAATGGAGCCATTCCATCTGTCAATCACCATTTTTACGAACAACGCTGTATTTATCATTTTTTGTGTGTTTATCAGCAAATGTACTGTCCGGAACAGCTATTTGCATGGTGCTAAACCGACATTATAGCGGGTTGATTTAGACAAATAATTGCTATAGTTTTGTTGAAAAAACAGATGAAGCACCTGAGCATCCTTGTGCCGGACGATCAAACCAACATGAGTACCATTGCCTGTATTGTAGGTGCATACCAGGTATTCAGTGAGGCAAATAACTGCCTGGTAAAGAAAAATGGCAAAGCTATTTTTACTATTGAGTTGGTTGGTGCAACCAAAAGCGATTTTTGGAGACCAGCTTACTTTCCATAAAGCACCAGGTAACGATCAATGAAATTGACAAGACCAATCTCATTATTATTCCTGCATCGCAGATCCGCAGTTATGAGACCGCTGCTGCAAACAACCGGCTATTGATTGACTGGGTAACAAAACAGTATAAGAAGGGTGCGGAAATAGCCAGTATGTGTGCCGGCAGTTTTATGCTGGCATCCAGCGGCATTCTTGCAGGCAAAACATGTTCTACGCATTGGGCTTTGTCTGAACATTTTAAAGCCTTGTTTCCTGATGTGAATTTACAAACCGACCAATTGATTACGGATGAAAATGGTATTTACACCAATGGTGGTGCCTACTCGTTTTTACATTTATTGCTGTACCTCGTAGAAAAATTTTATGACAGGCCAACCGCCATTCATTGTGCGAAATATTTCCAGATAGACCTGGATAGAAACCTGCAGGCCGAATTTTCAATATTCAACGGGTATAAAAAACATAATGACAATGAAATCTTAACGGCGCAGGAATTCCTCGAACAAAACTACCAGGACAAAATATCTATTGAAAAATTATCATCAGACCTGAACATTGGCAGAAGAAATTTTGACCGAAGGTTTATTAAGGCCACCGGGCTTACATCGCTGGATTACCTGCAGAGAGTAAAAATGGAAGCTGCCAAAAGGATGTTTGAAACCACGCGAAAAACGGTTAGTGAGATAATGTATGAAGTGGGCTACAATGATACCAAAGCTTTCAGGGAAGTTTTCAATCGTGTAACAGGGCTTTCACCACTCGCATATAAATCAAAGTACAACAAGGAAAGAAAATATTCTTTGGTGTAGCCCGGTTTCCATAACAGTAAAGGAATACGCTGTTGTCTTCGCGTTGCCGATATACGTTCCCACCGTACAAGTGAGTGACACAACAGGCGATGCCATTATAATCTGCAGCTTGCTACATAATCATTAGAAAAATGTACTACATAAGAACCGGCATCTTGTAAAATGGTGAACCGGCATACGATCATATACCTGCAGATAACAATGCGTAGGGCATTCAGCGAAGTATGTCCCGGATGATCTTTACATGATGACTGGTATGTATCACCAGGAATTTTCTTGTTTTAGCTGCGCGTATATGCCCGAAGAAGGGATGATTAAAATATTTGTTTTTATCAATAGCGGCCAGTTCCTCTATGTTGCTTTTTGTAAGGTTTACATGCTCCCGCAGGCTTTGCGCTGTATAAGCATCGGGCACAACTGCTTTGGGAGATTTTGCCTTCCCCCTCGGAATAGCATTTGTGGTAAAAACGATCAGCCGTGGCATGCTGAAACGCGGAGTGTAATGCTGCGGATCAGACTTTTTTAAAGCCTCAATCACCACATCTATGGTTAGCAGGCTGTGCTCAATATGCCAGCCTACATTGGCTTTCGACACTGCTGCATTCATTGCTTGCTGTTGTGCAATGGCACGGTCCAGTTCTGCAAGCAGTATTTCTAATGTTAGCATAGTGTGGTTGGTAATGATTTATTTTATTACACTCAGTTTTAACTAATCTCAAGCTTATATCCTTTACCGCGTATCACAACAATGCGTACAGCGGGGTCTGCTTCCAGCTTTTTTCTAAGTTTCGAAATAAACATATCCAGGCTGCGGCCGACTATAACGCCGTCATCTTCCCATATTTCTTTTTGCAGCCGGCTGCGTTCTATGATCTCATTTGGCGACAATGCAAAAATGCGCAGCACGCGTGCTTCCGTTTTGGTAAGGTCTACGCTTTGTTCGTTCACCGTAAGCTTACGCGCCCCGGCATCAAACAACATGGCGCCCAGCGTAAACAACTCTGTATGCGGGTTATCGGGCAGCGCGGGTGTCGGAGACATTTCTGCCACACCGGGCGACCCTGTTAATACCTTCCGCGGCTTGTGCAACCGGAAGAAAACGAACCCGGCAAAGGCTGCAACCGCAATACTGCCTGCGAGCAAACCGCTCTTCGCGGTCATTACACCTGCCGGTTTAAACTGAATGTTGATCATGTAACAGGCAGTTGGCTGCTTTCTTCCTATACACGCCACAATATCATCTTTCTTATTGGCTGAAACTGCATAGGCGTATGCTACAGTGGTATCAGCACAGTTGATGACATTAACAATATAATCAACGGCCAGCGGGTCTTTGGCCAGCAACCGCTGCGTGGTGCTCACGAGGGCTTCGGGCTGAAAAGTAAACGCGTTTTCAAAACGAAGCTGGTATTCATTGCTCCCGGTTTTCTCTACCGGTAATACCCGCGATGTACTGTCGCCCGACTGCAGCAGTATCTCGTGCCCTACCCGGCGCAGCAGCACTTCCCTCCTTGCAACATCAAAATCGTTGCTGTCCGTCATGCTAAAAGCCACGCAGATCACAGAAATTAACATAAGCAATAACAACCCACCAAAGTATGTACCTTGTATGGCAGGGAAATATCGTTTACCAGGCATATGTCAATGTATTATTTACAAAGTTTACATGCTTATTTACAAGCAGTATTTGTTTGCGGGAAAATTATCAAAGTATTTTTGGTGCACCAACTTTATAAGGATGGGCAAACAAAAAGAAATCCTTGAACGGTTGGGTTAAAACGGATAACAACACTCATGTCAGTTAAAACTACATCAACCATGAAAAAAACGATCTATGCACTTATCTTACCGCTGGTGGTGGTAAGCGGTCTTGTATTCGCTAACCGCGATTCAAAAATTGATACCACGCAAAAGCCTGCCGCAAATACCCTTGGTGCTGCAGCAGCAAAAACCGAAAGGGAACAATGGGAAGCTACCGCCGAAGGTATAAAATTCAGGACATGGCAGGCATCACCCGAAGGTATCAAAGTGCTCGACGGTGCCGCTAAAATAAGGGAGCAGTTAAGCAGCTATAGCAATATGGAGGCTGTGATCACTTCTCTTACACTTCCCCCGGGCTCCCGGTTGGGTTTTGGAATAATGGCCAGTATTAACGGCACTGAATACATACTACAGTTTGATGCTGACAAGCCTCAACTTGAGCAACTGCGCACCCTGCGGGTGAATGACAAAATCATTATCCGGAGCCATTTTGTATCGTATGCACCGAAGTACGCTTATCCCATCATCTCAGGCGATTATGTTGAAAAAGACAATAAGCTTATTTTCAAACGCAATCCGCGTAAAGGCGGCTGCTGAGAAAGGCTTATGTTACCAGCCAATCTTTCCATGGCATCGCCTGTTGCCACGCTCGGTTGACGGTTCCACTTTTATGGCGGCTGCGGCGATCTGTTAATCATCTTCTTGCTGCATCAGCAAGAGTTCTTGAATACATGGTGCCGGCTTAAGATGGAGGCTTAGCTTTTGCGTGCCGGCATCTTAAGCCTTTTAAGCATCCATGAATAACTTGCAGCAAACTTGTTGCACAGGCACAGGAAGCTAAACTGCAAACCTTAATCCCTCATTCCAGTACAAACGGGTTGTTTAGGCTCTTAGGCCAACCATAAAATCAAGACAGTTGATATATGGCAGTTTTGTATATTTATTGTTACCATCAATATTAAATGATTATGCTGTTATGAAAAATATTGAAGCCGCAGAAAGGAGCTTTCAAAATTGGTATACCTCAACAATAAATAAGTAACAAAATGACAAATGCAATCAATTGGTTTGAAATCCCGGCAACAGATTTCACAAGAGCAAAAAAATTTTACGAAACTGTGTTAGGAGTAGAAATTTCGGAAATGCCGTTTCCCATCGGAAAGTATGGAATATTTCCGGCAGATATGATGAATGGTGGTGTTGGTGGAGGACTTGCGCAGGGCGAAGGCTTTGAACCATCAGACAAAGGAACAGTTGTTTATCTGAATGGCGGTGAAGATTTAAGTTTACCGTTGAGCAAAGTAGAGCAGGCAGGCGGAAAAATAATAATGCCCAAAACTTCTATTGGTCAAAATGGTTTTATGGCATATTTTATTGACACAGAAGGAAACAAAGTTGCTTTTCACTCAATGAAATGAACAACGAACAGCCAACATCATTTTTTGGGTAATGAAGCTGATACAATAAATTGAACCTTTCTAAAGCTACTCAGCATTTTTATATGCTCGGATAACGTACTACAAACCCCCACCTGAACAAGTTCATAAACGTTATGCAATACTGGTGCTGGCTTAAGATTGCGGCTTAGCTTTTGTGAGTTGCTATTTTAAGCCTTGTGTGCATGTTGAATTTATCTATCGGTTGGTGTCCTCACCAATCGAAAATATTGATGAACCGAAAAATATTTTTATCTATCGGTTGGTGTCCCCACCAACCGAAAATATTGATGAACCGAAAAATATTTTTATCTATCGGTTGGTGTCCTCACCAACCGAAATATTGATGAACCGAAAAATATTGTAGCTTAAATTTTTATCTATCGGTTGGTGTCCCCACCAAACCGAAAATATTGATGAACCGAAAAATATTTTTATCTATCGGTTGGTGTCCCCACCAACCGAAAATGTTGATGACCGAAAAATATTTTATCTATCGGTGGTGTCCCCACCAAACCGAAAATATTGATGAACCGAAAAATATTTTTATCTATCGGTTAGTGTCCCCACCAAACCGAAAATATTGATGAACCGAAAAATATTTTTATCTATCGGTTGGTGTCCTCACCAACCGAAAATATTGATGAACCGAAAAATATTTTTATCTATCGGTTGGTGTCCTCACCAACCGAAAATATTGATGAACCGAAAAATATTTTTATCTATCGGTTGGTGTCCCCACCAAACCGAAAATATTGATGAACCGAAAAATATTTTTATCTATCGGTTGGTGTCCCCACCAACCGAAAATGTAGATGAACCGAAAAATATTTTTATCTATCGGTTGGTGTCCCCACCAACCGAAAATGTAGATGAACCGAAAAATATTTTTATCTATCGGTTAGTGTCCTCACCAACCGAAAATATTGATGAACCGAAAAATATTTTTATCTATCGGTTGGTGTCCCCACCAACCGAAAATATTGATGAACCGAAAAATATTGTAGCTTAAATCATGAATATTTTTTCATAGGCGCCAGGGACAAATGGCAGGAAATATCTGCTATTTCTACACAGATACAATCAATCAATTCAGGCACCTGCTTGCTGATGATAGTTTAAAAATGACGGTGATTAATTCCCTTCAATATCTTGTCACGAATAATCTGGTAAAAATTTATGGGTATGTTATTATGCCAAATCACATTCACTTACTATGGTATATATTAAAGGATAATGGAAAAGAAAGTCCGGCGGGAAGTTTTGCAAAGTTTACTGCTCACCAGTTTAAAAAATATTTGTCTGCCAAAGATGCCGGCTTGCTAAAGTTGTATCAATCGGATAAAGAAGACCGGCAATATCAATTCTGGAAAAGAGATCCGCTTGCTATCCCGATAAGCAACGACAATATACTTGCTGAAAAGCTGAACTATATTCATCTTAATCCGGTAAGAGAGAAATGGTCTTTGTGTAAGTTACCTGAAGAATACAAGTGGAGCAGCGCCAGGTTTTATTTAACCGGGCAGGATGAGTTTAATATACTTACGCATTTCAGAGACTAGGTTTCGGTTGGTGAGGACACCAACCGATAGAGAAAATGCACACAAAATATTAATTCTCTACATTTTTGGAAACAAAGACTTTATGTAATCTTTAGTAAGATTTTTAGGATATACAACGTCTTTAAATCCATGTCCCTGACTTTTTCCGTCAATTTGAGTACGAATAGTTCCAAAGAAAATTTCATGTAGCTCACTGTATGTATATTGCTTACCGGATTGAAGTGCATAAATAGCAGTATTAACTCCAAGATATGCCGCATTTAATCTTTGGTCGGGGGTTCCATGGTGTGTTGGGCTATTATAATAATAATCTCCTGTAGCGTAAACATTCGCATAATATGATTCAATTTGATCCCACGCATATTGTTTTGCAAGAGCCATATAAAATCCCGAAAACGCATCAGCTTCTAGCTCTTTATGTGAAGGCTTATAATAGTCTTGCCATCCTACTGTAAATTGAGTTCGGTGCCCCCACTCATGAGCCAAAATTCCAGAAACAGGAAGCTCTCCGTAAGACTGTATCGTATAATAAAACATATAATACCCAAATAATATATTTCCCTCAGGACTTGCGTATGCATTTTTCATTTCAATTGATGGTTCATAAAGTATATATACAGTTGCAGGAATTCCATTAAAAAAAATGCTTTGGAGGTATATTTCTTCACTCATTTTCTGATCATAGTAGGCACTATTCAGTGTATTTCCCAATGAGCCCGAATTAGTTAAACCAGAGCTATAACCAAGACAACCTTCCATTTCTTTACATGAACCATCATCTTCAGTCGCAGCTGGATTATAATTAAAAGAGTTTGGCTGTCTGCATCCTTTAACAGAAGCATTACTTGTTAGATCAGTTGTTTTATCACAACTATAAAATAAGATTATTAAGAAAAGTAGAAAAAAAAGGTTAATAAGTTTCATAGATAAAATTTATGCCTAAAATTATTTTCTAAGAGAAAACATGTCAACAAGAAAAAAACCGTATTTCGTACCGTTATTTAACGGTAGATGTTTGCAATTAATATTGTTGTTTTATTTATAGTTCTATAAAATCAATAACATTTTATGAGATGCACACTTGTACTTTCGATTGTTTGGGCAGCAAATAGTCACCGTTGATGCTGGCTTAAGATTGAGGCTTAGCTTTTGTGTGTTGGCATCTCAAGCCTTGTAAGCAACTTTTGAATAAATTAAAGCAATCTTGTTGTGCAGGCACAGGAAGCTAAGCTATATACCTAACGCCTCATTCCTGCGCCAACAGCTATATTCTTAGGCCAACTTGGTATTAGCTGGTTTATGTTAGTTTAAGACTCTTTATGAGTTTGATTAAAATCATCCGGGTTCTTGACTACTGTCAGATTTATTTATCATTACAATTCCAACCTTAGGTAATAATATTTGTATCAAAAGCTTAAAGCTGTATTGCTGAACATGAATAACTATTGTGTTTAATAATTTTTATACAGCAGCAAACATGATTGCTCAAAAAATTATTTACAAAATTTACCACTATGAAAAAGCATTTGCTGGTTGTAGCCGTCCTGTCGTTAAGTACAGTAACAATTTTTTCTCAATCCGGGGTATGGACGCAAAAAGAAGACATGGGTGGAGAAGGTCGTTACGGTGCATGTGGGGCTGCCATAGGCAACAAAGGATACATTGGAGTTGGAATTGGTAACGGATTTCTGAAAGATTTTTGGGAGTATGATGCAATAGCAAATACCTGGACTCAAAAAGCAGATTTCAGTGGTGGCCTACGTGCTTTTTCCACTGCATTTAGCATAGGTTCAAAACTATACGTTGGAATGGGTTTAAGTTGGGTCGGCACATCAACACAAGAGGCAAAAGATTTTTGGGAATACGATCCTCTGCAAAACAAATGGACGCAGAAAGCAAGTTACCCCGGATTAGGGTGCCAGGGCAATATAGGATTTAGTATTGGTGGAAAAGGATATGTAGGTACAGGACATTACAGTACCAAAGTGGCGAGAGATTTTTGGGAATACAATCCACTTACGGATACATGGAAGCGCAAAGCCGATTTTGGTGGGACAGAACGATTTGGTGCTGTCGGTTTTAGTATAGGTAATAAAGGATACGTTGGTACAGGAAGCGGATATACAGGAAATGTAAAAGACTTTTGGGAATACGATCCTGCGATAAATAAATGGTCGCAAAAAGCAGATTTTAGCGGAGTTGCCCGTTTAAACGCTGTAGCGTTTAGCATTGGGGAAAAAGGATATGTAGGAACGGGTGGTTCCGGATCAGGATCAGCTTATAAAGACTTCTGGCAGTATGATCCCGGGCTTAATCAATGGTTGCAACAAGTAGATTTCGCCGGTGCAGGATATGATGCTTGTGTTAGTTTTAACATCGGCAATAAGGGATATGTAGGCACTGGCGTGGCAGAACATAACTTCGCAAAAGATTTATGGTCTTACACACCAGCCGAATCAGTTTGCAGTATTCCATCTAATCTGAACGCCTCAAAAATTACAAATACAGCAGCAAGGTTATCGTGGACAATTACAGACACTAACGTTACAAACACAAGGATAGCTTACCGTGCCAGCAATGATTCTGTATGGATTATAAAACAAAGAAATTATTCAAAGGAGGGGATTAACATAGACGGTCTGTTGCCGAATACAACTTATCAATGGAAGCTTAGAAGTTTATGCAGAACAGACTCATTGTATTCCATATGGGTTAAAGGAATTGATTTCAAAACACTGCCAGATATCAGTAATACGATATTTATTTCACCTAATCCTGTAACCAGCAACACACTAACGTTACGTATAAAAAATATCAGGTCAACAAATCTACTTCTTACAATTAGTGATTTGCAGGGACGAACTTTCAATAAGCAAAAGATAATAGCGGTTAACGGAAGTATAAACATGACGATTGATGTGTTGTCACTTCCCAAAGGAACATATGTTTTGAAAATTTCAAGTAATACATTAGATATTCAGCAAGCGAAATTTTACAAACTACATTAAACCTCAAAACGAAACGCAGCAACATACTTTTTGAATCAGTTGAAGCATAGTTATCCATTTAGGTGTTGTATAAATAAATGATTTGATACACTATAGTACAGGTTTACTACCTGTATTTTTTTCAATTTGTATATTTTAAACACTACTAAGTAACTGATAAGTTTAAGTCTGATCGAACTGATGTATTTTTTGGTAGCTAGCCTGGGGAATACTGTTGGGCTTTGGTTGCGTCGCACACTTCAGGTTTCTGCTTTTATGGCGGCTGCAGCGATCTGCTTCATTACTTCTATCTGCATAAGCAAAGACGTCTTTATTATAAAGAAGCAAACTACAATGCTGCTTAAGATTGAGATAAAGGTTTTTGTGTGTTGGCATCTTAAGCCTTGTAAGCAACTCTCGAATAAATTAAAACAATCCTGTTGTACAGGCACAGGAAGCTAAGCTATATACCTAACGCCTCATTCCTGCGCCAACAGCTGGTTTATATTCTTAGGCCAACTGGTGACCCAATAGGTAAATCAGATATTAATGAAATGATGCAGTAAAACTTCCCTTTCTTATTAAATAATTATCAAACTGACCTACAGAAGGATTATATCCAAATGTGCCGGAAACAGTATTGTTGTCAATATGATCTATATGGCAATACACACCTGTGCTGCTGCTTCCAAAATTGAATGGATAGGTTGATCCTGTTTTAAAATAAATGGCTTCTATTATTCTATTGCCAGGTATTGTAGCATAGTAGCCTGTATCTATTGGATTTCTTGAAAATACAGCGAGTTTAAATTGTGAGTTATCATTATCAGAAGTGCCATCTACCGTTAGTCTGTAGTAATTATCGGAGAAAGTTTTTTCGGCTTTTGTAATGTTGCCTCCAAAAATGGAATACTCCGCCATATAAATGTTATCAGATAGATATTTCCATTTATTTACAGAATCTTGCTGTGGGTAATAATTCAGAACGCGGCATTTAAACTTACCGTCATTAATATCGTGTTCAACGGCAAATTCCGACCTGCCATGAAATGTTCCTTCTACAACATTTCCGTTTACTGCTGTAATTGTTACAGACATATTACCAAGTGAATCTCCAATTGCATAACGGTAGATGCTGGGGGTATAAAGATTGAAGCCAACATTACCTTCTTTACTTTCGTATGTTCCCGGTTTAATTGTGCTGCCGGTATGCACTATTAGCCTGTATGTACGTCCTGTAAATGCAGTATAATCTGAAGCGTCAATAATAAGCGAATTTGCTTGTAATGCCGCATAACGTGTATAGCCATAAATACTGTCTTCTCCGACAAACGATACCTGCTTGGGTTCATTGTTTCCTTGTCCAAATTCACAACTGAACTTGCCATTTGTTACATCTATCCATGCAGTATGTTGTTTGTTAGGAAAATGACCACTAAAAGTTCCTTTCAGTTTTTTTGTGGTAAAAGAGTCAACTACAAAATCGGCTTTATCCGGCGAGCCATATACTGACGACCATTCATCTGATGAATTCATATCGATACTTAATGAACTCATTCCTTGCGAACTACTGAAAATGCCATTGGGATATAAATTCCGTTTTACATTTATCCAAAAGGCAATACTTGTTTTTTTGTCTGTGGAGGTTCCGGTGAAATAAACAAGTGAATCATAAAACGGCGTGCCCTGGCTGTTGATGATATTAATAAAACTGGTGTCCATAGTACCTGAATACAGAACGCCACCAATCTCACACTGCCATTTATTGTCAACTAAAATATCGGGTGTTGATTCCCTAACAACAACAACATATTTTTTTGTTGATCCATCTTCGGCCGTAACAATATATTCTACAGGATTCGTAAAGTTTTGCGCCGCAAGATTTGAAGGTGAAACACTTTTACCTTTTATAGTTATTGTTGGCTTAACATTATTTATTTTGGTTCCGTATGGCACTAAAAGATGTATACTATCAGTACCTACTACTCCCGAAACATCAGAAATTAGAACACCTGCATTATCAGCAGCTTTAAAACTGAATAGAGTTATAAATTTATCTGATGGAAGATAATCTGGTGGAGTTACCGGATTTGAGGGGCTACCTGTGCAACTTACTAAAGCGATGCTGATTACAATGTAAAATATTTTTCTCATGTTAGTTTAGGATCTGACTTTTACTCATAGATTGAAATGCAATATATAAAACGTAAATCTCTTTGTAAAATTATAGAAGTTGGTTTCGCGTTGCTTGCTACGGTGCTGGCTTAAGATTGATGCTTATCTTTTGCGATTAGGCATCTTAAGTTTGTAATTAGTACAAAATACTCTTGTTGCAAAGGCACAGGAAGCTAAGCTGCAAACCTAACGCCTCATTCCTGCGCCTAAGCATTACTTATTTTATATTCAATAATCAATTTCAGTTACAAGAACTTGATTATGCTTCTGCATATGTTTAAAGACGAGTTAAATAACCAGCAAGCGCAGGTCAGGAGACCTGCGCCAGAAACATAGCTGAATTCATTGCCGCCACATTAACCAACCGCAAAAGTAAGTCGTCTGCCGAAAGTGGGATAAACTGCAACGCTACAGATCCCACACCAACCAACCGTACAAGTGAGTGACACAACCGGCGATGCCACGAAGTACTACAGCCGGCTACATTATCTTCTTAATTGATATGCTGTGCATAGCGTTTAATGTTTTAATGGTTTTTAAAGGCACTGGCAACAAGCAGCAGTGTACTTTCGTCGTTCAATAAAAAATCGCATACAAAAACCCATACACAGGTACATATACCTGCCTTTAGCCCCTGAACATTATGAAAAAACTGCTTACCCTTTTCTTTGCTTTTACCGTTAAGTTTTCTTTCGCACAGTTGTTTGTCGGCGCCGTCTATGGCACTTTCAATAACCCTGGCTCGGGTGACAACTTTAAAGGCACCGGGCCAACACTGATGGTGGAATATGTAAGTGACGACCGTGTAGGTTATTACCTGAATGCTTCTCTATACAAAAAAAATACGGACGGGTACACCGAAGCCGTGTACGACGATAATACCTATGTAGGCGACGAGAAACATTCTGAAATATACAACTACAAATACCTGCAACTGGGTTTTAAAGGCGCCTTGGTGGGCGATTTCTCAGACTCCCGTGTAAACTGGTTTGTGGGTGCAGGTGGCATGCTGGGCTTTGTATCTCAGCGCAACAAATACGAATTCCTCGGCAATTCTGCCACCAGCGATAAATTCAATTACATCATCAGCGGCTTTAGTTTTAATACGGGTATTCAATGTCGCATTAAACGTGTGGTGATTGAAACAAAAGGTTGCTTCGACCTGTCGTTAAAACCGGTTGTGGCAAGCACCGGTGGCGGTTACCTGGGCGCCTATGCGTTTACCGCCCTGCGGGCCGGTGTGTTGGTGCCGTTAACAAAATACTAAGCTGATCAACAAATAAAATTTTATACACCTGATACTTCTAACAAACCTTTTAACCTCCAAACGATGAAATATTTAGCAATGCTCCCGGTATGTTTATTATCGGTGGTTACGTATGCGCAAAAGCAGAGTACCAAATTTACTTTTAAGCTGGGCGACGAATATGAACTGCCCCGCAAAACAGAAGACCTTGCTTTTTTTGGCAATCAAAAAGATGGTATCGTAAACCTTTCTTTGAAAGATGATGAGCTGTACATTACCCGTTTCGATGCACAGTCATTACATAAAACAGCGGAACAAAAAATTGAACTGCCGGAAGCAACAAAAAATTTCACCAGCGAACTTGTTGTAAATTTCAATGATGATAACTACTACTGGATGCACAGCGACTGGGATAAAAGCAGTGAAACGGAAATGCTGTATTACGACAAGATAGACGTAACCGCAGGTAAAATAAAAGATGCAAACCACAAACTGTTTCAGGCAACGAGGATGGCTGGAACCCTTGTTGGCAATGGCTTATACAGCGCAAAGGTTGTAGGCAAGTACAGGTACAATTATAATGCAGAGCGCAGTAAACTGCTGATCAGCTACCGCCTGTACCCGGAACAAAAAAGTGACAAGAAAAACTTTGACAAAATTGGTCTGCAGGTATTTGATGATAAGATGAATAAACTGTGGGGCGGTGAGTTTACGATGCCTTATACAGAGGCCATCATGGATAATTCAGATTTTTCTCTGGATGCTAAAGGCAACGCTTACATGCTTGCGAAGGTGTACGACAGCGATTCCAGAAGAGAAAGAGACAAAGAAACGGGCAATCCTGCTTACCACTACGAGGTATTGAAATTTACCAAAGAGAGCAAAAAAATCATTTCTGCGAAAATTAACCTTGGCGATAATTATATAAGGGAAGCAACCCTTATAGAAAGCAGTTTGAATGAGATGATCGTTGCCTGCACCTACAGCAAAAAGTCAAAAGGCAATGGTACCGATGGCATC